>NZ_CP015031.1:1931309-2253194 GCF_011455875.1 Basfia succiniciproducens | reverse complement strand
ATCCTGTGATGCCGGTATGGGGTCAAGCGCAATGGGCGCAAGCATGTTACGTAAAAAAATCAATGATGCGGGCTTGCCGATTGAAGTGGCAAACTGTGCGATCAACGACTTACCGGAAGACGCCCGCTTAGTTATCACTCACCAAGACTTGACTTTACGTGCTAAAAAACAAGTACCGAATGCAATGCATTTCTCATTAACCAACTTCCTGGATAATAAATTCTACGATAGTTTAGTGAATGATTTGAAAGCGAATTTTGATGAAAAAGCACCCGTAGCGCAAGCTAAAGAGGGCGAAATTGAAGTCAACGGTACGACATTCAGTTTACAACCGGAACAAATTTTCTTAGGCTTAAAAGCCAATGACAAATTTGCCGCTATCCGCTTTGCCGGCGAACAATTAGTCAAAGCGGGATTTGTTCAACCGAGTTATGTAGACGCCATGTTTGAGCGCGAAAAATTAGTTTCCACTTATTTAGGCGAAGGCGTTGCCGTACCGCACGGAACCATTGAAGCGAAAGATGCGGTGCTCAAAACCGGCGTGGTGGTTTGTCAATATCCTGAAGGCGTACGCTTCACCGACGAAGAAGACGGAGTGGCAAAACTGGTTATCGGTATTGCGGCGCGCAATAATGAACATATTCAGGTCGTATCGGCAATAACAAACGCGTTAGATAGCGACGAAGCGATTGAATTGCTCACGTCCACTAACGATGTAAATAAAGTATTAGAATTGCTTAAAGCATAATGGTTGTAGGGTGGGCTTGCTGGCCCACCTTTATATTTTCTTGATTAAAATGATGGGTTAATAAGCCCACCCGACAAGAGGACAATAAAATGAAAGCATTACATTTCGGTGCGGGTAATATCGGCCGTGGTTTTATTGGTAAATTATTAGCAGACAGCGGTATGCAGGTAATTTTCGCCGATGTAAACGACAGCGTTATCGATTTATTAAAAAGCCGCCGAAGCTACGGTGTTAAAATCGTTGGCGACAGTATTAATACAGTCGAACGGGTCACCCAGGTCACAGGTGTAAATTCAAAAGACGAAACGGCAATTATTACGTTATTTAATGAAGTGGATTTGGTGACCACTGCGGTCGGCCCGAACGTTTTAAAAATTGTTGCAAGCACCTTTGCCAAAGCCTTAGAAGCACGTATTGCCGGCGGCAACACAAAACCGTTAAACATTATTGCCTGTGAAAACATGGTACGCGGTACAAGTTTTCTGAAAGAACAGGTTTTCACTCACTTAAACCCCGACTATAAAGATAAAGTCGAACAACTTATCGGTTTTGTTGACAGTGCGGTTGACCGAATTGTGCCGCCGGTAAAACCCGATGCGGAAGATCCGTTATTAGTCACAGTGGAAGAATTCAGCGAGTGGATTGTAGACCAAACCCAATTCAAAGGCGCGATTCCCGATATTAAAGGCATGGAATTAACGGATAACCTAATGGCGTTTGTAGAACGCAAACTGTTCACCTTAAATACCGGTCATGCGGTCACCTCTTATTATGGTAAATTCAAAGGCTATAAATTCGTTAAAGAAAGCATTGAAGACGAAAGCGTAAAAGCCTTTGTAAAATCCGTGATGCAAGAAAGCGGCGCGGTATTGATTAAACGCTACGGATTTGATCCGCAAGCCCATGCCGCTTACATCGAAAAAATCTTAAAACGTTTCGCCAACCCGTACTTAGTGGACGATGTGGATCGTGTCGGTCGTGAACCGTTACGCAAATTAAGTTACAACGATCGTTTGATTAAACCGTTGCGCGGCACTATTGAATACGGTTTACCGAATGATAATTTAATTCGCGCAATTGCAACCGCACTTTCATATCGTAATGAGAACGACCCGCAGGCATTGGAACTGGCCAAATCCCTTGCTGAAGCAGGTGTTACGCAAACCATCAAAAAATATACGGAATTACAGGATGAAAATGTAATCGCTCGTATTGCGAAGGCTTACGAAACGCTTTAATTGCCGTAAAAGTGCGGTTAAAATTTTGAAAATTTCAACCGCACTTTCTTCTAATAAGGTTTTGCAGTCGTGACATCAGAAGATCCAATTTACGAAAAACTTAACGAAACTACCTCCATTCGCGGATTTATTACCGCTTGCGTTGCGATTTTTGACGAGTCGGTAGACCAGTTAATCAACCGGGTTTTTCGAAAAACGGATTTTGCCGTAAAATCCGTAGTTGACTCGCTTTTTATCAATTCCGGCCCGTTATTCGACCTTTCTATCCGATTAAAAGTCCTGCTTGGACTTGGCATTATTTCCCATGAAACCTTTATGGATATCAATGCGTTTATTCAGCTCAAAGAGGCGTTAAACAATGATGGTAAAGAATATGAATTCTTTGATCCTATCATTATGTCGTTCATTCAGGGGCTGAATGTCCGCCAGGATAAGTCCTTCCTTAATCTTGATACAAAAATCGACGGCACAAAAGATTCCTTGCTTTATCAGGTAAAAGTGTTACGTCGCGAAAAATTAATCCGTTCTTATCTTATTTTATCCGTAACGGATCTCTATGACCAACTGCAAGTTGAAAGCCCTCTTTAAACGGCAATCTTTTATCGGTTAAAAAATAAACAGTAATTTTCAGCTTTTTTCTTTTCCTTAAATGGCGCCTTACTGGATATATATCATTTTGATTTATCTATCTTTTTTCATTTCATTCGCGGTATTTCCCTTACCTGTCCGGCACGACTAAAAGTTATTACCCCGTTCAACCACAATTTTATCCACAGAAACCTTGAATAACTCACCAAAGAATAAAAAATATTCAAAACTTATTAAAAATTCACCGCACTTTTTCCTCCATTTTGTGGATAAATAACCGATTCAATTGGCTTTAAAATTTGTCAATATGATGATCGTTTAAAATTTAAAAGATCTGTTTTGATCTTTTTTATCATCCTGTAATTATTAAAGATCTTCACGGAAATTATTTTCTATTCATGGCTTACTCAAAGGTTATGCACAGCACTATCCACAAATTGCGGAAATGTGAATAATTTCCAAGGATAAGATAAATAGAATAAATAAATAAATAAATAAATAAATAAAAAAATGACCGCACTTTTCCCATATTTAGGACTATTTATACTAATAGTATTGAGTAAAGCCTCATAGTATGAAACAATTTAAGGTTATCAAGGTATAGACAATATTTAATTAAGGTGAGCGATAGTGATCGATTTCGATGGCTACCGACCTAATGTTGGAATTGTTATTTGCAACCGCAAAGGACAAGTCCTATGGGCAAAAAGGTACGGGCAAAATTCATGGCAATATCCGCAAGGCGGCATCAACGACGGCGAAACGCCCGAGCAAGCGATGTACCGTGAATTATATGAAGAAGTAGGTTTAACACGCCGAGACGTACGTATCGTCTATGCATCAAAACAATGGCTGCGTTATAAATTACCGAAGCGCTTATTGCGTTATGACAGCAAACCTATGTGTATAGGTCAAAAACAGCGCTGGTTTTTAGTACAATTGATGAGTGATGAAAAAAATATCAATATGAATTGCAGCAAATCCCCCGAATTTGACGGCTGGCGTTGGGTAAGTTTTTGGTATCCCGTTCGTCAGGTAGTTTCCTTCAAACGAGACGTTTATCGCAAAGCAATGAAAGAATTTGCCTGCTTTCTGTTTGATGCGAATAAAACCGTAAATCCTCTCTCAACAAACAATAATGACGAGAAAAAAGCGAATTATTCTGCTAAAAAGCCTTATTCGCCTTATAGAAATCAAGACAAAAAACGCAAAACAAGAGTTTAATATGCTTACTTTTTTTATTATTACATTAATTGTCGGTTCAATTGTCGGCTTTCTGGCCGGTATTTTTGGTATCGGCGGCGGTTTGGTTATTGTGCCTACCCTGCTTTATTTATTGCCGATGGTCGGCGTGCCCGATGAAAAACTGATGGCAACCGCATTAGGCACATCTTTCGCTACGATTATTATCACCAGTCTCGCCTCCGCTTATCGCCACAATAAATTGGGCAATGTGGTTTGGGAAGCAGTGAAATATTTAGCGCCGACTTTGGTTATCGCCACTTTTATTTCCGGTTTATTTATCGGCAAGTTGCCAAAAGACATTTCCAGCAAACTGTTTGCCTGCCTCGTAGTTTATTTAGCCGCCAAAATGGTGCTGTCTATCCGCAACAAAAAATCAAAAACCCCGGCTAAACCCTTGACACCGCAATCAACGATTCTAGGCGGCATTTTAATCGGTATCGCCTCCAGTGCCGCAGGTATCGGCGGCGGTAGTTTTATTGTACCTTTCCTTAATTCCCGCGGTATTGAAATGAGAAAATCCGTCGGTTCCTCATCCTTCTGCGGCGCATTTTTAGGTTTGGCGGGCATGCTTAGCTTTATGATTGGCGGTTGGTCGGTTGAAGGTATGCCTGACTGGTCATTGGGTTATATTTATTTACCCGCCGTATTAGGTATTACGCTGACTTCGTTTTTTACCTCTAAGTTCGGGGCGGAAATGGCAAATAAATTACCTGTTGCCTCCCTCAAGCGCTATTTCGCTATCTTTTTAATCTTAATGGCAATTAAAATGCTAATAGGATAATTTATTTAAGGAAATTTATGGAAAATCAGTTTTTAGCTTTCCCGCAATTTGATCCTATTATATTTTCTCTCGGTCCGATCAGCCTACGCTGGTACGGTTTGATGTATTTAATCGGCTTTATTTTTGCCCGTTGGTTGGCAATTAAGCGCGCTAACCGTCCTGATAGCGGTTGGACGGTAGAACAAGTGGATAATTTGCTGTTTAACGGCTTTGCCGGGGTTTTCCTTGGCGGACGTATCGGCTATGTGCTGTTTTATCAATGGGATCTGTTTGTGCAGGAACCAAGTTACTTATTCCGCGTATGGGAAGGCGGTATGTCATTCCACGGCGGTTTAATCGGCGTGATCGTTGCCATGCTTGTCACCGCAAAATTGCAAAAACGCAATTTCTGGGTGGTCGCAGACTTTGTGGCGCCGTTAATTCCCTTCGGTTTAGGTATGGGGCGTATTGGTAATTTTATTAATGACGAGCTATGGGGACGCGTTACCGATGTACCTTGGGCGGTTCTTTTCCCAAGCGGCGGTTATTTACCGCGACATCCTTCGCAACTCTATGAATTTGTTTTAGAAGGGATTGTGCTGTTTTGTATTCTCAACTGGTTTATCAGAAAGCCTCGCCCGGCAGGTTCGGTAGCGGGGTTATTCCTGTTATTCTACGGTTTATTCCGTTTCATTGTGGAGTTTTTCCGCGAACCGGACGCTCAACTGGGGCTTTATTTCGGACAACAGATTTCCATGGGACAAATTCTTTCAACGCCGATGATTCTGTTGGGCGCTTTATTTATTGTATTAGCCTACCGTCGTCAAAGTGCGGTTAAAAATTAACGAATTTTAAGGAAATATATGCGTCAATATTTAGATTTATGCCAACGTATCGTAAATGAAGGCTGCTGGATTGAAAACAAGCGTACCGGAAAACGCTGCTTAACCGTTATCAATGCGGATTTGACTTATGATGTGGCAAACAACCGATTTCCGATTATTACTACGCGTAAAAGTTATTGGAAAGCGGCGATTGCGGAGTTTCTGGGTTATATCCGCGGCTACGATAATGCGGCGGATTTCCGTAAATTAGGAGCAAAAACCTGGGATGCCAACGCTAATGAAAATCAGGTATGGATGAATAACCCTCATCGCAAAGGCACCGACGACATGGGGCGCGTTTACGGCGTACAGGGCAGAGCCTGGCGTAAGCCTAACGGCGAAACCGTTGATCAATTACGCAAAATTGTCAACAATTTAAGTCGCGGCATTGATGATCGCGGCGAAATTCTGACCTTTTTAAACCCAGGCGAATTCGATCTCGGTTGTCTGCGCCCTTGTATGTACAATCACACGTTTTCTTTGCTGGGCGATACGCTTTATTTAACCAGTTATCAACGCTCCTGTGACGTACCTTTAGGCTTGAATTTCAATCAAATTCAAGTATTTACGTTCTTAGCTTTAATGGCGCAGATTACCGGTAAAAAAGCCGGTCAGGCATACCACAAAATCGTCAATGCGCATATTTACGAAGACCAGCTGGAACTAATGCGCGACGTGCAGTTAAAACGCGAACCGTTCCCGTCGCCAAAACTGGAAATTAATCCGGACATTAAAACCCTTGAAGATTTAGAAACCTGGGTAACCATGGATGATTTCAACGTCGTTGGTTACCAATGCCACGAACCGATAAAATATCCGTTCTCGGTATAAACCGACAAAAGTGCGGTCAAAAATTTAATATTTTCATCTGTTATGGAAAATATTTTTTCAACATAAAATGTAGGGATGCCTGTTTGGCGTCCGTAAATACGCAGAAAAATATTAAATTTTTGACCGCACTTTTTTTCATCTCAATTAACAGCCTGATAATTCTTATGGATCAACAAATTAGCTTTGACGAAAAAATGATGAATCGAGCTCTTTTCCTTGCCGACAAGGCGGAAGCTTTAGGGGAAATTCCCGTAGGTGCCGTATTGGTGGATGAACGGGGCAATATCATTGGTGAAGGCTGGAATCTCTCTATTGTAAACTCGGATCCCACCGCCCATGCCGAAATTATTGCGTTGCGTAACGCCGCGCAAAAAATCCAAAATTACCGCCTGCTCAATACCACTTTATACGTGACTTTAGAACCCTGCACCATGTGCGCCGGCGCAATTTTACACAGCCGAATCAAACGCTTGGTATTCGGGGCGTCCGATTACAAAACCGGTGCGGTGGGTTCCAGATTTCATTTTTTTGAGGATTATAAAATGAATCACGGGGTTGAGATCACAAGCGGTGTCTTACAGGATCAATGCAGTCAGAAGTTAAGCCGCTTTTTCCAAAAGCGCAGGGAACAGAAAAAACAACAAAAAGCTACCGCACTTTTACAACACCCCCGGCTTAACTCCCCTGAAAAATAGTGACAAAAAAACCGTCATAATGTTTACGACGGTTTTTTTATTTCTTCTAATATGTCACATTAAGCCCGTAGCCTGCAAGCAACCCCTTAACATGCTCCATTAATTCTTTTGTCGGCGGTTTTACATCTTCAAGCTCGTATTTATCGCCGAGTACTTCCCATTTATGGGCGCCTAGACGGTGATAAGGTAATAATTCCACTTTTTCGATATTCTTCATATCTTTAATGAAATTCCCCAGCATGTGCAAATCTTCGTCACTATCTGTATAACCCGGCACTACAACATGGCGGATCCAGGTACGCTGATTTCGATCCGCTAAATATTTTGCGAATTCGAGCACTCTTTTATTCGGCACGCCAATCAGGCTTTCGTGAACCCGTTCATTCATTTCTTTCAGGTCAAGCAACACAAGATCCGTGTCATCAATCAATTCATCAATAATATGATCATGATGACGGACGAAACCGTTGGTATCCAAGCAAGTATTAATTCCTTCTTTATGGCAGGCTCTGAACCAGTCCCGTACAAATTCCGCCTGTAAAATAGCTTCACCGCCGGAAGCGGTAACTCCGCCGCCCGAGGCGTTCATAAAATGGCGATAGGTCACCACTTCTTTCATTAATTCTTCAACGGAAATTTCTTTACCGCCGTGCAAATCCCAGGTGTCTCTGTTATGGCAATATTTACAACGCATTAAGCAGCCTTGTAAAAATAAAATAAAGCGGATTCCCGGCCCGTCAACTGTCCCGCAGGTTTCAAATGAATGAATTCGTCCTAAAACCGACATAATATGCCCTTAAATAATCAACAAAATATAGCAAGAAGATTATAGCAAAGAATTTCGTTTTTTTCAGAGAATAGTCAAATCTTCGCAAAAAACTACCGCACTTTTATCCGCTTTAATCAGGGGAATTAAAACAAAAAAATTCCGCCTATTGAGGCGGAATTTATTAAGCAATAAGACAAACTCTTAATTACATTGATTGTGTAAACGTACGAGTGATGACGTCTTGTTGTTGTTCTTTAGTCAATGAGTTGAAACGAACCGCGTAACCTGAAACACGAATGGTTAATTGCGGGTATTTTTCCGGATTTTCCATCGCGTCTAACAACATTTCACGGTTAAGAACGTTAACGTTCAAGTGTTGACCGCCTTCCACTGTCGCTTCATGATGGAAATAACCGTCCATTAAACCGGCAAGGTTGCGTTTTTGCGCTTCGTCATCTTTACCTAATGCGTTCGGTACGATAGAGAAGGTATATGAAATACCGTCTTTCGCGTAAGCGAACGGAAGTTTAGCCACAGAAGTAAGTGAAGCAACCGCACCTTTTTGGTCACGACCGTGCATTGGGTTTGCACCCGGTCCGAATGGCGCGCCTGCTCGACGACCGTCCGGAGTATTACCGGTTTTCTTACCGTATACCACGTTAGAAGTGATAGTCAGGATAGATTGTGTCGGAGTTGCGTTGCGGTAAGTTTTGTGTTTTTGAACTTTTTTCATGAAACGTTCAACTAAGTCTACCGCTAAATCATCAACACGCGGATCATTGTTACCGAATTGCGGATATTCGCCTTCAATTTCGAAGTCGATAGCAACATTTGAGGCCACGACATTACCGTCTTTATCTTTGATGTCGCCGCGAATCGGTTTAACTTTCGCATATTTGATTGCGGATAATGAGTCCGCAGCCACGGAAAGACCCGCGATACCGCAAGCCATTGTACGGAATACATCACGATCGTGGAACGCCATCAATGCCGCTTCATACGCATATTTATCGTGCATGAAGTGAATAATGTTCAATGCGGTTACATATTGTGTCGCCAACCAGTCCATGAAACTGTCCATACGTTCGATTACGGTATCGAAATTCAATACTTCGTCTGTAATCGGCGCAGTTTTAGGACCGACTTGCATACCGTTTTTCTCATCGATACCGCCGTTAATTGCGTATAACATAGTTTTCGCTAAGTTTGCGCGCGCACCGAAGAATTGCATTTGTTTACCTACGACCATCGGTGATACGCAACATGCGATTGCATAGTCATCGTTGTTGAAGTCAGGACGCATTAAGTCATCGTTTTCGTATTGTACGGAGGAAGTATCAATAGATACTTTCGCACAGAAACGTTTGAACGCTTCAGGTAATTGTTCGGACCAAAGAATAGTTAAGTTTGGTTCCGGAGAAGTACCCATATTGTATAAAGTATGTAATACGCGGAAGCTGTTTTTAGTTACCAACGGACGACCGTCTAAGCCCATACCGGCGATAGTTTCGGTTGCCCACATCGGGTCGCCTGAGAATAATTGATCGTATTCCGGCGTACGTAAGAAACGAACCATACGTAATTTCATTACTAAGTGGTCCATTAATTCCTGCGCCTGTTGTTCAGTGATTAAACCGCGTTTTAAGTCACGTTCGATATAGATATCTAAGAATGTAGACGTACGACCGAATGACATTGCCGCACCGTTTTGTGATTTAACCGCTGCCAGATAAGCAAAATATGTCCATTGGATTGCTTCCTGTGCGTTTGTCGCAGGGCCGGAAATATCGTAACCGTAAGATGCCGCCATTTCTTTGATTTTGCCTAAAGCGCGGTGTTGTTCGGCAATTTCTTCACGTAATTGGATAGTTGCCTGAATGTCTTCGCCCGCTTCCAAACGCGGTTGTAATGAATCGAATTGGGCTTTTTTATCTTTCATCAGGTAATCGATACCGTATACCGCTAAACGACGGTAGTCACCGATAATACGACCACGACCGTAAGCATCCGGTAAACCGGTTAACACGCCTGATTTACGGCAACGTAAAATATCCGGCGTATAAACGTCGAATACGCCTTGGTTATGGGTTTTACGGTATTCGGTGAAAATAAATTCTACTTGCGGATCTAATTTACGACCGTAAACTTCGCAAGAACCTTTGATCATTTTGATACCGCCGTACGGCATAATTGCACGTTTTAACGGAGCATCTGTTTGAAGACCAACGATTTTTTCTAAATCTTTATTGATATAACCAGGCTTGTGAGAAGTGATAGTTGACGGAGTATGTTCGTCGAAATCTAAAGGTGCGTGAGTTTTGTTTTCAATTTTGATGCCTTCCATCACGCTGTTCCACAACTCGCTGGTTGCAGGAGTCGCATCAGCTAAGAATGATTCGTCACCTTCATACGGAGTATAGTTTTTTTGGATAAAGTCACGTAAATTTACGCCGTTTTGCCATTCACCGGGAACGAATCCTTCCCATGCTTTTTTTTGAGCTTCAGTTAATTCAGCCATTTTTAATACTTCCTTCTTTTCTAGTATTGATAAGATTGAAACCTTGCAAGGATGACGGCGGATTTGCCGTCACTCTCACCCAACTAATGTGGACGACTGGTAAACCATTGCATTAAACCAATGCAAACACCACCACCGACGATGTTACCTAAAGTAACAGGAATTAAATTTTTAATTACTAAATGGTACATATCTAAATTTGCAAACTGCTCGGCATTTAAACCCGTTGCCTGCCAGAATTCCGGCGATGCGAAATTTGCAATTACCATGCCCATAGGGATCATAAACATATTTGCTACGCAGTGTTCAAAGCCTGAAGCGACAAACAACCCGATCGGCAGGATCATAATAAAAGCTTTATCCGTTAGAGTTTTGCCGGCATAGGCCATCCAAACGGCAATACATACCATAATGTTGCAAAGAATACCTAAACAGAAGGCTTCAATCCAGGTATGTTCTATTTTATGTTGTGCCGTATTTAAAATGGTTAATCCCCACTGACCGTTTGCCGCCATGATCTGACCGGAAAACCAAATTAATGCAACAATAAATAAACCGCCGACAAAATTACCGAAATAAACCACAATCCAGTTACGTAACATCTGAATTGTTGTAATTTTACTCTCAAAGCGGGCAATAGTCGATAAAGTTGATGAAGTAAATAGTTCACAGCCGCAAACCACCACCATAATTACCCCGAGAGAGAACACCAAACCGCCGACCAGTTTAGTTAATCCCCAAGGCGCTCCCGCAGAGGCTGTTTGAGTTGTTGTATAAAAAACGAATGCAAGAGCAATAAACATACCGGCAGAGATCGCCGATAAAAATGAATAGGCTTGTTTTTTCGTAGCTTTATAAACGCCGACATCTAACCCGGTTTGAGCCATCTCGGTTGGCGAAGCCATCCAAGCCAATTTAAAATCTTCCGATTTCATTGAGCTTTCCTTAGTAATAAAACTACTCGGAAATGAGTAGAACTGCCTTAAAGCATAAATGATAGATTAAAAAATCCAAAATTGTTGAATATTATTTAACGGGGGGATTATAAAAGATTCATAAATTAGATAATAGCTAATTTGAGTGATCCATATCACCTTTTACAGATTTTTTGACCTAAATCAAAATTACCCAAATAGAGTAATAATACCATTATAAAGGGTGTGGATTTATTCCTTTGGTTTACGAGATAAATTGCTATTTAAGCTGATTTCTGATAAAAAGTGCGATAGATTTTTCCCAAAAATAAGGAAACACAAAATGGCAGAAGAAACAATTTTCAGTAAAATTATTCGTAAAGAAATTCCCGCCGACATTGTATATCAAGACGATCTTGTCACCGCATTTCGCGATATTGCGCCGCAGGCAAAAACTCATATTTTAATTATTCCGAATAAATTGATTCCGACAGTAAACGACGTAACCGCAGAAGATGAAGCCGTATTAGGACGCTTATTTATTACTGCCGCTAAAATTGCCAAACTGGAAGGTATTGCGGAAGACGGCTACCGTTTAATTGTCAATTGTAACAAACACGGCGGGCAAGAAGTATTTCATATTCATATGCACTTACTCGGCGGCGAAAAACTCGGTCCGTTAAACGCAAAATAATTCCAAAGGGCGTAGCAAATACGCCCCTAACAGCACTTATTTGATAATGAAAAAATTTTTCCTTTTTGCAACCGCACTTTTGCTTGCCTCATGTTCGGCACAAAAGCCCAACTTAGTGAGTACGCAGAAGCCGATTCTTAATATCGCGGCAAATCTCGCACAATCTATTGAAGCAAATGCGGGAGCACATTCCGCCTGGGTAAAAAATAAAAGCCAGCAACCTATCGCCTTTAACTACAACCTGTATTGGTACGATGAAAACGGCATAACCCAACTATTTTCAACCCAACAAGAAAAATATCAGGGCGCATTGTTGTTGCAGCCTCAGCAAAAAGCCGAAATTAACCTGACAAAGCCGACCGCAGAAAGTGTAAACTACCGTTTATATCTTTTTTCCGGTAATAACTAATTATTTATATGTCAACCTTACTTATCGACCTGAAAGGTCAAGAACTTTTAGCGGAAGAGGCGGAATTACTCGCGCATCCTCTGGTAGCCGGGCTTATTTTATTTACCCGCAACTTCTACGACAGAGCACAAATTCAAGCGTTAATTAAAGATATTCGCCAACGAGTGAAAAAACCGTTATTAATCACCGTGGATCAGGAAGGCGGCAGAGTTCAGCGTTTCCGTGAAGGTTTTACCCAATTACCCGCCATGCAATCTTTTGCCGCGATGATTAGCGACCCGGCACTTCAACTGACAACGGCAAAAGAAGCCGGCTGGCTAATGGCGGCGGAAATGACCGCTTTAGACATTGATTTAAGTTTTGCTCCGGTACTGGATTTAGGGCACGAATGTAAAGCCATCGGCGATCGCAGTTTCTGTGAAGAAGTAGAACCTGCCGTCCGTCTGGCTTCCGCATTTATTGACGGCATGCATCAAGCGGGTATGGCGACCACCGGCAAACATTTCCCGGGGCATGGTCACGTACTGGCGGACAGTCATTTGGAAACCCCTTATGACGAACGCCCGAGCGCCGTAATTTTTGAGCGGGATATTCAACCTTTCCAACAACTTATCGCACAAAATAAGCTTGATGCGGTCATGCCCGCACATGTAATTTATCGCCATTGTGACAGCCAGCCGGCCAGCGGCTCAAAATATTGGTTGCAGAATATTTTGCGCCAAAAATTAAGCTTCGACGGAGCGGTTTTTTCCGATGATCTCGGTATGAAAGGCGCCGGTTTCATGGGGGATTTCGTTGCCCGCAGCGAAAAAGCCCTTTCCGCAGGTTGTGATTTGCTTTTGCTTTGCAACGAACCGGAAGGTACGGTTCAAGTGCTGGATAATCTAAAACTTGAAGAAAATCCGCCGCACTTTGTCGCCCGCCAACGTCGTTTGCAGTCATTATTTAAGAAAAAAGCCTTCAGCTGGAACGAATTAACAAAAACCCGGCGCTGGTTGGAAAATTCGAAAAAATTGACCGCACTTCAACAATCTTGGTTAGACAGCAAATAAGCAATCCTAAATACCGTAGGGCGTATCGCATACGCCCTTTGTAATTTAACGATTAAGCGACCGGATAAGCTTTCATAATTATGACTACAAAATGCCCCCACTTCCAAACCCAACAATGCCAATCCTGTCAATGGATTAACCGCCCTTATGACGAGCAATTAAATGAAAAACAAATCCATTTAAAACAACAAATCGCTCCTTTAGACCAATCGCAACTCCGTTGGTCGGCGCCTTTTCAATCACGTCAAAGCGGTTTTCGCAATAAAGCCAAAATGGTGGTAAGCGGTGCGGTGGAACGCCCGGTTTTAGGTATTTTGAAAGACCAAAATGCCCCGCAAAGTGCGGTGGATTTAACGGATTGTCTGCTCTATTCAGCCGGTTTCAAACCGATTTTCCCCGTGTTGAAAGATTTTATCGGGAGAGCGGGGTTAGTACCTTATAATGTTGCCAAACAAAAAGGCGAACTGAAATATATTCTGCTGACGGAAAGCAGTTATCAAGGAGATATTATGCTGCGTTTCGTGTTGCGTTCGGAGAATAAAATTCCGTTAATTCGGCGGGAACTGGCAAAACTTCGGGAAAAACTACCGCAGTTGAAAGTAATTAGCGCCAATATCTAGCCGCGACATGCAGCAATTTTAGAAGGTGAAAAAGAAATCTTTTTTACTGAACGGCAGGTGCTGGAAGAACGCTTTAATCGGATTCCGTTGTTTATCCGTCCGCAAGGTTTTTTCCAAACCAATCCGCAGGTAGCGGAAGGCTTGTACGGCACTGCGCAACAATGGGTGAAAGATTTACCCGTCAATAAACTTTGGGATCTGTTTTGCGGTGTCGGCGGATTCGGCTTGCACTGTGCAAAAGCATTGCAGGAAAAAAATCCCGACATTGAATTAACCGGAATTGAAATCGCCCCTTCGGCAATTTATTGCGCCGGCCTCTCCGCGCAAAAGTGCGGTCTGAAAAAGGTGAATTTTCAGTCTTTGGATGCGGCAAATTTTGCTTTAAATCAGGACGAAAACAAGCCGGATCTGGTTATCGTCAACCCGCCCCGCCGAGGTATCGGCAAACCGCTGGCTCAATTTCTCAATCAAATGCAACCGCAGTTTATTCTTTATTCGAGTTGTAATGCGATAAGCATGACGAAAGATTTACTTGAACTTACTCATTATCAATTGCAAAAAATCCAATTATTTGATATGTTTCCTCACACCTCGCATTATGAGGTGTTAACTCTGTTGATAAAAAGATAGACTATGCCAATCAGGCATAGCCTATTTAAAACTTTTAGTGCGGTCAAAAATTCTCGATATTTTTACCGCACTTTTTTTATCAGAAATTAATCCGCATGTTCGCTCAGAAAACCGCCGCTTTGGTGTCGCCACAGTTTGGCATATAAGCCGTTTTGGGCAAGCAATTCGGCGTGAGTGCCTTGTTCTACGATTTGACCTTTATCTAAAACGATCAAGCGATCCATTGCCGCAATGGTTGAAAGACGGTGTGCAATGGCGATAACGGTTTTGTTTTCCATCATTTTATCCAGACTTTCCTGAATTGCCGCTTCCACTTCACTGTCCAGCGCACTGGTCGCTTCGTCCAATAATAAAATAGGGGCGTCTTTTAACATCACTCGGGCAATGGCGATACGTTGACGTTGACCGCCGGAAAGTTTTACCCCTCGTTCTCCTACATGCGCATCGTAACCGCGACGACCTTTCGCATCACTTAAAAACGGAATAAAATCGGCGGCTTCCGCACGTTTCGCCGCATTAATCATATCTTCATCCGTCGCTTCCGGGCGACCATAAATAATATTATCCCGCACGGAACGGTGCAGCAATGAAGTATCCTGTGTCACCAAACCGATTTGACGGCGCAAACTTTCTTGTTGTACGTCCAGAATATTCTGCCCGTCAATGCTAATAGTACCGTTTTGCGCTTCATAGAAACGTAACAACAGGTTCACAATAGTCGATTTACCTGCGCCGGAACGCCCGATTAAACCCACTTTTTCACCCGGTCTAATGGTTAAATTAAAATGGTTTAACAGCGGTTTAGCCGGATCATAACAGAAATCAACATTATCAAAGCGGATTTCGCCTTTTTTCACTTCAAGCTGAGGTGCATTCGGCTTATCAATAATCGTATGAGGCTTTGACAATGTTGTCATGCCGTCGTTTACCGTACCGATATTTTCAAATAAGCGGGCGGATTCCCACATAATCCAGCGGGATAAACCGTTCACACGCAATGCCATGGCAACTGCGGTCGCAATAGCGCCCACGCCGACAGCACCTTTTTGCCATAAAAGAATACCTAAAATTGCCGTGCTTAAAGTTAAAAAGACGTTGGCGGCGTAAGTCAGCGTATCCAGAGAAGTCGCTAAACGCATTTGCGCGTGAACCGTGACCATAAATTCTTCCATGGATTTTTTCGCATAACTGGCTTCGCGGGCACCGTGAGAGAATAATTTTACCGTTGTGATATTCGAATAAGCGTCCGTTACCCGCCCGGTCATTAAAGATCGCGCATCAGCCTGACGTTCGGCGGTTTTTGCCAATTTAGGAATCAACACCCGCAAAATCATCACGAATAGCACGACCCATACCACAAACGGCACTAAGAACCAGCCGTCTAAAGCCACTAACACCACGCCCGAGCTGATAAAATACACCACCACATAAACCATCATATCCGCAATGGTAAGTACGGTATCACGTACCGCAAGAGCGGTCTGCATGACTTTTGCCGAAACTCTGCCTGCAAATTCATCCTGATAGAAACTTAAACTTTGTCCCAGCATTAAGCGATGGAAGTTCCAACGCAAGCGCATTGGGAAAACACCTTGCAGGGTTTGCAGACGAACGGCGGAAGCTAAAAACGACCATAAAATGCTGAACACCAATAAAAAGCCCATGCCCCACAACAAGGTGCCTTTTTCCTGCCATAAGGTTACCGGCGTATAGTTGCCAAGCCAGTCCACCAGCACGCCCATAAATTGAAATAACAGCGCTTCCATCACCCCGGTACCCACAGTTAACACCGCCAGCAACAGGATCCATTTTTTCATTCCGTCCAGACTTGACCAAATAAATTTAAATAACCCGTTTTCCGGGGTATTTGGCGTTTGATCGGGGTACGCCTCTACCCTGCGTTCAAACCACGAAAAAATTTTATTTAACATTATCCTACCTCAAAATCAGAGCCGGCTATTATACGCCGTATTTTCCGCTCCATAAATAAACTATGGAAAATCTGACCGCACTTTTTAGCGAATCCGGCTTGCCGTTATTTTTATTCAAATGCTCATAAGCCTTACACTATGAAGTGAAATAACCGGCTAAAGCGATAAAAAGCGCGAAAATAATCAGCCAGATAAACTGTAATTTTGCACTTTTCTTATTAATTTGCTGATTATGTAAACGGCGTTGTTCCAGCGTTTGCTTATATTTTTCTAAACTTGCCGTTTCAAAAGAAAAACCGCAATGAGGGCAAATCATCGCATTTTGACTGATTTTATGACGACATTCCGGGCATTTGTGTAAAGCCATAATTTTCCTGTTTATAACGAACGATAAGTTAAAAAATAATAACAGCAAACCGCGACAATCACGCAGATTCCCATGGTAAACAACATCGGGGCGGCGCTGTCCATTTTCATTAAGGCGACCAAAGATCCCACTGTTGCGCCCAATCCGAAACGCACGCTACCGGCGACAGAATTTGCCGTTCCCGCCATTGTCGGAAATTTTTCGAGGATCGATGCCATTGCATTAGAGGAAATTAATGAGTTTTGACCCACAAATACCGCAATACCCAGCGCCATCGGCCAAAAACCTAAATCAAAGCAAGCCACGATAAGCAACCAAATTCCTGCGATAAGCTGAACGGTCAAACCGATTTGTAACATTCGTTCGGCGCCCACTCGATGAACCACCCGCCCGTTGATAACGGAGCCTAAAGTCATCACGCCGATATTCAGCATAAAAAAATAACCGAATTGATCCACGGGTACGCCATACAAACCGATATAGACGATAGAACCCGCCGTTAAAAAGGCGAATAATCCGCCGAAGCCTAATCCTGAAGAAAACATATAACCCAGCACTTCTTTACGGCGCCATAAAGTTACAAAATTACGTACCACCACATTTAGCCGCAGAGGAATGCGATTGTCCTGATGATGGGTTTCCGGAATGATAAAAAACACTAAAATCGCACTCAAAATTCCCATGGCGCAAATAACATAAAAAATACTGTGCCAATGGAAAAATAACACCAGATAACCGCCGATTATCGGCGCCACCAGAGGCGCAATCATAAACACCAGCGTTATCATCGACATGGTTTTCGATAATTCGTTTTTATCAAAAAGATCGCGCAATAACGCCCCTACCAGCACTACCGGCGCAGAGCCGAAAAAACCTTGAATAAAACGAAGTGCGGTAAAATTTTCGATAGAATTTACGCCGGTCAGAAAAAATGCGGCGACGGCACCGATAATCACACCAAGCAAAATAATGGGTTTGCGCCCGTAGCTATCGCCCACCGGTCCCCAGAATAATTGCCCAGCCGCCATACCGAAGGTAAAAAAAGTTAAAGTATATTGGACCCGCTCGGGATCCACCTGCAGATCACGGGCAATATTCAGGAAAGAAGGCAGATACATATCCACCCCTAAGGGTGGCAACATAGACAAAATACCCAGCGTGGCAATAAATATAAAGTTTCTTTTTTTAGCGGTACTCAAATTTTTTATCCTCCGTTAAAAATATTGAATTTCCTCTGCGGTTAACACACGAAATTCCCCTTCGGGCAAATCCTCATCCAATTCAATATTACCGATTTTCCACCGATGCAGCCCCACAACTTTATTACCTAACGCGGCAAACATGCGTTTTACCTGATGGTAACGTCCTTCGCTGATAGTTAAATTTACGTTGTAATCATCAATAATTTCTAATATGGCGGGCTTTGTGGGCTCTTTTTCACCGCGCAGTAGAATGCCTTGTTCACAAGCCTGTCGGTAATTGCTTTCAACGGGGTCCGCCAAGGTCACCAAATAGGTTTTCTGGCAATGATATTTCGGCGATGTCACCCGATGAGACCATTTCCCGTCGTCAGTCAATAACACCAGCCCGCTGGTATCCGCATCCAAACGCCCGGCGGTATGCAGCTTGCCGGCTAACGGATAATCAAAAAACTGATAGACAGTCGGATATTCGCCGTCGTCATGAGAGCACACGTAACCCTGCGGCTTGTTAAGCATAATATAAACGCCGTCCTCCAGCCATTCTAAAGACTCACCTTCAAATAAAACTTCATCTTGCGGCGTTATTTTAAGCGACCCGCTTTTTACAACCTGACCGTTAACCTGCACATTCCCCTGACGCAGTATTTTCGCCGCTTGAGAACGGGTTAATCCCGTATTCTCCGCTAAAAATTTATCTAATCGCATAAATATCCTAAAATAATAAAACGCAGCCAAAGCGGCAATCTTGCGCAATACAAAAGAAAAGTCTGCTATCTTAGCATGAAATAAAAAGTGCGGTTAAAAAATAGTGATTTTTTAGCAAAAAACGCAGCCGGAATTCGCTACTAAAATTATTTTGTAAAAATTTTGTAAAAAATCGGTTTATATCACATTTTTATTATGCCATTCTATGTATAATCATTAAGCAGTACTTTATCGGTTAAAGTATTTTTCTATCCTATCCATTTGTGCATATTAAAAAGAGGTTTATATGGACGAACAATTACGTCAAGCCGCATTAGATTTTCATGAATTTCCGGTTCCCGGAAAGATCGAAGTTACCCCGACTAAATCACTTGCCACTCAACGTGACCTTGCACTGGCTTATTCGCCGGGCGTTGCAATGCCCTGTTTAGAAATTCAAGAAGATCCGGCAAAAGCTTATAATTACACCGCAAAAGGCAATTTAGTTGCCGTAATTTCAAACGGTACCGCCGTGTTGGGATTAGGTAATATCGGCGCCCTCGCAGGCAAACCGGTAATGGAAGGTAAAGGCGTTTTATTCAAAAAATTCGCCGGCGTAGATGTTTTTGATATTGAAATAAATGAAAAAGATCCGGAAAAATTAGTGGAAATTATCGCCGCCCTCGAGCCGACATTCGGCGGTATTAATCTTGAAGATATCAAAGCGCCCGAATGTTTTTACATTGAACAAAAATTACGCGAGCGCATGAATATTCCGGTATTTCACGATGACCAACACGGTACGGCGATTATCAGCTCCGCCGCGGTTTTAAACGGTTTACGCATTATCAATAAAAAAATCGAAGATGTGCGTTTAGTGGCATCCGGTGCGGGTGCGGCTTCTATTGCCTGTTTAAATCTGTTAGTGTCGTTAGGGATGAAACGTGAAAACATCACGGTCTGCGACTCTAAAGGCGTTATTTATAAAGGCCGCGACGAAAATATGGATGCAACCAAAAAACTGTATGCCATTGATGATAACGGTACCCGTTCATTAGCCGATGCAATTCCGAATGCGGATATTTTCTTAGGTTGCTCCGCCGCCGGCGCGTTGACTCAGGAAATGGTAAAAACAATGGGGCCGAATCCGTTGATTCTTGCGTTGGCTAACCCGAATCCGGAAATTACACCGCCGGAAGCAAAAGCGGTTCGCCCCGACGCCATCGTCTGTACCGGCCGTTCGGACTTCCCTAATCAGGTAAATAACGTACTTTGCTTCCCGTTTATTTTCCGCGGCGCCTTAGATGTGGGTGCAACTACAATTAATGAAGAAATGAAAATGGCGGCGGTGCGCGCTATTGCCGATCTTGCGCTTGCCGAACAAAGCGATGTGGTTTCTTCAGCCTACACGGACGAAAGCGAAGTCACTTTCGGACCGGAATACGTTATTCCTAAACCTTTTGATCCTCGCTTAATTATCCGTATTGCACCGGCGGTAGCCAAAGCGGCAATGGACAGCGGCGTGGCAACCCGCCCGATTCAAAATTTCGACGCTTATATCGAAAAACTCACCCAATTCGTTTACAAAACCAATCTGTTCATGAAACCTGTCTTTAATCAGGCGAAAGCGGATAAAAAACGCGTATTGCTCACAGACGGCGAAGAAACCCGCATTTTGCATGCGGTGCAAGAAATTTCGACCTTAGGAATCGCTTATCCCGTCTTGGTCGGACGTTTGGATGTGATCGAAGCGCAAATTAAACGCCTCGGTTTAAAAATCCAAGCGGGTGTCGATTTTGAAGTGCTAAATACGGATAATGAAGAAATCTACCAACAATGCTGGTCGCTCTATCACAATAAACTAAAACGTCACGGCGTTACCGAAGCCATGGCAAAACGCCGTATGTTAACCAACTCGACGGCTATCGGTTCCGCTTTACTGGAACTCGGTTATGCGGACGCAATGCTTTGCGGATTAGTCGGTACCTATTCTTCCAGCCTTTCTTTATTGAAAGAAGTTATCGGCATTAAAGAAAATGTAGACATCCCGGCAACGGTAAACGGATTGGTACTGCCAAGCGGCAACTTATTTATCGCGGATACTTTCGTTAATTTAGCGCCGACGGCGGAAGAATTAGCGGAAATTACCTTAATGGCGGCGGAAGAAGTGCGCCGTTTCGGTATTGAACCGCAAGTGGCGTTAATTTCTCATTCTAATTTCGGTACTTCGGAAGATCAAAGTGCGGTTAAAATGCGCGAAGTTTTACAATTAGTGAAAACGCAGGCGCCTGATTTGATCATTGACGGCGAAATGCACGCTAATGTAGCGTTAAATGAGAATTTACGCCGCGAAGTTATGCCTGACAGTCCGCTCAAAGGCGCGGCAAATCTGCTCATTATGCCGGATATGGAATCCGCCCGTATCAGTTTGAATTTATTACAGGGCACCGCGACACCGATTACTATCGGACCAATCCTGATGGGTATGAAAAAACCGGCGCATATTTTAACTTCCGTGTCTTCCGTACGCCGTATTATCAATATGGTTGCTATTGCGGCGGTTAAAGCGCAACAAAACTAAATTGATTTGATTTAAGGTCTGTTTATCTTTTATAAACAAACCCTAAATATTACAAAATGGGCTGCTTAATAAAAAGTAGCCCATTTTTTATGAAAAAAGAGTAAATTTAATGATCTTAATCAAATTTACTGTTAAAATATTCCAAGAATCAGGGTTGCGGGACTTTTAAATAATAAGTAGTGCTATTTAAAATGCCGGCAAACTTCAACAACACTCAACAAAATTACAAGGAACTTTTATGGCTTACACTCTACCTGAATTAGGTTACGCATATGATGCGTTAGAACCACATTTTGATGCGTTAACAATGGAAATTCACCATAGCAAACATCATCAAACTTATGTAAACAATGCCAATGCGGCGGTTGAAGCGGCGGTTAAAAACGTGCCGGCATTAGCGGAATATCTTGACGCCTGCCCGGGTAAGATTCTGAAAAACTTAGATAAAGTTGCTGCGGAAAACCGTACTGCCGTACGTAACAACGTGGGCGGTCATGCAAATCACAGTTTATTCTGGAAAGCATTAAAAACCGGCACAACATTACAAGGTGCGTTAAAAGATGCAATCATTCGCGATTTCGGTTCCGTTGAAGCATTCCAGGCTGAATTTGAAAAAGCAGCCGCAACGCGTTTTGGTTCCGGTTGGGCTTGGTTAGTTGTACAGGAAGGCGGCAAATTAGCAGTCGTTTCAACAGCAAACCAGGATTCTCCGATTATGGGAAAAGAAATTGCCGGTTGCGAAGGCTTCCCGCTATTTTGCTTAGATGTTTGGGAACACGCTTATTACTTGAAATTCCAAAACCGTCGTCCGGACTACATTAAAGAATTCTGGAACGTAGTAAACTGGGACTTTGCGGCAGAGCGCTTCGAAAAGAAATTAGCGGAATGCGGTTGCGCTAAATAATTTAATCCGATTTGCTAAAAAAGCACGATTCATAAAGTTTCGTGCTTTTTTATTGCCTGAAAAAATCTCTGCATAAAATGACCGCACTTTGATCTGCCCCCAAAAGTGCGGTCGCTTTTGTTAAAATTTTGAATTAATGTCGCTTACAACTTGCCAGAATATCAAATTCGGGTTGATAAACAGAGGTTTTTAAATTCATATCCATCATACCGATTACGGTGCTGAAAAGATTATCATGAGAAAATTCCCGTGTTTTCGCTTTCTCTCTGACGCAATTTAAATCTACCCCCTCATTCTTTTTCCAAGTTTTTGAAAACCAAAAGACCATTGGCACGCGGGTTTGCTGTTCCGGGGCGATGGCATAAGGGGCACCGTGCAGATACATACCGTTTTCCCCCAGAGATTCGCCGTGATCCGATACATAATAAACCGCACTTTCCAAATCATCTCTGTTTTCCAATTTTGAGATCACGGAATCAATAAAATTATCAATATACAAAATACTGTTATCGTAAGTATTAACTAATTGCTCATTGCTGCACGTCTGAATCTGATTAGTATCGCAAGTCGGTACAAACTTTTTATACTCCGGCGTATAACGCTCATAATAAGTCGGGCCGTGATTGCCGATAGTGTGCAAAATCAGCACGGTATCTTTAGTGGTTTCATTCAGGATTTTATCAAAATCGCGCAATAAAACTTCGTCCAGACATTCTCCTTCCGTACAATAATCTTTCAGCGTCATATTGACGGTTTCATTCGGCACGCGCAAACAAACACCTTTGCAGTCGCTGTTATTATCCAGCCAAAAAATATTCACCCCCGCGCGCTGCAACACGTCCAACAGATTATCCATTTTTTCCGCTTTCGAACCGTTATACTGATCTTTCGTCAAATACGAGAACATACAAGGCACAGACACCGCAGTCGCCGTACCGCAGCTGGTCACGTGATTGAAATTAATAACGTCATCACCACGCGCCGCCAGTTTCGGCGTAGTTTGCCGTTGATAACCGTTCAGTCCCCAGTTTTGTGCACGGGTAGTTTCACCGACGACAATAACCGTAAAATGACGATAAGGATCCGGTTTCTCCTGTTGAGCGTCCAATCCGATTTTTTCATAAGGGCGATTAGCATCATGGATACGTTTGATTTCATTCACACCCGCGGTAATAAAATTCGAAGGCAAAATTAAATTGACCGTCGGTTTGTTGTTGCGTACAAACGCCGCATAATCCTGATAGAAAAATTTCGAAATACTGAAAATCACAACTGCGGAAACTAAAATTGCACCCAGACGAATTCCTAATTCTTTAAACCAGGTATGGTAATTTATTTTTACGAAAAGATACAAAAAAGCCGGAATAATACCGAATCCGATAATCCATAACACATATTGCCAGGTTATCATCCGCGTACTTTCAGCAGGTGTGGTCTGCAATACGTTTTCCAGCATATCCGTTGTAAAATAAACGTCCAGAAACACTTGGCTATACGCAATCGCAGCACTGATAATCAACAGTAACGGCATAATAATTTTATGCAATAGCGGCACGGCTAAGATCTGAAAAACGGCGTTCAGCGTAAAAAATACAAAAAACGGAACCGTTAATAAAAAATAATCTTCCGGCTTGCCGGTAAAAGGATGTTGGGTTAATACTTTGCCGTAAAACGCAAAATTTAATACTAATGTGAAATAAAGCGCCACAATGGCAATTAACGTTGAACTTCTTAAGTTAAAACGAGGGAAACGGAGCATAGAAAATTCCTAATACTAATAAAATAGTAAAGTTGGAGGGATATTATTGCTGGTTAGACGGGTAAGCGCAATGTAAGTTCTGACTGGAAAAAAATATTTTTCCCGAGGAACTTTTGAGAAGATACAACTATCTTGTTATCCGAAATTCCTAAAAAAATAACCGCACTTTGATCTGGCCCCAAATTTATACTTAAAAGATAAACAGCCTCTATTAAAATTTTGAATTAATGCGTGCTGGTACTGGTGGTGATTCGGTTAGCACGTTTGCGATCCATTCCCGTTAACAGTTTTTTACGGATACGGACGGATTGCGGGGTAACTTGTTCGAAGAATTCCTGTTTGTGACCGTTTTCTTCTTTCTTTATAGATAACTTGCGGCTGGGACGCCGCATCCGGCGGAATTTGAAATGTATTACGTTTAATTCAAAAATTAAGTTTATAACGAAAAGTGCGGTAAAATTTCACAAAATTTTACCGCACTTTTTCTTTGTATCTTTTTATCTGTTATACGACTAAATCCAGCGTCTGACCCATTGTTTATAAGCCAAATAAGTCTTGCCGAATTTTTCCGCTAACGCCGCTTCTTCGCGTTTAATCTGCCCTAAATTAAGGTAGGTTACAAAGATCACAATCCCTACAATACCCAACCAATTTCCCAGCCAAAGGATTTCACTGAATAAAAACAGCACCAAACTTAAATACATCGGATTACGGCTATAACGATAAATCCCCGAAGTCACCAACATACTGGTTTTATTCAAATGACGGGGATCCACTGTTGTTTTGAATTTATAAAATTCCCATGGACCTAAAGCCGCTACAATCATTGCTAATATAGCCACAAATACCGCCGTCAACGGGAAAGCAAACAACACACCAAAGTGCGGTAAGAATTTGATGAGAATTATGAGGAGGATAAATAAAATAATATGCATGTGAATAAAATGTCGGCTGAAAAGATATTCTGTATTTTTACACAAAATAAATAATTATCCTAATTTAGCTATCCGAGGGTCTTTTAATATTCGTTATAGCCGTAATCACTTTTTTCTTTTATAAGAATCTTCACTATCATTTTAAATCACAATAAAAAAGAGAGTTTTCACTCTCTTTTTTATCTCTAACTCGCTGATTTAGCTAATGCTTCCCGTTCCGCTAAAGCTTTACCAGCCCAACCTTCGGCAGAATAAATACCTAATTTATTTTTACGCATTTGTCTATCGAAGAACGCAACTACAAACGGGCATAAGAATAAGGTAATAATAGAAGCCGTTGCGCATTGTGCGGTTGCAAGCGGCACATGAGGTGTAAAGGTAGGGTCCGCATCAGCTACGGCAGCCGGAGTCATTGCTGAGTTTAATGCGGTTGTACCAATTGCCGCTCCCATTGCATTACGTTCTCTTTTTGGTAAGAAAATATTAAATACATAAAAAAATACCGCTGCAGTTAATGTTGAAAGGATACCTAAAATAATACCGGATGCACCGGCTTTCAAAATCGTACTGACGTCAGTACCAGAACCGATTGCAATAGTCATGAAGAAAATAATAATAGGCTGAGCTTTACCGCATAACTCACGGAATTTAGTATCAATATTACCCCAAACAAAACCAATTAATAATGGAATCAGGGTTGCTACTACCGCCATAAACGGAATATTTGCTAAACCGCTCGCTCCTAATGCGATTAGAGTGAAAAACGGTCCGTCATTTAAAGACAGAATTGAAATTGCACCCGTATCTGTTGAATTACCAAACTGTGATGAAAGTGAAATATAAAGGGAACTATTTGAGTTAGTGATTGCTGCAATTAAGACGATTGGTGATAATCCCCAAATACCCTCTGGTCCGAAAAGATGACCGACTAATAAACCAAGCGCCACACCCAAAAAGAATTTTGAACTGGTTAATACTACGCCTTTATAAAGAGGCATACCTACTTGACGAATATTAATTGACGCACCGCATAAAATAAGGAATATCCCCATCATTGCGGGCTGACCTTTTTGGAACAAGCCGGTTGTAAAACCACCTATTTCAAAAAATTGCGGAAAGAATGTTTTAATTGCAACAGCGAGCAATAATGGAATAATGACTAATCCGCCCGGGATTTTCATCATTCTTTCCATGAGTTTAAGATCAATATGACCTTCTTCATTGCGTAATGCCATAATGGTTCTCCTAAGATAGCAAGTAGATAAAAACCGCCTTATCTTTTGATACAATATGAATATAAGGCGGATTGTTCGTCAGAAATTATCTTTTGTTATATTTCGCATCAATTTCATTAATACGTTTCACTTTAGGTGCGGAACCGCCACCGGCAAACTCACATTTGAACCACACATCAATTAATGATTTTGCTAACTCAACACCTATAACACGTTCTCCCAAGCACATAATCTGAGCGTCATTACTTTTTCTTGAGCGCTCGGTTGAAAACACATCATGACATACTGCCGCGCGTATTCCCGGAACTTTATTTGCCGTAATACACATACCAATACCGGTACCGCAAGTTAGAATTGCCCGTTGGTATTTTCCCTCGGCAACCGCAACTGCAACGGCTTCCGCTACATCAGGATATAAAACGACATCTCCTTCTCCGGCGCCAAAATCATCATATTCAATGCCCAGCTCATCTAAATGCTTCATAATTTCAACTTTTAAGCGATATGCCGCTTCATCACATCCAATAGCAATTTTCATAATTATTCACTCCTCAATATATTACTTATCTCGACAGGCTTCTAAGAATAGGCGATCAACAATCTTACAAGCCGTATATTCATCACCTGTTAAGCCGCCTTTACCGACAATCGGCATTTTATTATCAAAAATCCCCACTAGACGCCCGATATCGGATTGTGGGATTACATAGTCAATCATTTCAATAGCCGAAACATTTAACTGGTTGCACACATTCACCATAGTGTCCCCGCCTGTTGCAAAAATACCGGCAAAACGTTGGTGACCAATTTGTTTAAAAATATCCGAAACAATCATGCCTAGTCCCGCATTAATTCGCTCGGCGCTTTCACCGCGAACAAACTTACGTTTAGCATCTTCCGCATCAAGATTAAGTAACGGACCATGCAATGCCGTTTCAAGTAAAATTGCTCTTGGCCGCACATCATTAGCCATATAATCTTTTACAAGACCCACCACTCGTTTTGCTTCCGTATCGGCAATATCGCCGCCTTCAATAAGCAATACGGGATCGACAGAAATTGATATATTACGAGGATCCTGACAAAGCGTATCCATTTGTAATTTAGTAACAGGTGTTGCACTACCGGCGACTACTAATACGGTTTTATCTTCAGCGCATGTAGCATCAGTTTGTGGAATATTCGGTTCTTCTCGGTGGATTAAGCCCCGTTGATAGCCGAGTGCGGCGGTAAACGGACCCGGATCAACGGCTAGAATCGGATTATCAAGCATTAAACAAGCCTGGGCGATATTAGACACATCTTCAAGAGTGATTGCATCAACAACGATTACTTGTTTGCCTTGAGTAATCTGATCCATCAAAGCAATACGAATTTCATATACGCCATGCATAACGTCGGTTAAACTGACTAACCCCACTTTACGACGAGTCTGGCTTGCAAGTAATGCCGGAATATACCCCTCCCGTACTGGTGTACGCACATCACGCGCTACTGGCGTATTGGTTAATGCAACGCCGTCAATCACTGAATAACCGCCAACAAGAATACGCCGGGATTGGGGCATCGCCGGCACCACAACCGCTATGGTATTCTCAGGCAAAGTATCAAGCATCGCATCAATTTCAACGCCGACACCACCTCGCATTGTGGTATCAATGCGTTTAGTAAAATATTGCACCCCCATATTTTTCAATACTTGAGTTGCTTCTTTCACATGTTTATAAGCTTCATGTTTAAGTAACGGACGACTACTTGTACTAATCAGTAGTGAATCGGATGGCACTTCAGCATTCGATTTAATGGCAGCTTCCGTATTAAAACATACGGTTGTTTTCGAACCTGAGCGGGCTAATAATACTCCGGTTGTTGTCGCACCGGTTAAATCATCAGCGACTACACCAATAACAGGCATATTCCACCTCCTAAATTAAGCTTTTTTATTCATATACTTAGCTGTATATTCAGCTAATACTTTAGTTGACTCAATCATGCTTACGCCATTTGCAATATTTTTCCCTGCGATATCAAAAGCAGTACCATGATCAACAGAACTACGCATAAACGGTAAACCGAATGTAATAGTTACCGATTTTTCAAAATCTAATGTTTTACATGCAATGTGCCCCTGATCATGATATAGAGACAAAATCGCATCATATTTACCGGATTTACCGATATGGAATACGGAATCCGCCGGAACCGGGCCTGTTGCATTAATCCCTTCCGCTTTTGCGGCTTCAACGGCAGGAATCAATTCATCAATTTCTTCTCGACCAAACAAACCGTTATCACCGCCATGAGGATTTAACGCCGCAACTGCAATGAACGGATTTTCAATACCGATATTACGTAATTCCTTATCAATATTTCTTACATCTTGTAATACGCGTTCTTTCGTTGCGTACTTACAAGCATCAATAACCGACATATGACGACTTACGAAGAAAACACGTAATTTATGGCAACTAAACATTGTCAAGCCATATTCGGAATGAGTTTCATTTTGATAAATTTCCGTATGGCCGGGCTCTTTCACACCTGCTAATTTAATTGCAATTTTATGAATGGGTGCGGTAGAAACCGCATCAATTTTTTTAGCCATACCTAACTCAATGGATTTTAATACCCAGTCATAAGACATTTGGCCAGCGAGTTTCTGAACCTCGCCCCACTTAATGGCATCAGTGTCATAATTACCGGTTTCAAGTACATCGAAAGTTCCTAATTCGTATTTAGCTTCACTTGGATCCTGAATTTTATTAAATTTAATTGAAACGCCACGAACCTTGGCAGCCCTTTCTAAAATAGGAATGCTACCGATAACAAAAGGTTTACATACATTATGAATCTCTTCACTTAGCATTGTATCGACGGTAATTTCCGGACCAATACCTGCGGGATCACCCATTGTTAATGCAATTACTGGTTTTTTCATTTAAAGCTCCTTAAAATAATTTAAACTTTCGCTTTCTTTCGTTTTAAATTTATCGTAAAATAACTATATTGAGACAGAAACTAAAAAACAAATATTTTTTGTTCAAAAATCGATCTAGATCACAAAAAATTTAATTTTTTATTTTTTTCGTTGCTAAACAAAAGAAAAAAAATGAAAATAAGGAGTAAATATGAAGCTGAACGAGAAAGAACAACTAATCATAGATTCGCTTAAACGGAAAGACGTCATTACAAACATAGAACTAAGCGAAATATTACAATGCTCAACCGTTACAATTAGAAGTCTGATTCGATCTTTAGAAAAAAAAGGGCTAATTATTCGCACGCACGGAGGGGCCAAACTCTGCAATGATTACCTTGATATTCATATACCGGCCGGAAATATTTTTAAGGAAAGAGAAGCTAAATTACGTATTGCCGAGAAAGCCTATCAATACATAGCGGAAAGAGACACTATTATTTTAGATGATTCCTCTAATAGCTATTATTTAGCGCAAGTTATAAAAAAATATTCGGATAAATATTTGATTATTATAACCAATTCATTGCCGGTAATCGCTGAACTATCTACCTGTTCCGCCGTAGAAATCATTTCTATCGGCGGAGTATTGAGGGGAAATAAAAATGCCTTTGTCGGTGATTTTGCTATTGAAATGTTAAAGAATTTTAAAGCTACAAAGGCTTTTATCGGCGTACATGGTATCGATCCCGAATTTGGTATTACCTCTATTGGCAATGAACAAATGATGATCAAAAAACAGATTTTTAAAATTGCACAATATGTTTATGTTTTAACTTGTAGTGAAAAATTCGGCACGGGTTATTTACTGGTTTCAGCCCCGCTCTCTCAGGTTCATAAAATTATTACGGATAAGAATATCGATAAAAATATCTTAAATGTTATCAAAAGCAGCGTAGATATAGATCTTGTATAAATATTAAGAGGTTACTTATGAAAAAGTATTATTTTGGTACCAATCTCAAAATGTACAAAGGAATAGCCGATACAACTCGGTTTTTAGCCCGACTCTCCGAATTAACTCATGATATTAGGGCTAATAACGATATAGAATTATTTGTCATTCCGTCTTATACCGCTATCCAATCCGCTATTCAAACCACACTAGCCACTTCTCATGATAATCCGATTATTATTGGCGCTCAAAATATGAATCCTAACGATAACGGACAATATACAGGAGATATTTCACCATTAATGCTGAAAGAAATAGGAACTCAATTGGTAATGATCGGGCATTCCGAAAGACGCCACAAATTTGGCGAAACAGATCGGCAGGAAAATGAAAAAGTACTATCGGCTTTAAAACATGATCTAACGACACTACTTTGCGTTGGCGAAACACTTGAACAAAAAAATTATAATATTTCCGACGAAGTATTAAGAACTCAATTGAAAATAGGTCTATCGGGAATTAATACAAATCAATTAGCCAAACTAAGAATAGCTTATGAACCCGTATGGGCAATTGGTGAAAGCGGCATTCCTGCCACCGCAGATTATGCGAATGAAAAACATGCAGTTATTAAACAATGTTTAATTGAGTTATTTGGTGACGCGGGAAAAGATATTCCCGTTTTCTACGGCGGTAGCGTTAATGCGGAAAACTCGAATGAACTATTCGGACAACAATATATTGACGGGCTATTTATAGGTCGTAGTGCTTGGGATGCAGAAAACTTCTTCAAAATTATTGAACGTATCGTTAATAAATAAGCGGAACCACTTTAAAAAGTGCGGTCAAAATTTCGAGAATTTCGACCGCACTTTACCAAGCCGCTTACCTTAATAAACAGCTATCAACAAATTTAAAAAAAGAGAAAAATCAGAATAATCTCTCGTTCATGTCTAACAATTCAGCCTTAAATGAACGTCTCATGTTATTGATTGCGTCAATGATATCATGATGGACTAATTGCTCGTTTTGAATACCGACACAATATCCGCCTTTACCTTGCAATAACAAATCAACCGCATAAACCCCCATACGGGATGCAAGAATACGGTCAAAAGCGCAAGGAGAACCGCCGCGTTGAACATGACCTAATACTGTGGCACGGGTTTCATGGTGAACGCGTTCTTCAATTCTTTTAGCTAACTCATGAACATCAGTAATTAATTCCGTTATTGCAATAATTGCGTGGCGTTTACCATTAGCAATGCTGCGCTCAATTTGTTGAATTAATTCCTCTTGATCAAATTCGACTTCCGAAGCCACAATATATTCACATCCACCGGCAAGCGCAGCATTAATCGTCAAATCGCTGCAATGGCGCCCCATAATTTCCACAATAGAAATACGTTGGTGCGAACTTGAAGTATCACGTAAACGGTCAATCGCATCAACCGCCGTTTCTAATGCGGTTTGATAACCAATCGTATAGTCCGTACCCGGCGCGTCATTATCAATAGTACCCGGCAAACCGATACATTGGATGCCATGTTCTTCGGTTAATAATTTAGCCCCGGTATATGAACCGTCACCGCCGATTACGACTAATGCATCAATACCATGAGAACGTAAAATTTCTGCACATTTTGCCCGCACTTCAGGATTTTTAAATTCCGGGAAACGTGCAGAACCCAAGAAAGTGCCCCCTCTGGTAATAACATCGGATACGCTATAACGGTTCAATTGTTTGATTTTATTATGGTATAGCCCATAATAACCGTCATAGACGCCAAATACTTCCAATCCTTCAAACAATGCAGAACGCACAACGCCGCGAATCGCGGCATTCATGCCGGGTGCATCGCCACCACTTGTCAATACAGCAATTTTTTTAATCATAGGTCAATTACCTTAAGTTAAAGTCTAATAATAAATTTGGGGTATAAGATACACCATAAGGTATATCCGCTCTAGAAAAATTTTCTGATTTCCAGCAAAGTTTGATTAGTATCAGCTTTTATTTCACTTTGCTTTTTGTTCAGCCAATACCACGCTTGTAGGCTCATGATGAATTACAATTTCTACCCTTGGGAACGCCTGTTTTAAACGCGTTTCTAAACTGTCTGTAATCGCATGCGCCTGCACAAAAGAGAAATCATCGCTAAGTTCTAAGTGCATTTGAATGAATCGCACTTCGCCCGCTCGTCTCGTACGTAAATCATGAAAACCGATTATATTCGGATCTTCTCTGATCAAACGTTCAATCTGTTCAATTTCCTGTTCCGGCAAAGCAAGATCCAATAATAATTGCACCGCATCAAAACACATTTTACCGCCGTTAACCAAAATATAAACGGCAATCAAAATAGCAAATACCGCATCCGCCCATATGAAATCCAAAGATCCTAATAATAAGGAAAGCATAATGGCGGCATTCATAAGCAAGTCCGTTTGGTAATGCAGTTGATCCGCTTTAATCGCCGGACTATCCGTTAATTTAATCACTTTGTTTTGATATGCCACTAAGATAAATGTCAGCAAAATCGAAAACATGGTTACCGTAATGCCCAGCCCCGTTTGTTGAATAACTTTAGGTTCGCCCAAACGTTGAAACGCGTGCAATAACAGCAACAGAGCGGAACCAATAATAAAAGCGCCCTGCGCAAGAGATGCCAAAGACTCGGCTTTACCATGCCCGAATGAATGATTATGATCCGCCGGCATTAAAGCAAAGCGGAGAATTAATAAACTCATGAAGGAAGCAAGCAAATCCAATGTGGAATCGGTAATCGAAGCCAACATACTCACGGAACCCGTTTGCCACCAGGCAAACGCCTTAACCACAATCAAGGTCACCGCGGTGAACACCGCCAAAAGAGAGGCTCTTTTAACCAAGGTTGAATATTGTTTACTCATTATTTCGGCAGACCCAATTCCATTTAGTAGTAGACAAACGCTCCATTTCTTTATCTACGGCGTATTTTTTTAAATAACCGATAAGTTTCACTTTGCCCATATTCATTAATTTCTTCGTTTTGGGAATCTTCAATGAATATTGATATTGAGCGAAACCGCAACCCATCACATTTTCACCCTTAGCCACATCAACCTGCCAATCGTCATGCTGTGCGGAAGGCGCATAAATCACAAACGCATATAAAGAATCGTCTTTTTCCATTAATTGAAAATGCTCGACACCGGTATTTTTATAAACCTTTTCGCGCAATGCAATACGATCGGCGATACTGCGTTGTTCGGTATTGCGATCATTTAAAATTTCGATTTCGCTCTTCCAGTTTTTCAGATTTTCTTTATTTTCAAGATAAACATAACGAGCCACCGAACCTAAATCCTGCTGAGCCCTTAAATAATAAGTTTTTCCGTTATGAACAATTTCTTTCGGCACTTCAATGTGCGGTAATTTTTCAGCGTTTTTTTGCGGAAGCGTCGAAGAACCGACACAACCCGCTAAAAAACTGACGGCGGCTAAAATAAGTATTTTTTTCATCTTTTACTCACCTAAATCACGCTTAAAGACAAATTCGTCTTTTGTGGAAGCGGTTTCATCAAACCAATAACCGGCCAAATTGAATTCTTTTAACTGCTCTGCCTCGGTTAAACGGTTTTGGATAATATAACGGCACATTAAACCGCGGGCTTTCTTGGCATAAAAACTGATTACTTTATATTTACCGCCTTTATTATCAAGAAATACGGGCTTAATAATACGCGCCTTCAATTGACTTGCTTGCACCGCTTTATAATATTCATCCGAAGCAAGGTTGACTAAGATATTATCACCCTGTTCATCCAATGCCTGTTGTAAAGTTTGGGTAATCACATTTCCCCAAAAAGCGTATAAATCTTTCCCTTTCTTATTGGCAAGTTTAGTCCCCATTTCCAAACGGTAAGGCTGCATTAAATCCAAAGGTTTCAGCAAACCGTATAAGCCTGACAACATACGCAAATGCTGCTGCGCAAACAACACATCATCAGAAGTTAAGCTTTCCACGTCCAAGCCGGTATAAACGTCGCCTTTAAAAGCATAAATTGCCGGACGCGCATTTTGTTCGTTATGGTCTGCCGGCCAATCGGCAAAACGTGCCGCATTAAGCCCCGCCAGTTTATCGCTGATAGACATCAGAGAAGCGATTTGTGCCGGACTTAATTGCTTACAAATATCAATAAGTTGTTGACTATATTGAGTTAACTGCGGTTGAGAAATTTCGAATTTTGGCACCGCACTTTGATAATCAAGTGTCTTTGCGGGTGAAATAATGGCTAACATGGCAATTCCTCCGTTTAAAGAAACTCGGCATTATACACTAAATCTAGGATAATTGGGTGTCCAATTGCCAATCAATTTCCGTGATTTTATGTTCTTGTAAGTAATTATTTGCTTTAGAAAAATGATGACATCCTAAAAAGCCTCGATGAGCGGAAAGCGGCGACGGGTGAGGCGCAGTCAGTACGCAATGGCGGTCGCGATCAATAAACTGACCTTTTTTCTGCGCATGACTGCCCCACAATAAAAATACTAAATTTTCCCGGTGTCGGTTTAAAGCGGCAATCACGCGGTCGGTAAAAGTTTCCCAACCAAAATTGGCATGGGAATGGGCCAAGCCGCGCTCAACCGTCAACACCGTATTGAGTAATAGCACGCCCTGTTCCGCCCACTTGACTAAATAACCGTGACGAGGAATTTGGAATCCCGCAATATCATTTTCCAATTCTTTATAAATATTCAATAGTGAAGGCGGCGGCACAATTCCCGGTAATACAGAAAACGCTAATCCGTGCGCCTGATTCGGACCGTGGTAAGGATCTTGCCCGAGAATCACTACTTTTACCTGATCAAATTCCGTTAATTTAAAAGCATTAAACACATCATGCTGAGGAGGATAAATTGTTTTACCCGCATCACGAGCGGCATGAACTTGCTGCAAAATATGCTGAAAATAAGGCTGCGTTTTTTCCGTTCCGATAACGTCTTTCCAAGTTTGCATTTAATCATCCTCCGGCTAATCATGAAACGAAATTATAAATAAGTTTACCGGCACTGAAAATAGAAAATATTCCTAGGACTTTTGAGCTTATTAAATAAAACGGCATCCGGCGTTTAATATGTTGCTTGAATTCATTGCAATGAGCGGTTTGTTTATAAAAAAATATTCAAGACCTTCTTATCTTTTATAAACAGAGTCTATATAAAAGTTAACAAAATTTAATTCCGTATAATTTCATACGCTAAAGCCATGATATAAATCAAAAACATAAAAATATTTTACATTTAGTTTCAAAAATAGTTGAAAATTTAAAATTTTTTGATAAAATGCTCATCACTTAAACAATTTAGCTTAACAAACGCCAAAATTTAGGAGGCAACTTTATGATTAAAGGTATTCAAATTACTAAAGCAGCAAATGACAATTTATTAAACTCATTCTGGTTATTGGACAGCGACAAAGGCGAAGCCCGTTGTCTAGCGGCTAAAGCGGAATTCGCTGAAGACCAAATCGTTGCAATCAACGAATTAGGTCAAATCGAATATCGCGAATTAGCGGTAGATGTTGCGCCTACAATTAAAGTTGAAGGCGGTCAGCACTTAAACGTAAACGTATTACGTCGCGAAACATTAGAAGATGCGGTAAATAACCCGGATAAATACCCGCAATTAACAATCCGCGTTTCAGGTTATGCGGTTCGTTTCAATTCATTAACGCCTGAACAACAACGCGATGTTATCACTCGTACTTTCACAGAAAGTTTATAATTTTAAAGTTTAGCTTATAATCCGGAAAACACCTCGAAAGTTTAGCTTTTGAGGTGTTTTTTTATGTTTTTTTAGCCTCGGTTCTTCTTTTTATATCCTCTGATATTTTCTTTTCTCTTACAAAAAAGTGCGGTAAAAATTTCGCGAATTTTATAGCGCTCTCAAGGACTTTCGGGTACAATCAGCCGATTAAACTTTTTATAAAAAACAACTATTTTGAGCATATAACTATTAAAATGAAAAACATTCGTAACTTTTCGATTATTGCCCATATTGACCACGGTAAATCCACGCTTTCAGATCGTTTGATTCAAACCTGCGGCGGCTTATCCGATCGCGAAATGGAAGCGCAGGTCCTCGACTCCATGGATCTTGAACGTGAGCGCGGTATTACGATTAAAGCGCAAAGCGTAACCTTGAACTACAAAGCAAAAAACGGTGAAACCTATCAATTAAACTTTATTGATACGCCGGGACATGTTGACTTTTCATACGAGGTTTCCCGTTCACTTGCGGCTTGCGAAGGTGCGTTATTGGTGGTTGATGCCGGACAGGGTGTAGAAGCGCAAACCCTTGCCAACTGCTACACGGCAATTGAAATGAATCTCGAAGTTGTTCCGATTTTAAATAAAATTGACTTACCGGCGGCGGATCCCGAACGCGTTGCCGAAGAAATCGAAGATATTGTCGGTATTGACGCAATGGAAGCGGTGCGTTGTTCCGCTAAAACCGGCGTAGGTATTGAAGATGTGCTTGAAGAAATCGTCGCCAAGATCCCTGCGCCCGAAGGTGATCCGAATGCGCCTTTACAGGCGCTAATTATCGACTCCTGGTTCGATAATTACCTCGGTGTGGTTTCGCTGGTTCGCGTTAAAAACGGCGTATTGCGCAAAGGCGATAAAATTAAAGTGATGTCAACCGGGCAAACCTACAATGTGGATCGTTTAGGGATCTTCACGCCTAAACAAGTGGATAAAAATGAGCTTGAATGCGGCGAGGTAGGTTGGGTTGTTTGCGCCATTAAAGATATTTTAGGCGCGCCGGTGGGCGATACCCTGACCTCACAACATAACCCGGCAAGTTCCGTATTACCGGGCTTTAAAAAAGTGAAACCTCAGGTTTACGCAGGTTTATTCCCGGTAAGCTCCGACGATTACGAAGCTTTCCGCGATGCGCTGGGCAAATTAAGTTTAAACGACGCGTCTTTATTCTACGAGCCTGAAACCTCTACCGCTCTGGGCTTTGGTTTCCGTTGCGGTTTCTTAGGTTTGTTACACATGGAGATCATTCAGGAACGTTTAGAGCGTGAATACGATCTTGACCTAATTACCACCGCACCTACGGTAGTGTATGAAGTGGAATTAACCAACGGCGATGTGGTTTATGTGGACAGCCCGTCTAAATTACCGCCGCTAAATAATATCTCTGAAATTCGCGAGCCGATTGCAGAATGTAACATGTTGGTGCCGCAAGAATATTTAGGTAACGTTATCACCCTTTGCGTGGAAAAACGCGGTGTGCAGACTAATATGGTTTATCACGGTAACCAAATCGCTCTGACCTATGAAATCCCTATGGGCGAAGTGGTATTGGACTTTTTTGATCGTCTAAAATCCACCTCGCGCGGTTATGCTTCGCTGGATTACAGCTTCAAACGCTTCCAGACCGCCGATATGGTTCGTGTGGATATTATGATTAACGGCGAACGGGTTGACGCCCTTGCCCTTATCGTTCATAAAGATAATGCGCCTTATCGCGGCCGCGAATTAGTGGAAAAAATGAAAGAGCTGATTCCGCGCCAACAATTTGATATTGCGATTCAGGCGGCTATCGGCAACCACATTATCGCCCGTTCAACGGTAAAACAATTGCGTAAAAACGTATTGGCAAAATGTTACGGCGGAGACGTGAGCCGTAAGAAAAAACTCTTACAAAAACAAAAAGAAGGTAAAAAACGCATGAAACAATTAGGTAACGTTGAAGTTCCTCAAGAGGCGTTTTTAGCTATCTTACACGTTGGTAAAGACAGTAAATAAGGAAAGATTAATGGCGAATTTTTTTCTCCCGATTCTATTAGTTGTCGGTTTTGCTATCTGGAAAGTATTGGATCATTTTACGTTGCCTAATACTTTTTCCATTTTATTGATAATTTTGACCGCACTTTCCGGCATTTTGTGGTGCTATCACCGTTTTGTCGTTAACCCGAAACGCAGCCGCCAGATTACCCGTATTGAACAACGTACGGGCAAAACCCTCAGCGCCGAAGAAAAACAAAAAGTGGAACCGGTTTCCGAAGGTTCCGAATTTGTCGCTTCAATTTTCCCGGTATTGGCTTTTGTGCTGATTCTGCGTTCTTTTGTATTCGAACCTTTTCAAATTCCTTCGGGTTCAATGGAGCCGACATTACGTATCGGTGATTTTTTGGTGGTGGAAAAATACGCTTACGGTATTAAAGATCCCGTTTTTCAAAATACCTTAATTGAAACGGGTAAACCGCAACGCGGCGACGTAATTGTATTCAAAGCGCCGCCGCAACCGAATGTGGATTACATTAAGCGTATCGTCGCTATTGGCGGCGACCGAATCCGTTATAACGAATTAGATCGCAAAATTACGCTTGTTTACGGTGAAAACGGCAAACCTTGCAGCGAAAACTGCGAAGTTAAAGAATTCGCATATAGCGAGCCTGTGGAAAATAAAGAATTTCAGTTCATTATCGGTCAAAACCCTGACGGAAGTTTAATGTATGGTCCGAGCCCGCTGGAAACAACGGAAAGCGGCGATGTAGAACATAAAATCCATTGGTATCCGGAACCGATTTCCGAAGGATACCGCTATAAAGATTATAGTACTCAGGATAATTACATCACCGAATGGACAGTACCGGAAAACCAATATTTCGTCATGGGTGATAACCGCAACAACAGCGAAGACAGCCGCTTTTGGGGTTTTGTGCCGGAAAAAAATATTGTCGGTAAAGCCACTTATATTTGGCTGAGTCTGGATAAAAAACAAAACGAATGGCCGACGGGCATCCGTAGCGAACGGATTTTTCAAAAGATTCAATAATTTTTTGTTTTGCTCATGCTTAAAAGACTGGCAAAACTCGTTGTTTTACTGTCTGTTTTACGGGGTATTATTGCTTATTTAATCAATATCGTCCCAACCGCCAGTATGGCGCCGACATTTATGCCGCAGGATTTTATTTTGGTTAATCGCGTTGCCTATAATTTAAAAATTCCCGTACTTGGCGATACGATAACTCCTTTAAATACGGCAAAAAGAGGCGATATCGTTATCTTCAGACAAGATGGCGGAACTGATGAATACATTAAACGTATAATTGCCGTTGAACATGATCATGTTCGTTATGATCAAAAAAGCGGAATAATTTCGGTTACGCCGAATTACAGGCAAAATAATTGTCAGATTAATCATTGTGAAACACTGCTTTATAAACAGCAAAACGAACGGAATTATTTGAATCCGGAAACGGTACTCTTTTCCCAGCAAGGCGAGAAACTTGCCTTGATTGAGCGTCAGGAATTCACTGATGAAACTAACCACGCTATTTTGTTGACAAAAGTGCGATACGATCAGTCCGCCCATTATTTTAAACAGGATAATTTGCCGTTAGGCGAATGGATTGTGCCGGCAGGACATTATTTCGTGATGGGGGATTTTCGAGAAAACAGCATTGACAGCCGCTTTTTCGGTTTTATCCCTCATGATAACTTAACGGGAAAAGCGGTTAGCGTTATTTTTAACCCGAAACAAGAAACTCGTTTTTTTAAAACTATTCAATAATATGAACCATTTAGATAGATTACAACGTCAGATAAGTTATGAATTTAAAGATATTACGTTGCTAAAACAAGCGTTAACGCACCGTAGTGCCGCCACCAAACATAACGAACGCCTTGAATTTTTAGGCGATGCGATTTTGAATTACACGATTGCCGACGCCTTATATCATCAATTTCCTAAATGTAATGAAGGGGAATTGAGCCGTATGCGCGCAACCCTTGTCAGAGAGCCTACATTGGCAATTCTGGCCCGCCAGTTTAAACTCGGTGAATATATGGCGCTTGGACATGGCGAACTGAAAAGCGGCGGTTTCCGTCGCGAATCAATTCTGGCGGACTGTGTCGAAGCTATTATCGGCGCGATATCGCTAGACAGCAGTTTAGTCAGCGCTACACAAATTACCTTACATTGGTATGAAAAATTATTACGGGAAATCAAACCCGGCGAAAACCAAAAAGACCCGAAAACAAGATTACAGGAATATTTACAAGGTCACCGTTTAGCACTACCGACTTACGATGTAAAAGACATAAAAGGGGAAGCACACTGCCAAACCTTTACTATAGAATGCCATGTGCCGAACCTTGACCACACGTTTATCGGCGTCGGCAGTAGCCGCCGTAAAGCGGAACAAGCCGCCGCAGAACAAATTTTGACAGCATTGGAAATCAAATGACAGAAACAAAACCGGAAAACATTGTACAACACAATGAAACAACTGCCGCCGAGCAAGAAACCTATTGTGGCTTCGTTGCTATCGTCGGTCGTCCGAATGTAGGCAAATCGACCCTACTGAACAAAATTTTAGGACAAAAAATTTCAATTACTTCGCGTAAAGCGCAAACCACCAGACACCGCATCGTCGGAATTCATACCGAAGGCCCTTATCAAGCCATTTATGTGGATACGCCGGGGTTGCACATTGAAGAAAAACGCGCCATTAACCGCTTAATGAACCGTGCGGCAAGCAGCGCAATCAGCGATGTAGATTTAATTATCTTCGTTGTGGACGGTACTCACTGGAATGCGGACGACGAAATGGTGCTCAATAAATTACGGGCCTCAAAAGCGCCTGTAGTATTGGCAATCAACAAAATAGATAATATCAAAAATAAAGATGAACTCTTGCCGTTCATCACCGAATTAAGCGGTAAATTCAATTTTAAAGAAATTATCCCTATTTCCGCACAACGCGGCAATAACGTACATAATCTACAAAAAGTGGTTCGTCAGTCTTTGCGTAAAGGCGTTCACCATTTCCCGGAAGATTATGTTACCGATCGCTCGCAACGTTTTATGGCGTCGGAAATTATCCGTGAAAAACTTATGCGCTTTATGGGCGAAGAACTGCCTTATTCGGTTACCGTCGAAATCGAACAATTTAAAATGAACGAGCGCGGTACTTACGAAATTAACGGATTAATCCTCGTCGAACGGGAAGGCCAAAAGAAAATGGTTATCGGACAAGGCGGTCAGAAAATTAAAACCGTCGGCATTGAAGCCCGCGCAGATATGGAACGTTTGTTTGATAATAAAGTACATCTTGAATTATGGGTTAAAGTGAAATCCGGCTGGGCGGATGACGAACGAGCCTTACGCAGCCTGGGTTATATGGAAGAATATTAATCCGTTACTCTTTTCTGAAAAACTGCGGTCGAAATTTTAAAAATTTCGACCGCAGTTTTTTACTTATAATTCAATTATTTTCTGTATAAATTGATACAAAGCACTTGGGCTAAGGTATAAAGTGACGAGCCTTTACGTAAATCCACCGTTCTCATTTTTTGATGTTCCGGCGTAACGGGATCGCCGGTTCCCCAGAATTCGGAATAATAATCGGTTTTTAAATGAGTTAGTTTCATGGTATCGCAATTGACCACTTTCGCCTGACGCATAGATTTTGCGATTTTATCGCGGTCGCTATAAACATGAGGACCTTTTCGCAAATTAATCACCGCATCAAAATGAATCATATTTTTACTGTCCGAATCCACCCACACCGAATTGATATCTGCATAATAATGCAAATTATGCGGCATTCTTACAAAACCTGGTTGTACTAAAGATGGCGGCAGCAACGGATCCGCTGGTAATGTTCGCTGGCTAATACTGCCTGTTGAACAAGCAACAAGCATTGATGCAGCAATAAATAACAAAACTGATTTTTTCATCTTGAGCTCCTTAAACCATAATGCAAGCGGTGCGATAAGGTTAGTTTATTGTGGCACACTTTTCTGCAAACCGCTAGCGCTTATAGATGTTTTAAATCAGTAGCTTCTATTTAAAATGATGCGAGCAGAAAAAATATTTATTGGCTTTCTTTCAGTAAATCGAAATATTTTGTCCATTCAAAATACTGACCGGGGTCAATCTTTCGCCCCGGCGCAACATCACAATGTCCCACAATACGATCTTCGGTTATTTTCGGGTAATAATGTCGAATGATGTTCGTTAACTCCGCTAAACGTTGATACTGTACTTCGGTAAAAGGCTGTTCATTACTCCCTTCCAGTTCAATACCGATAGCATAATCATTGCATTTTTCCCTCCCTTGAAAGCAGGATTCGCCCGCGTGCCAAGCCCGATCATTAAAGCTGACAAACTGAGTGACCCGCCCGTCCCGTCCAATTAAACAATGAGCCGAAACCCTGATTTGGTAAATAGTCTGGAAATAAGGATGAGTTTCCGGATTTAATTTTCCTTGGAAAAAATCCTCAATATAACCGCCGCCAAACTGTTCGGGCGGTAGACTAATATAATGAATAACTAAGAGGGAAATATCCGCTTGCGACGGACGTGAGTCGAAATGGGGCGAAATAATTTTTCTTACTCCGCTTAGCCAACCGTTTTTAATTTTTATTGGATGTTTTACTGTCATCATTTTTTATTTTTGCGATCCTGCTCGAGAATTAAAATGAAAAAATTTGCTCACATTTTTCTTTTATTAGATGTTAATACTATTCTCTCTAACATAAGGAAAATTCATGAAAAATTACCGCACTTTATCTCAGTACCCTGCCATTCGCAAAGGTTTTACACTGATTGAATTAATGATTGTTATCGCTATTATTGCCATTCTCGCTACTATTGCAATTCCCTCTTATCAAAATTACACCAAACGGGCGGCAATTTCCGAATTATTGCAGGCGGGCGCACCCTATAAAGCCGATGTGGAATTATGTATTTATGAAAAAGGCGGTGAAAAAGACTGCTCAAGCGGTGCCAACGGTATTGCCGAACCGGCGAAAACAAAAGGGAAATACGTTGATGCCGTCACCGTGAGCAGTGGTACGATTTCCGTTACCGGTAAAGGCAGTTTATCCGGTGTCAGTTATTCGACCAAAGCTACCGGTAATGCTTCGGAAGGTATCAGTTGGACGACAACCTGCACGCCTAAAGATATTTTCCCGGCAGGTTTTTGTGATAATAAAGAATAGCGGTGTCCGACTAATGCAATCAATTAAAATCATTGCCGGCAATGGCGAACAATACATGATTGATCACGAATTGTGGCAACGCAATCAACAGCAGCAACATGTATTGTTACGCTATCTTGCCGTACCCATCAAAGAGGAAGAGCAAAAACTATGGCTTGCCATTGATAATGTAGAAAATATCGCCGCTTGCGAAACCTTTTCCTTTTTAACCGGCAAAATTGTTGAACCCGTATTAGTCAGTAACGAAACCTTAAAATCATTATTGCAACCGGATGAACCGCAATCATTAAGTATTGAAGAAACATCATTGATTTATACGGAAAGCCTCTCTCAAAATAAGGAAAATAAAAATACCGACGAACCTATTATCCGTTTATTAAATAATATTTTTGAGAGCGCCCTAAGTAAAAATGCCTCCGATATTCATTTCGAGCCGCAAAAAAACCAGCTTCGAATTCGTTTCAGAATCGACGGTGTGTTGCAACAACAAACACCCGTTAATCTTTCTTTAGCAGGGCGCATTATTTCAAGATTAAAACTGTTGGCAAAATTAGATATCAGCGAAACCCGCTTACCGCAAGACGGACGTTTTGATTTCAAAACCACCTTCGCCGAAACCCTGGATTTTCGTATATCGACCCTTGCCACCAGAAACGGTGAAAAAATCGTGCTGCGTTTACAGCAAAATAAACCGGTGGATTTCAGCTTTGAACAACTTGGTATGGAGCCTGCGCAACAACAAAAACTCGAACAAGCACTTAATCAGCCGCAAGGGTTAATTTTAGTGACCGGCCCGACCGGTAGCGGGAAAAGTATCACCCTTTATACGGCGCTGCAATGGCTTAATAGCGCCTCAAAACATATAATGACGGCGGAAGATCCCATTGAAATTGAACTTGAAGGGATTATTCAAACCCAAATACAGCCTCAAATAGGCTTGAGTTTCAGCCGACTGCTGCGCACATTTCTACGTCAGGATCCGGATGTCATTATGCTAGGTGAAATCCGTGATGATGAAAGTGCTCAAATGGCATTACGTGCAGCGCAAACCGGGCATTTGGTTCTATCCACCTTGCATACTAACGATGCTTACTCCGCAATTTCACGCTTATTGCAACTGGGAATTAAACAGCATGAAATCGATAATAGCCTGCTCCTTATTATCGCCCAACGCTTAGTGCGAAAGCGTTGCCAAAAGTGCGGTCAATTTTCCAAAAGTTTTATCAACTGCGACTGTCATCAAGGTTACCGAGGACGTATCGGCATTTATCAGTTTCTTCATCCCTGGTGGCAAGCTCAGAAATGGCAATATGTTACGGATTTTCCTTCCCTTTATCAGGCGGCAAAAAACAAAGTACAACAACAAATTACCGATAAGCAGGAATTATTGCGCGTATTAGGAAGTGAAAAATGACATTAAAACGCTATCGCTGGAAAGCGCTCAATCGGCTAAAACAAACCCAATCAGGCTTTATTCTGGCGGAATCGGACATTCAGGCAAAACAAAACCTGCTGGCGCGAAATTTATATGAAATCAAGCTGCAACAAGATTGGCAACTTAGGTACAAAGTAAGCAATGCAGAAATTTGTGATGTGCTGAACCAACTGGCGACATTATTGGATGCTCAAATCCCCTTAAAAGAAAGCCTGCATATTCTTATCCAAAATTGCAGTTCGATTCCGTTGAATCAGTGGTTACGCAATTTATTATCGCAATTGGAACGCGGCTTTGCTTTTTCCAAGTCCATTGAACTGCAAGGATTATATCTCTCAGCCCAAGAGTTACAGTTGATTAAAGTAGGTGAAATGAGCGGAAAACTAAGTTATGTTTGCAGCCAAATTGCTCATTTTCGCCAACAGCAATTGGCATTACAACGAAAAATACAAAAAATTCTGCTTTACCCTTTGGTGGTGCTTGTTATATCTGCGACGCTAACATTATTGCTATTAATATTTATCGTACCTCAATTTGCCGAAATGTATCAGGATAACAACCAAGATCTCCCGTTCATCACTAAATTTTTGTTAGTTTTATCGCACAGTTTAACTCATTATATTTGGTATATAACCGGTGTCACCACATTAACTTTTATATTTATCAAAAAACAGTGGCGTCATTCAATATGGTTATATAAATGCACCCAACAACTCATGGCATTAATGCCGCTCATAAGTACCATTAAACAGCAGGCAAGGCTGATTAATTTCTGTCGCAGCCTGCAATTAATGTTAAACGCAGGTATTCCGCTACAACAAGGATTACAGGCTTTTCTGCCGCAGATCAAAACATGGCAAAACACCGGCGCTTTGCCCAGTGATCTTATCTTAGTTGAAGAAGTTCAAGCTATTTTACATTGGATAAAGCAAGGTTACGGCTTTTCTAACAGCGTAGGAAGCCGTCTGTTTCCTCAACAGGCACAACAAATTTTGCAGGTGGGTGAAAGTTCCGGTCAACTAAGCAACATTCTGCAAAAAATTGCCGACGATTATCAGCAACAACTTGATCACAAAATCGATTTGCTTTCCCAATTGCTCGAACCTTTTCTAATGCTGCTCATCGGCATTATCATTGGTGTAATTATGCTCGGAATGTATCTTCCTATTTTTAATATGGGGAATATAATGTGAGTAATTTATATCTTGTGTTTTTCGCTTGTTTGATTGGTTACTTAACTTATTACTATTTAAGCAATTTTCGAACAAAACTGCATAAGGATATTTATTACGCCTTTTACCAAATATTTCCGCAAAAACAACCGCACTTTACCATTGAACAAGCCGACCAAGCAGGTCAATTAAGTCCGCTTTCCCTTGCCAATCAATGGATTTATATCGGGATCTCAATTGTACTTTGTTCTATCATACAAACCTTGACAAAAGACTTAACGCTCACTTGTTTTTACATGAGCTATCTTGTTTTATTGTTTATTATCGGCAAACTCGATTGGCATTATCAGCTCATTGAACCTGCTTTATGCCAGTTGTTGCTGTTAATTCTGTCAGGCGCAAGTTATTTCCGCCTAATTTCCAATTCTTTGGAAGATGTTGTTGAAAGTGCGGTAATTTCTTTTGTTATTTTTTATCTTGTATACCACATAAGTAAACTTTGCTACAAAAAAGAAGTATTCGGGCAGGGCGATTATTGGCTAATCAGCGCATTATCCGCAGGTTTATCCTGGCGGGATATTCCGCTGATGATAAGCCTTGCCTGCCTTTTAGCCTTATTTTATGCTTTAATTTATAACCGCCTCCTAGCCCACACAAAAATCAGCCTTGTTCCCTTCGCGCCTTTTCTCTGTACCGCTAACCTTGTGACTCTTTTTATAAAGATGTTAATATGAAGAACAATCAATAAAAAGGACAAAATATGGCTTATATCGTAGGTTTAACCGGTGGCATTGGCAGTGGCAAAAGTACCATCGCCGATCTTTTTATGGAATTAGGCGTACCCGTTGTTGATGCCGACGAGGTATCCCGCCGGCTTGTCGAAAAAGGTTCGCCTTTACTGAGCAAAATAGCGACGCATTTCGGTGCGGATATTCTCACAAACTGCGGCGAACTCAACCGCAGCAAATTACGGGAAATTATCTTCAACCGACCCGAACAAAAAAATTGGCTGAATGCCCTTTTACATCCGGCGATTAATGAGGAAATGCAACGCCAATTACAGGCGCAACAAGCGCCTTATGTTTTATTCGTTGTACCTTTGCTCATTGAAAATAACCTCATGTCGCTTTGCGATCGCATTCTTATTATTGATGTGTCGCCGCAAACCCAGCTTGAACGCGCGACCAAGCGGGATAAAAATCAGCGGGAACTCATTCAACAAATTATGAATTCTCAAGTGAGCCGTGAAAAACGTTTAACCTTCGCCGATGATATTATCAATAATGACGAGGATTTTGCGCAAAACGGCGACCGCATCAAACAAAAAGTGTTAGAATTACATCAGCGATACTTACAACTTGCTCAACAAAAGAGTTCAACATATGACAACAAAAACGACAGATGAAACCTTTACCGTTGACTGCCCTATTTGCAAAAAGGCGGTAATTTGGTCCCCGCAAAGCCCTTATCGTCCTTTTTGTAGCAAACGCTGCCAATTAATCGATTTAGGCGAATGGGCGGCGGAAGAAAAAGCCATTCCTTGTGAAAACGCAGACTTTGCAATGGATCCGGAAAATAACGAAGATTGGGCAAAACATTAAATTAGGAATAAACTCAATGAAAATTCAGCATACGGAAGATCAACAACAAGGCGAATTTTTTATTCTTTCGGAAACCGGTGAAAAAGTTGCTAAACTCACCTATTTCTATCAATCGCCTCGGGTAATTAACGCCAACCATACTTACGTATCCGACAGCTTACGCGGGCAAGGTATAGCGGATAAACTTTATCAGGCGTTAATTCAGCTGATTAAAGAAAAACGGCTTGAATTAATACCGAGTTGTAGTTACATTGCTAGAAAATGGCGGCGGGACCACCAAAAATCCTGAATTTACCTATATTTTGCATAGCAAAAGTGCGGTTGAGATTTTAAAAAATTATGCTAAAATCTACCGCACTTTTATTTTCACCATAAAAGTCAAGTTCGGATGAAGGTAGCTGGAGAGTGGGGAATTAACCCTACGCCGACGATGAAAAATCTTTCAGGCGCAAAGTAATTTGCAAGGACTGTTACTGGACGAACCCTTGGAGAGATCCAATGTGCTTAGCACAAAATGGACGCCGAAGGCGCAAAAGTGCGGTCAATTTTGACCGATTTTCTTGAAACGCTCAGGCAAAAGGACAGGGGCAAGAGATAATTCGGTTGAATCTGATCACTCACACTTGAGCGTATTGCTTTTTTATCACCATTTCTTTTCGCCTCCTTGTATATTTTGAAGTTTACGAGGAATCAACATAATGTCGTTAGAAACGATTTTATCATCAATCGACTCCTTTATTTGGGGTCCGCCGCTTTTAATTTTACTTTCCGGTACAGGTTTATATTTGACTTTACGTCTCGGCTTTTTGCAAATTCGCCATTTGCCGAGAGCATTCGCTTATATGTTCAAAAAAGAGGAAGGCAATCACCAAAGAGGTGACGTTTCCGCATTTCAGGCTTTATGTACCGCACTTTCCGCAACAATCGGAACGGGAAATATTGTCGGTGTAGCCACAGCGATTCAGGCGGGCGGCCCGGGCGCTATGTTCTGGATGTGGTTAGTGGCGTTACTTGGTATGTCCACCAAATATGCGGAATGTTTACTGGCGGTAAAATACCGTGTTCGCGATAAAAACGGTTTCATGGCGGGCGGCCCGATGTATTATATTGAACGTGGGCTTGGTATTAAATGGTTAGCTAAATTATTTGCCGTTTTTGGCGTGCTGGTAGCATTCTTTGGCATCGGTACCTTTCCGCAAATAAATGCCATTACTCATGCTATGAACGATACATTCAGCGTTCCCGTAACTATCAGTGCGGCAATTATCACCATTCTTGTAGCGGCGATTATTTTAGGCGGTGTAAAACGCATTGCCGCGGTTTCCTCTTACATTGTACCGTTTATGGCGGTGTTATATGTTACTACCTCATTGATTATTTTATTAATTAATGCGGATAAAGTGCCTTCAGCACTTGCCTTGATCATTGAAAGCGCCTTTAACCCGGAAGCTGCGCTAGGCGGTGCTTTGGGTTTCACAGTTATGAAAGCTATTCAGTCCGGTGTGGCCCGCGGTATTTTCTCTAACGAATCAGGTTTAGGTAGCGCGCCTATCGCAGCTGCGGCTGCACATACCAAAGAACCGGTGCGCCAAGGTTTGATTTCAATGACGGGAACCTTCCTTGATACCATTATCGTATGTTCAATGACAGGCTTGGTTTTAGTCATTACCGGTGCGTGGCAATCTTCGGATATGGCGGGCGCGGCGGTAACCAACTACGCTTTCAGCCAAGGTTTGGGTACGAATATCGGTGCTACTATTGTCACCGTCGGGTTATTATTTTTCGCATTTACCACTATTTTAGGCTGGTGTTATTACGGCGAACGTTGTTTCGTTTATTTGGTCGGAATCAAAGGTATCAAGCTTTACCGCACGGCTTTCATTATCTTAGTTGCTTGCGGTGCATTTATTAAACTTGATTTAATCTGGATTCTGGCGGATATCGTAAACGGTTTAATGGCATTCCCTAACTTAATCGCCTTAATTGGCTTACGTAAGGTTATCGTCAGCGAAACAAAAGATTACTTTATGCGTTTAAAAACAAATAATTACAGTTTAGACGATAATGAAGAACAAATAGTGAACAGCTAATCCGGAAATAAAATAAAAAAGGGCTCGATAATTCGCTTATATCGAGCCCAATAACTTCCAAATCATAGCAACTTTTTTAAATAAAAAAATAACTTTTTTGTAAAACTTCTACATAGATCATATTTTGAAAACTTTCTTAAATGATTACGAATAAAGTACTTGAAAAGTCTCACGGAGGTAGCTATTTTGTAATCAAGGATTCAAACCAGAGTTGTAAAACTCATTACTCATAGAACGAGGTAAATGCTATGACACTAAATATCACAAGTAAACAAATGGACATTACTCCCGCAATTCGTACCCACGTAGAAGAGAGACTTGCAAAATTAGAAAAATGGCACACTCAGTTAATTAATCCCCATTTCATTTTGAGCAAGATTCCAAACGGTTTCCAAGTCGACGCCTCAATCGGCACTCCAATAGGCAATCTGCAGGCTACCGCTCAATCGGATGATATGTATAAAGCAATTAATGAAGTTGAAGAAAAATTAGAAAAACAATTGAATAAATTGCAGCATAAAGATGAATCTCGCAGAGCAAGCGAACGTTTAAAAGATTCTTTTGAATAATAATTGTAATTGTTAAAATTTAATTTGAAGAAGGCGGTAGCATACCGCCTTCATTTTTATGGTAATTTTAATCAGACGATAGTTTTTCTTCGTGTTTTACTTCGTCCCAAAGCATATCCATTTCCATTAACGAACTTTCGGTAGCGGTCTTATTCTGTTGCCGTAATTTATCTTCAACTGCGCGGAAACGCCGCTCAAATTTATGATTTGCCTTGCGCAAACTTTCTTCAGCCTGACATTTTAAATGGCGGCTTAAATTAACCACTGCAAAAAGTAAATCACCTATTTCTTCTTCTAATTTTGCTTGTTGAGGTGCCGGACAATTAATTTCCTGTGTTACTTCCTCAAGTTCTTCCTCAACTTTAGCAATAACCGGCGCAACCTGCTGCCAATCAAATCCCGCTTTGGCACATTTTTTCTGTAATTTTTCCGCTCTCAATAATGCGGGGAAAGAAAACGGCACATTATCTAAAATAGACGTATGGGCTTGATTTTTCGCTTCCCGCGCTTTCATTTCATTCCAGTTTCTTAAAGCGGCATGTTCATCAGCAGCTTCTTTATCACCAAACACATGAGGATGACGGTAAATTAATTTTTCCGCAATATCATTAACCACATCGTCAAAGGTGAATTTATTTTCTTCCGCCGCCAGTTGGCTTAAAAAGACCACTTGCATCAGTAAATCACCCAGTTCTTCCCTTAAATCCGCCGTATTCTTCTGTTGGATTGCCTCCACAACTTCATAACTTTCTTCAATTAGGCAGGGAATCATAGATTCATAGTTTTGTTTCAGATCCCAAGGGCAACCGCCGTCCGGATCCCGCAATTTAGCAACGATATTTTTTAACTCCTGAATATTACGTGACATATCATCCTTCTTTTTTAGCAATTTCTTCATCAATTTTTGCCGATCATAACATAATCCGTATAATTCCCCCACCCATAAAAAATGTTGTAAAACGTGATCTAGTGCAAATTTTTTCTGCATGACTAATGATAGTATTATTACCAACCAAAGAGGTTTAACCCTAGATCAAAAAAGGAGTAAATTATGTATAAACATATATTAGTAGCTGTTGATCTTTCCGATGAAAGCTCCGTAATTTTGAAAAAAGCGGCTGATATTGCAAAACGACATGAAGCTAAACTTTCAATTATTCATGTTGATGTAAATTTCTCTGATCTTTATACAGGGTTAATTGATGTCAATATGTCTTCGATGCAGGATCGTATATCAACCGAAACTCAACAGGCTTTATTGGAATTATCCGAACAGGCAGGTTACCCGATTACCGAAAAATTAAGCGGCAGCGGCGACTTAGGACAGGTATTATCCGATGCTATCGATCAATATGATGTTGACTTGTTGGTTACCGGCCACCACCAAGACTTCTGGAGTAAATTAATGTCCTCAACCCGTCAATTAATGAACAATATTAAAATTGATATGTTGGTCGTGCCGTTACGTGATGAAGATTAATCAAAATAAAACTTTTTAAATTCCGACCGCACTTTCACTCCCAAATGGAAGTGCGGTTTATTTTTTCATTTTATAGATGTAACCGTTGCCTGAAATAACACAAAAAGGCGTTCTATAAATCGCAAAAATGTGTAACAATAAAGCATATTATTAAACAAAATAGAACCAGCAAGGTTTATATAAATGAAAACAACAGCTCAAATTAGACAATCCTATTTAGATTTTTTCCATAGTAAAGGTCACCAAGTCGTTGAGAGTAGTTCTCTTGTTCCTCATAATGACCCTACCCTATTATTTACCAATGCCGGAATGAACCAATTCAAAGACGTTTTCCTAGGAATGGATAAACGCCCTTATACCCGAGCCACCACAGCGCAACGTTGCGTACGCGCAGGCGGTAAACATAACGACCTGGAGAATGTCGGTTATACGGCCCGTCATCACACATTCTTTGAAATGTTAGGTAACTTTAGTTTCGGTGATTATTTTAAACATGATGCGATTGCCTACGGTTGGGAGTTTTTGACTTCTCCGCAATGGCTTGGTCTGCCGAAAGAAAAATTATATGTTACCGTCTATGAAACCGATGACGAAGCTTATGATATCTGGAACAAAGAAGTAGGCGTGCCTGCCGATCACATTATTCGTATTGGTGACAACAAAGGCGCGCCTTATGCGTCGGATAATTTCTGGGCAATGGGTGACACGGGTCCTTGCGGTCCTTGTACCGAAATTTTCTATGATCACGGTGAACACATTTGGGGCGGTTTACCGGGCACGCCCGAAGAAGACGGCGACCGTTATATCGAAATCTGGAACATCGTATTTATGCAATTTAACCGCCATGCCGACGGCACAATGGAAAAATTACCAAAACCGTCCGTAGATACGGGTATGGGGTTAGAACGTATTGCGGCGGTACTCCAACACGTTAATTCAAACTATGATATTGATATTTTCCAAACACTAATCAAAAAAGTGGCACAATTAACCGGTAAAAAAGATTTAACCAACAAATCATTACGCGTAATCGCCGACCATATTCGCTCTTGCGCCTACTTAATTGCCGACGGCGTAATGCCTTCCAATGAAGGCAGAGGTTATGTATTGCGGCGCATTATCCGTCGCGCAGTTCGCCATGGTCATTTACTGGGTGCTAAAGAAACATTCTTCTACAAATTAGTGCCGACCTTAGCGGACGTGATGGAACATGCCGGCGAAATCGTTAACCAAAAACGCGCGTTAATCGAAAAAACCTTAAAAGCGGAAGAAGAACAGTTCGCTCGCACTCTTGAACGCGGTTTATTGCTATTAGACGACGCTTTATCACAAGTAAAGGATAACGTACTTTCCGGTGACGTAGCCTTTAAATTATACGATACCTACGGTTTCCCGTTGGATTTAACCGCCGATGTTTGTCGCGAACGCAATATTACTATTGATGAAAAAGGTTTTGAGCGTGAAATGCAGGCTCAACGAGCCCGAGCTCAGGCAAGCAGTAATTTCGGCGTTGACTACAACAATGTCATTAAAGTTGACGGACAAACAGAATTCAAAGGCTATGAAACCACTTCTTTAAGTAGTGCCAAAGTTGTCGCTCTATTTACCGACGGAAAATCCGTTGAACGCGTTCAATCCGGTGAAAATGCCGTAGTTATTTTAGACCGAACACCATTTTACGGAGAATCAGGCGGTCAAATCGGTGATACCGGTTATATTGCGACGGACTTAGCGGCTTTCCGTATTAATGACACACAGAAATACGGTCAGGTAACCGGTCATATCGGACAACTGGAATCAGGTTCATTATCTGTGGGCGACACCGTTAGTGCGCAAGTGGATACCGAACGACGTCTCGCGGTTGCAGCAAACCACAGTGCGACCCACTTATTGCACGCAGCATTACGCGAAGTATTGGGTGATCATGTAGCGCAAAAAGGGTCATTAGTTTCAGAATCCGCCTTGCGTTTCGACTTCATCCAACCGGAGGCCATCAGTAAAGAACAAATTATCGAAATTGAAGCCATTGTCAACCGTCAAATCCGCGAAAATATCAGCGTCACTACGGAAGTGATGGATATTGAGGCGGCCAAACAAAAAGGTGCGATGGCATTATTCGGTGAAAAATACGGCGATTTGGTTCGAGTTGTCGGTATGACCGGCTTTTCTATCGAGCTTTGCGGCGGTACCCATGTTAAACGTACCGGCGATATAGGTTTATTCAAAGTCGTATCTGAAAGCGCAATTGCCGCCGGTATTCGCCGTATTGAAGCGGTGACGGCAGAAAATGCGATCAATTGGTTGAATAACCAACAAAATATTCTTAATCAAAGTGCCGATTTATTAAAATCCGATACGGCGTCTTTGGTCGAAAAAATCCAGCAATTACAAGATAAAGCTAAAAAAGCTGAAAAAGAATTGCAGCAATTAAAAGAAAAAGCGGCAATGCAGGCGGGCTCCGATTTAGCTAAAAGTGCGGTCAAAATTAACGATATTTCTGTCATTGTTCAACAACTTGACGGTATTGAAACAAAATCGTTACGCGTTATGGTTGATGACCTTAAAAATCAGCTTGGATCCGGCGTTATTGTATTTGCATCGGTAGTTGAAGATAAAGTAAATCTGATCGTCGGAGTTACAGCAGATTTAACCGGCAAAGTTAAAGCCGGCGAACTTGTTAATCTAATGGCTCAACAAGTAGGCGGTAAAGGCGGCGGTCGTCCCGACATGGCAATGGCCGGCGGTTCTCAACCGGAAAACGTCGGTGCCGCATTATCCGCTTGTTCCGATTGGTTGGAAAGTAATCTTTAACTGATTTTTGAGTAGGGTTTATGAATTTTTACAATAAATCATGAACCCTAATACTCAATAAGAAAATTCACTGCTTATTATCTGAGTAGCGATATTTGGGTTTAGTAAAACAATAAGGATATTGCAGACAAAAACGGATTATCAATAGGTGAGGAGGTCTGTATGCTGATATTAACCCGTAAAGTTGGCGAGAGCCTGCTCATCGGTGATGACATATCTATCACAATTTTAAACGTACGTGGTAATCAGGTGAAAATTGGTGTAAACGCACCTAAAGATGTATCTGTTCATCGTGAGGAAATTTATCAACGTATCAAACAAGCGGAAGAGAAAGAGTCAACCTCTTAACGCTAATATACAGGAGATGTTATGACTAAATTAACTTGTTTTAAAGCCTATGATATTCGAGGTCGCTTAGGCGATGAACTTAACGCAGATATCGTTTATCGTATTGGTCGCGCTTTCGGCCAGTTTTTGAAACCAACAACCATTGTTGTAGGCGGTGATGTTCGATTAACCAGTAAAGAATTAAAAAGTGCGGTGACAAACGGCCTGTTAGACTCCGGCGTAAACGTCATCGACTTAGGTGAAGTGGGTACGGAAGAAATTTACTTTGCCACTTCTTTCTTAAAAGCGGACGGTGGTATTGAAGTAACCGCAAGTCATAATCCGATGGACTACAACGGATTAAAACTTGTTCGCGAAGGTTCCCGCCCAATCAGTGCGGATACCGGTCTTGCCGATATTCAACGTTTGGCGGAAGAAAACAACTTCCCTGCCGTGACCCAACGCGGTGTTTACAAACAACAATCGGTACTTGGCGAATATGTAGAACATTTATTGTCTTACATTAACTTGGATAACTTAAAACCGATGAAATTGGTAATCAACTCGGGTAATGGCGCGGCCGGTCATGTTATTGACGCCATCGAAGCGCAATTTAAAGCCCGTCGCGTACCTGTTGAATTTATCAAAGTGCATAATAATCCGGACGGTACCTTCCCGCACGGTATTCCTAATCCGTTACTTCATGAAAACCGTCAAGACACAATTGATGCCGTGTTAGCGAATAAAGCCGATATGGGTATTGCATTTGACGGCGACTTTGACCGTTGCTTCTTATTTGATGAAACCGCTCAATTTATTGAAGGTTACTATATCGTCGGTCTGTTAGGTCAGGCATTCTTACAAAAACATAAAGGTGCCAAGATCATTTATGACCCGCGTTTAATCTGGAACACTATTAAATTAGTGGAAGAAAACGGCGGCGAAGCGGTAATGTCCAAATCCGGTCACTCGTTCATTAAAGAAAAAATGCGTGCCATAGACGCAATCTACGGCGGTGAAATGAGCGCGCACCATTATTTCCGTGACTTTAACTACTGCGACAGCGGTATGATCCCATGGTTATTGGTAATGGAATTGGTTTGTACAACGGGCAAAACACTCGGTCAGTTAGTAAACGACAGCATTGATACCTATCCGTCACCGGGCGAAATCAACAGTAAATTAGCGGATGCCAAAACTGCAATTGCCCGAGTTCGCGCCGCTTATGAAAAAGACGCGGTAAGCATAGACGAAACTGACGGTATCAGCATTGAATACCCGACATGGCGTTTTAATTTACGCAGTTCGAATACCGAACCTGTTGTACGTTTAAATCTTGAAACCCGTGGCGATAAAAAATTAATGACGGAAAAAACCGAAGAAATTCTGGCTTTGCTTCGTCAATAATTGGTAAAAATTTGTAAAAAATATACCGCACTTTGAAATAAAGTATTAAAGTGCGGTTCTTTTTATCTTTGATTTGAAAGGAAAAACCATGAAAGTTATTATCCCGGTAGCCGGTCTGGGTACGCGTATGTTACCTGCGACAAAAGCCATTCCTAAAGAAATGTTGACTTTAGTCGATAAACCTTTAATCCAATATGTGGTTAACGAATGCATTGCGGCGGGCGTTAAAGAAATCGTGTTAGTTACCCATTCGTCGAAAAATGCTATCGAAAACCATTTTGACACTTCATTTGAACTGGAAACCATGCTGGAAAAACGCGTTAAACGTCAGTTGCTTGAAGAAGTGCGTTCTATTTGCCCGAAAGACGTCACCATTATGCACGTACGTCAAGGTAATGCAAAAGGTTTAGGCCATGCCGTTTTATGCGGCCGCCCTGCCGTGGGTAACGAGCCTTTTGCCGTAGTATTACCGGACGTATTATTAGCCGAATTCACTGCAAACCAAAAAACGGAAAATCTATCGGCGATGATCAAACGCTTTAATGAAACCGGTTCAAGCCAAATCATGGTTGCACCTGTAGATCCTAAAGATGTGAGCAGCTACGGTATCGCCGACTGCAACGGCGCCGAATTCAGTGGTGGTGAAAGTGCGGTGATTTCCCGCATGGTCGAAAAACCGAGTCCGGAAAAAGCACCGTCAAACTTAGCTGTTGTCGGTCGTTACGTGTTCTCCGCCACCATTTGGGATTTATTGGAAAGAACACCGGTTGGCGTGGGCGATGAAATTCAATTAACCGATGCTATTGATATGTTAATAGCCAAGGAAACCGTTGAAGCCTTTCATATGACCGGCGAATCCTTTGACTGCGGCGATAAAATCGGCTACATGAAAGCTTTTGTCGAATACGGTATTCAGCACGAAAAATTAGGCAACGAATTTAAAAACTACTTAAAAGCGTTCGCTAAAACCCTGTAATTCTTAACATCAAAAGAAACTAAGCTTTACCGCTAAGGCTTAGTTTCTTTCTTATCGGTAAAATTATGCTGAACCCGGCTTCCTGCGATCTTTTCGCAATTCCTTATTTCCAGTTCGCTCAACTGAAAAAATACTGCCCGGAATTAATTCCGCAAATCAAAGCTGATTATAAACGAGAGTGGAATGAATGGAAAACCTGTATACTGCAGGTCTCAGAGGGGCTCGGTTCGCCTTTTGCCGAGCCTCATATTGAGAAATGGTGTAACGGTTGGCAGGTACGCGCCCATTTCTTTGCTTATTTCAAATATGAATTTAACAAAAATTCCGCCGCGATTTTGTCCGTTTTGCTGAATCGCCGTCGTTTGCAGGTGAGCCTGGATTGGCATTGTTATCGCGCGGATCGTTCGCAAATCAATCTTTCGCAATATAATCAATGGACGGAAGATTTTGATTTCCGGCAATTTGCCGATTTTGATATCTGGCGCGGCGATGAAAGCGAATACGCGGATTTTCGTCGGGTAAAACAACTTACCTCTCAGGATTTGAGTTTGCGCAGCGATGAGGATTTTTGGTGTATCGGTAAGAATGTGGAAAAAGCCGATTTGGCGGATATTGACGCCGTGGATTTTATCAGCCGGACCATTCGGGAATTATTGCCGTTATATGAAAAATGCCATCAATAAAACTTCACGAAAAATGACCGCACTTAGCCCTTTCTGAGCATTTTCTTTTCTTAAATTTTACGCTATTCTTTATAAGTTCATTCTGCCTGCAGCACTGAACTTAAATATAACAAGTGTTGTTTGTTTACCTCTCTAAGGACTTTCCATGAAAAAACTGATTTTAGCCGCCGTGCTTTCCTCTGTTGCGGCGTTTACACAAGCGCAGATCGTGCCAAACTCAAACAGTGCGACGCACACTTATGAATTCACCCAAAGCTATGATTTGCAAGTACCGAAAGGTTCGAGCGGCGAAACCAAATTATGGGTACCGTTGCCTTTCAGCAATGATTATCAGGATGTCAAATCCATTGAATTTGACGGTAACTATCAACAAGCCTATATCACGGAAAACAACCAATACGGCGCGAAAACCCTATTCGCCCTTTGGGATAAAGATGCGCAAAAACGCGATTTAAAGGTGAAATTAGTAGTCACCACTAAAGATCGCGAGCCGATGAAACAAGGTTTACTGGAAAATTATCAGGCGCCGGAAAATATCGAATATTCCGTAGACGTACAGCAATATTTAAAACCGACCCAACACATCAAAACCGACGGTATTGTGAAACAGTTCGCCGATAAAATAGTGGGTAAAGAAAGCAATCCGTTGAAAAAAGCGGAGATGATTCACCAATGGATTGTCAATAATATGGAACGGGATAATTCCGTCTTAGGCTGCGGTGACGGCGATGTGGAAAAAATCCTAACGACCGGCGTGTTAAAAGGCAAATGTACGGATATTAACTCCGTTTTTGTGGCCTTAGCCCGCGCTTCCGGTATTCCGGCCCGTGAGATTTTCGGTATTCGTTTAGGTCAGGCGGTTAAAATGGGCGAGTATTCCAAAGGCGCTTTTGGCAGCGCAAAAGATAAAGTTGCCAACGAAAACGGAGGTCAACATTGTCGGGCGGAATTCTATTTGGCTGGTTTCGGCTGGGTGCCGGTGGACTCTGCGGACGTGGCGAAATATCGCTTAACCGAGAATAAATCCGTGGAAGATAAAGATACTCAAGCGGTTTCGCAATATTTGTTCGGTAACTGGGAAGCTAACTGGATGGGCTTTAATTATGCACGGGATTTTAATCTCTACCCAATGCCGGAATTAGCGCCGCTTAATAACTTTGGTTATCCTTATGCGGAAGTAGGCGGCGATCCGTTAAATTCTTACGATGCCAAAGAGTTCGGTTATGAATTCACCTCAAAAGAGCTCTAACGCCAAATTCTGGGCGATTTGTACCACGGCGCTGACTGCCGCCGTGGCTTCAACCCTGTGCTGTATCGGGCCGCTGATTTATTTGGCTTTCGGCCTGTCTTCCGCCTGGCTGATGGATTTAAGCGAATACAGTTATCTGCAAATTCCCATGCTGATTATTTCCCTGGGCGCCTTTAGTTACGGATTCTGGTTGCTGAATTTTTCCGATAAAATCATCTGCACCAAATATTTATCCCGTCGGACATTGCAAATTTTATATTGGATTATGGCGCCGGTTATTCTCTTTTTCTTAAGTTATCCCTATGTTTTACCTTATATTCTGGAACTTTTAGAATGAAAAAAACTTTGCTTTTTTTGACCGCACTTTTATTCTCAGGTAGCGGTTTTGCCGCCGAACGCAATGTAACATTACATATTGAAGAAATGAACTGCCAGCTTTGTGTTTATTTGGTAAACAAAGAACTGCGCAATATTGACGGTGTGATCTCCACCAAAGCCAACTTCAACACCCGCTTGGTGAAAGTGGTCGCTGATGAAAAAGTGACCGACGAAATGATGATCAACGCCATTGATAAACTGCATTATCATGCGGTGGTGAAAAAATAGCCAGCCGCATTTTTGTAAAATTTAATTATTATCTGTAAATTTAACAAATATAAGTTAAAGATTAAGTAATACTAGGTAAATTTACTCGAAAAACTACTGCAAATCATTACACTGGGACTGGTTTATTGTCTGTCTATGATGGTAAAAGCCATTATAAAAGATAAACAGACTGTTCAGTCACCCAGTTTTTATCCGTTCGGATAATAAGCTGTTAAGTTAGGAAACCGGTGTTAATGATTGCAAAAAAAGAATATTACTATGGATTAGACCAGCTCAGAGCTTTGTTGATGTTAATCGGTGTATTGACGCATGCGGCGTCGGTCATCAGCCCTTTTTACCGATGGGATTACCATAGCGATAGATATCAGGATGCGCTAATTCATAATATCGTCCATGTTGCGCATTTTTTCCGAGTGGAAGCCTTCTTTCTGATTGCCGGTTTCTTTTCCGCTATGGTGTTGCTTAAAAAAGGAAAACATTATTTCTTAAAAGGGCGATACTTACGCGTTTTTATGCCGTTAATTTCTTCTATTCTGCTAATCAATACGTTTGAAGTCTGGTTTGTGGTTCGCCATGATATCACCCCCTGGGAAAATATCGGTATCGGAAATTTTATCGTACACGCCTGGTTCTTATTAACCCTAATGATAATTTCATTGGTTTGTTTATTACCGGTAGATAAATTTTTAGATTATTTAAGCGGGTTTAATCGATTTATAAAACTGGGATTATTTATTTTTTATATGTATCTGCCTTTCGGCATTAAGTTCGTTCTGAATATGTTCGTTCCTATGGCGGATCATCCGTTGTTCTATTCATTTTATGGCTATCTGATAGAAAAAACCTTGTATTACAGCATTTACTTTTTTATCGGCTATATTATTTATCGAAGTGAAGCGGTACGTATATTTTTTAATAAAAAAACCATCAAAACTTTGCTGTGGGGAATAACAGTGACGGGCTTAACCTATCAAACCCTTACGATTGGCGAGGCGAAAGAAAGTTTACCTTTCACCATGCGCGCGATAAATGTTTTTATTCAGCACGCGTCTGCGATTTCTGTCAGTTTGTTATTATTTAATTTCTTCTTCAGCGCCTCTTTCCCGCCTTCCCGTTCCGTGGCGTTTTTAGTTCGTTCCGCTATCATCGTGTACTTGTTCCATCATCCGGTATTGATTGTACTGGGATATTATTTCGATGTTCCCGGCATGACGCCTTTTGTTTATTTTATGATATTGGTCACTTGCGGATATCTGTTATCTTTCCTGAGCTATCTGATTATTAACAGCAACAAATTAACGCGGTTTTTATTCGGGCTGAAATAAAAGGTAGCGTAATAGACAGAATAGTTACACAGTGATTAAAAGTGAACTCATCCTATTTTTTAAAATTATGTAACATCTGAACCTAATTGATATTCTAGAAAGCTAATAGTTGTATCATACAACCCTATCTGGTGTTCTTCATGTTTACTTATCCCAGAATAGCTTAAACTTGAATCTTCATAACGTTTAAATTTATACACGGCATCGTTCATCATTCCACTATTGAATAAATTAAGGCTGACTAACAAGCTAAAATCCTTTTGAGTTAAACCCGTTACTTTAAAAAAAAGCTCAGGTTCAAGTTGAGTAATGACATCTTGCAAACTATATTCACGGTTATCAGTCAGATACATAAAAATTGGAATCCGTGTGGCAAATTTAATCAATTTTTCCTGAATCTGCCTACGAAGGCTTTTTTCCTTTTTCTCATCATCAGAAAGTTGCTTTTTTTCCTCTTTTGACAAATCTCGTTCATTGGCTTTTTGCTTGGTTTTCTTCACACTTCCAGATTTATTGATGATAGTTTCAATATCTTGATTTAACGCCCGAAAACCTTCAATTCTCATCAATGCAGCCATTGCTGCTTCATTACGGCGTAATTTGCTCAATGTTTCGTTATCCACATTCACCAACACCGCACTTTCCCATCTGCGTGCCAACAGTGTTGCAGTTGTACCGCTCATCGCCATATCCAAAATACCAGCGGCATCAATAGAGTGCATAGAACTACCATCATAAGCAAGAACAGGTAAGAATTGAATAAATTCCGCCACTTTTTGTTCGGGGTTTTTATTATCCGTATTTAAACGAACGCAATAATCGGCAAGCTGTTTTAACGCACGGTCAGGGGCAAAATCGAACACATAGCAATCTTCTTTAACGATACATTCATTATTCGGATCATTCGGATTATGTCCGCGTAATACCCACGGAGTTTGCACACGAAAAGCCGCTTGAAAATAGGTTTCAGGGCTATTGAGATTACGTAGCATAAAAATTCCCGTCCATGGGGCAACCGAAACACCAGTGGTTAATTTACCGCAAGAAAGTGTAATGGATTTAGTTTTAAGAGGTTCGCTCGTCATCACTTTCTTCACAGGCAAAATCGCTTCTGCTCCCATTCCAGCTTCATTGCCAGCGGCAACAATCACGTTATATTCGTGGTAAAACTGATTCTGCTTTTGTGCCAATAAATTTCGCATTGCGTAACAAGAGGCAACTGTTGGTAAAAACCAAAGTGTATGCAGAAGGCTACCTAATAAACGACTGTCACCAAAAGGCATTGGTGGCTTTTCTGAACCTAATTTTAAGTTATCAATCGTAGTCGAACGTAACGAGCCCCGAATAAGATCCAACCATTTTTGTACTTCGTTTTCGTATGTAAATTTAGCCTTATCGCCTGTACCTTTAGCTTCAAAAAACTGCCCTAGATCAAATTCGTTAAATTCACCCTTTAACGCCACTTCACGAATATCATCGGGCAACTGATACGTCAGCATCACCATTCTCGGCAAGCTCAAATATGGGTTATCTTCACCCTGCCACTCTTTTTTAGCTTTTTGCTCATCAGAATAGGTCCAGTTATATACTTGTTCTTCAATAAATTCACCCGAATTTAAAGCCCGGAACGGCGTACCCGATAAATATAAAAAATGATGGCTGGTAATCGGCAAGCTATCTTCATCAAAATAATCCGGCATATCCATTTCCATTTCAGCCGCTTCCGATTGCATCGTTTGATAAAGCTGTTCGTCCGCTCCAAATAATCCTTTGGATTTTTCACGCCACGCACCATAGTGATATTCATCAAAAATAATGCAGTCCCAGTTAATGGTATGAACCCACTCATTTTTGAGCTTAGTGCCACCGGCTTTGTTTTTGCCTAAATAATCTTGAAATGAACCAAAACAAATTTGTGGCAATTCGACCGCGTTCTGCCATTCGCTTTCTTCCAGCACAAATCGCCAGCCTTGAAAATCCACGTGGTTTTGCAAATCTTCCTGCCATGCATTTTGCACCGCAGGCTTGAATGTCAGCACCAAAATTTTTTTCCAGCCCACTTCTTTGGCAAGCTGATACGCCGCAAAGGTTTTACCAAAACGCATTTTGGCATTCCACAAGAAATGTGGTGTTTTACCTTGATTATTTTCATCTTCCGCAAATGAGCGGAAGTATTGGGCGGTTTTGGCGACGGCTGCCAGCTGTTCAGGTCGCATACCAAATGCAAAAATTCGCTCTTTTTCGACCGCTTGCCCGGTCTTAACTTCTAAATAAGCAGATTTTACTTCGTTTAAATCGCATTTAAACCATTCACCATCTAAGCGTTCTACGCCACGTTTTTGCAAAATGGTGTGAATATCGCTATCCCGAAAACTAGAGCCATCGTCACGAATTGCCACCTCACTTAACAGGATTTGATAGCTTTGATTCGGTAATTTCACAGGATATTGTTCTGCCACGCGCTCTTCGACATTACGTGTTGTATAACCAATTTTTAAGCAATTTGGAAAACGACTATCATTGTAGGCGTAAATTTTTGGTGTGCGCAATTCGGTAATAAATTCACTCATTCTTTAGTTCCCATCGGTCTAACCATTGTTTCAATATAATCAATTTCCGCCTGAGTTAATTGATATTTTTCGTAAAGTTCTTTATCTGTCCACGGCTTTGAGAAATCTTGTAATGGCACTAATTCATATACTTTTTTCGTGGTGTGTTGGGTATTTTTCTTTAAAGTCAGCATAAAATGGAAAAAGCGTGTATTAATATAGCTCATCACATTTTCACAAATGTCTTGGCTGTCAAAAGGTCCTATTACCAAATAAGTTTCGGTACAAGCCGTACCTAAACCTGCGTAAATCGGTTTTACCCTGTCAGTTTTACTATCGCCCGAGCCAACCGCATAAGGGGCAATCACTTTATGCGTATGGATCCATTGTTTATTAACAGGAATTTCTTCTTGTTTCATATAACCAACGCCACGATTTTGGAAAAGTTTTACATTGTGATCGCTTGATTTATAAGGAGTTGGATTGCCTTTATCCGTTGTTGTTAAACCAAATGGTTTTCGTGTACTGACTAAATCAGCAAAACTACCTTCTTTTTTCTTTTGGACTTTACGGAGAATTTTGACCGCACTGTTATAACGAACGAAAATGTCTAACCCTTCTTCTTTTAATGGACGCACCATTTCAGATGAAATTTCGTTTTTTTCATGTGTAACAACCTTACAATTTCCCTTGTAATGTTCCTCCCAAAGGAAATAACAGACACCACCCTTAATTTCCACGCCAGTAAAGCAATCTTGTGAATTTGGAAAATCGTGAATAGTTGAAATGCGATTGTCCGAAAGCATTGAATCACGGAAATTATCTAAGCCTTTTCCGCCCGTAAACCAACGTGAAGGAATAATCATTACGAGATATTTTGGGCTAAGTTTTTTTGCCTGTTCCACAAATAAATCATAAATAGGTTTGGCACTTGCCTGTGCTCCACCATCACTTAACTGATAAGGTGGATTTCCGATAATAACGTCAAATTTCATAGGGCAATTTGGAATAATGTCTTGAATTGATTGATGAATAAACGAATAAGCATGACTTTCTAAATGACTTTCACGGTCGTACACCTGTTGGCTAGCACCACAATGTTTACACCGCCCGTTTTCCCAACTATGTTTCAACGGCGCATAAAGGATATTGCCTTGTTCATCATTAAATTCGGTACAAAGTGCATATTTATGGTTTGCCGAACGGCTACAATAGAGACTTCGGCGAGCCAATAAAGCTGTCAGTTCTGTAATACCTAAACCGAAAATTTGCTTGGTAAAAATATGGTTGATTCGTGTCTGTAAATCGGGGATTTCCGCTTCTAAACCTTTAATCAGCCGTTTAGCAATTTCACGCAAAAATACGCCCGATTTGGTGGCCGGGTCTAAAAATGTGGTTTTTTTTGATGAAAAAAGCCCCTGCGGCAATAAATCCAACATACGGTTGGCAAGCTCAGGTGAAGTAAACACCTCATCATTGGATAAATTCGCCAGGCAAGAGAGCACATCAGGATTATAGTTAATGGATAGGTTTTGCATTTTGGATCTCTAAAAAATAACAGCCGAAATACTCTTGAACAGATTGATACGGTTCTGAACTGTCAAAGACTAAATGTTGATATTCAAAATCGTGACGTTTTAAGCTCCATTTCCGCCCCAATGACACAGGTGACCATTGTGAAAAATGCAACATTTTTGTTGGCAAATCTTGATTTTTTTCATCGACATAGCACATTTTCAACGCATTGCCTTGCACGATGTTCAAACTCAAAATGAAACGAAGCACGCTGATGACTTCATCATTGGCGGTATCGGGAAACAACAAGCGATAGGATTCTTCTGCAAATTTGCAAAGCCGCCCACGACAGGCAATCACATTGTCGTATTGCAGTTCAATCCCGTAAATCGTCCCAATCGCTACCACTAAATAAAACTCATACTCACGTTGCGATTTGGCATATTGCCTTTCTACGACCGCTAACTTTCTGCGTAAAATTTCAATCAGAAAATTACCATCTCCACAGGCTGGCTCTAAAAATCGGGATTCAATCCGCAAAGTTTCGTCTTTCACTAAATCCAGCATCGCATTCACTTCTTCTTTTCTTGTAAACACTTCGCCATGATCGGAAACTCGTTGTTTGGATTTAATTTGGGTTGTCATATTAAAACGTAATTTTTAAGTTAATTATTAACGTAATTTAAAACGTAAGTATCATAATTGTTACGTAAGTTTTTATCAATCTTTCGCTAAAAATTAAGTTAAAAATTAACTTGATAATATGAATGAAAAAGAACTCTTTGCAGAAAAACTAAAAGCCCTTTTAATTGAAAGGGGATATAAACCTATGGCTTCGGTACTAGAACGTGAGTTTAATTTACGGCATTACGGTAAACCGATTGGCTTGCACGCTTTCGCCAGCTGGTTACGAGGTGAAACAATGCCAAGACCAGCAAGACTTAGAACATTGGCTGAATGGCTGAATGTGCCAGTTTCAGATTTGGTATCAGATGAATTAGCTTACAAATTAGACAGAGTGGAAAAAGAGAAAGAACTAAGCAAACACATTTGGGAAGAAGCCGCAAGCTATCAAGATCAGACAGTAATTAAGCTCTTTTTAAATTTACCTTCCGAACAGAAAAAAGTCGTACGAGAAGTAATTATGGCAATGGATAAAGCGTATCGCAAATAAGTCAAAAATACGATCTAAATAACCACAGATTAATCTTTCTCAAGTACCTATTAATTTCCTCCGTTTTACGCTATCCTATACCACATTTTCCAAGTATAAATTTGCCGCAAAAGTGCGGTTCATTTTTTCAAAGTTTTAAGGTAATACTATGCAAGAACAATATCGTCCTGATTTGCTTGAACAAGAAGTGCAAAAATACTGGCAGAATAATCAGACCTTCAAAGCAGTCAAAGACAGCAGTAAAGAAAAATATTATTGTTTATCAATGTTCCCTTATCCGTCCGGCCGCTTACATATGGGGCACGTACGTAACTATACGATTGCGGATGTGGTTTCCCGTTATCAACGAATGAACGGCAAAAACGTATTGCAACCGGTAGGTTGGGACGCTTTCGGTCTGCCTGCCGAAGGTGCGGCGGTAAAAAATAAAACCGCACCGGCAAAATGGACTTACGAAAATATCGATTACATGAAAAAACAGCTTAAAATGCTGGGTTTCTCATATGACTGGGATCGTGAAATCGCCACTTGCAAACCGGAATATTATAAATGGGAACAATGGTTTTTCACCGAGCTTTATAAAAAAGGTCTGGTGTACAAAAAAACCTCTGTGGTGAACTGGTGTCCGAATGACGAAACCGTACTTGCCAACGAACAGGTCCATGAAGGTTGCTGCTGGCGTTGTGACACGCCGGTAGAACAAAAAGAAATTCCGCAATGGTTTATTAAAATTACCGATTATGCGGAACAGTTATTAAGCGGTTTAGATACCCTTCCCGAATGGCCGGATATGGTGAAAACCATGCAACGCAACTGGATTGGCCGTTCCGAAGGGGTGGAGATTACTTTCAAAATTGAAAACAGCGACGAAACCGTCGCGGTTTACACTACCCGTCCGGATACCTTCTACGGCGTATCTTACATGGCGGTGGCGGCCGGTCATCCGTTAGCGGAAAAAGCGGCGCAAAATAACGCCGAATTAGCCCGCTTTATCCAGGAATGCAAAAATACCAAAGTAGCGGAAGCGGAACTTGCCACCATGGAAAAAAAAGGCATGGCTACCGGCATTAATGCGATTCACCCGATTACCGGCAAACCGGTGCCGGTATGGGTAGCTAACTTTGTGCTAATGCATTACGGTACGGGCGCGGTGATGGCGGTGCCTGCTCATGATCAGCGTGACTTTGAATTCGCAACTAAATACGGTTTGCCTATTAAACAGGTTATTGCACCGATGAACGGTGAAGAAATCGATTTAACTAAAGCTGCGTTTACCGAGCACGGTAAACTGGTGAATTCGGCGGAATTCGACGGTTTGGATTTTGAGGCCGCATTTAACGGTATTGCGGATAAACTGGAAAAAATGGGCGTAGGTAAACGCCAGGTGAATTACCGCTTACGAGACTGGGGCGTATCCCGTCAACGTTACTGGGGCGCACCGATTCCGATGCTGACTCTGGAAAACGGCGATGTGGTGCCGGCGCCATTGCAGGATTTACCGATCGTTCTTCCCGAAGACGTCGTAATGGACGGGGTAAAAAGCCCGATCAAAGCGGATCCGGACTGGGCGAAAACTAGTTATAACGGTCAACCCGCATTAAAAGAAACCGATACCTTCGATACCTTTATGGAATCTTCCTGGTACTATGCGCGCTACACCAGCCCGCAGTATCATGAAGGTATGCTGGATTCGGACGAGGCAAATTACTGGCTGCCCGTCGATCAATATATCGGCGGTATCGAACACGCCACTATGCACTTGCTTTATTTCCGTTTCTTCCACAAATTGTTACGTGACGCAGGCTTGGTTTCTACCGATGAACCTACTAAAAAATTACTTTGCCAAGGCATGGTATTAGCGGACGCTTTCTATTATACCAGCCCGACTAACGAACGTATTTGGGTATCGCCAACCAAAGTAATGCTGGAACGTGATGAAAAAGGTCGTATTCTGAAAGCGACGGATGATGAAGGTCACGAATTGGTTCACGCCGGTATGACCAAAATGTCAAAATCCAAAAACAACGGTATCGACCCGCAGGAAATGGTGGAAAAATATGGCGCCGACACAGTCCGTTTATTCATGATGTTCGCCTCCCCGGCAGAAATGACTTTGGAATGGCAGGAATCCGGCGTAGAAGGGGCTAAACGTTTCTTAGGGCGCTTATGGAATCTGGTATTTGAATATAATAAAAATCCGGTCAAAACGGCGCCGAATCCGACCGCACTTTCAAGTGCGCAAAAAGCGTTACGTCGTGATGTGCACAAAACCATTGCCAAAGTATCCGATGACATCGGCCGTCGCCAAACTTTCAACACGGCGATTGCGGCAATCATGGAATTAATGAATAAATTAACCCGTGCGCCGTTAACGGACGAACAGGATCGCGCGGTGATGGGCGAAGCCTTGAGTGCGGTAGTGCGTATGCTGTATCCGATCACCCCGCATATCTGCTTCCAATTATGGAAAGATCTAGGCAACGAGGATATCATCGATTTCGCTCCTTGGGTACAAGCGGACGAAGCGGCTATGATCGATGATGAAAAACTTGTTGTCGTGCAGGTAAACGGCAAGGTGCGCGGTAAAATTACGGTTCCGGCGGATATGGCGGAAGAAGAAATTAAACGGGTCGCACTTGCGGAAGAAAACGTACAAAAATTCCTGGACGGTTTAAATATCGTTAAAGTGATTTATGTACCGGGTAAATTATTAAGCTTCGTAGCAAAATAATTTAAAAAAATCGACCGCACTTTTCGTTTCAAACTAAAAGTGCGGTTAAAAATTTGAAGGTTTTCTATGTTAAAACAACTCAAAAAATTCACTTTTGTTACAGCTATTGCGGCGTTAACCGCTTGCGGTTTTCACTTTCAAAACGGTCAGTTAATTCCTCAGGAATTACAAACGCTGACTCTCGAAAGTTCGGATCAATACAGCGATATGGCGATGGCAATGCGCAAACAATTACAGCTTAACAACATCAATTTAGTCGAGGCGAGCCCCGATGTGCCCGTATTGCGATTAAACAAAACCTCCACCGACGACGAAGTGGTTTCGGTCTTCAAACAAGGTCGTGAAGCGGAAAAAATGTTGATGCTGGAAGTATCGGCAAGTGTAAAAATGCCTAACCGGGCGGCCTATCCGATTTCGGCAAAAGTAAACCGTACATTCTTTGATAACTCCCGCGCAGCCTTAGCAAAATCATCCGAAAAAGAAATTATATGGAACGATATGCGCGAACAGGCGGCCCGCCAGTTAATCAGCAAAATGGTGGCACTACAGCATCAAATAAAAAACGATAAACAATAAAGTTATGAACCGCATTTTCACTGAACAGTTAACGCAATCGTTAAATAATAAGCTTGCCGGTCTGTATTATTTAATCGGGCAAGATCCGCTGCTGCTCAGTGAAAGCCAGGATAATATTATTCAGGCGGCGACTAAATCGGGTTTTGATGAAAAACTGGAAATCCAAATTGATAACGGCACCAATTGGAATGATCTGTTTGAGCGCTGCCAATCTATGGGCTTATTCTTTTCCAAACAGGTCATTACCTTACATTTTCCGGAAAATCCGACCGCACTTTTGAGTAAAAATCTGGCGGAATTAATAAGTCTGTTAAATTCGGATTTGTTGTTAATTTTACACTTCGGTAAATTAACCAAACTCATGGAAAAACAGGATTGGTTTATTCAATCCGAACAATATGATAGAAACGCCGTTCTGGTAAATTGCCAGACACCGACGGCGGAACAATTACCGCGCTGGGTGGCAAACCGTTGTAAAGCAATGGGGTTAATCGCCGAACAGGATGCCGTTCAATTATTATGTTACAGCTATGAGAATAATCTTCTTGCTTTAAAACAAACTTTGCAATTATTAGACCTGCTACACGCGGATCATAAACTAACCTTTGTGCGGGTTAAAAATATTGTGGAACAGTCTTCGGTTTTTACGCCATTCCAATGGATTGATGCGCTGTTGGAGGGCAAAGAAGCGCGAGCCCGACGAATCTTAACCGGTTTGCAGGCGGAAGATGTGCAACCTATTATTCTTTTACGCTCGTTACAACGGGAATTAACCACCTTATTACAATTAGCAAAGCCGCAACATAAAACCGCCTCGGTAGATTCCGCATTACCGGTTGCACAGCTGCGTGAAGGTTTTGACCGTTTAAAAATCTGGCAAAACCGGCGCCCTCTATTTACTCAGGCTTTTCAGCGCCTTACTTACCGTAAGCTTTATCTTGCCGTTCAGCAATTGGCGGAATTGGAACGATTGGCCAAACAGGAATTCAGTGCCGATATTTGGGATCAATTGGCTAATATCATTCCGAAAATTTGCCGATAATCACTAATTTTCCAGCCTTTTTATTAAATACATCTCTTATATTTTCATGAAAAATCAGATTTTTATTAAATATTTTTCAATCTAGATTTTTCTTCTTATAAAACTATTGAAAATCAATGTAAATCCGTGTATATGTTTGTCTTGTTCGGGCTAAATTCGGAACATTCACAACATATCAATTATTTTCTCTATACTGGGGAACTCTCTATGAAAAAATTATTAAAATTATCATTAGTAGCCGGCCTCGCAATGACAGCGCTTGCCGTACAGGCTGAAGAGCGTTTTATCACTATCGGTACCGGCGGACAAACCGGGGTTTATTATGTAGTCGGTCAGTCTATCTGCCAATTAGTAAATCGTGATACGGCAAAAACACAAATCAAATGTAATGCGCCTTCAACCGGTGCCTCTATCGCTAATTTGAACGCTATCGCAGACAAACAAATGGATATGGGGATTGCGCAATCGGACTGGCAATATCACGCCTATAACGGCACCAGTGCTTTCGAAGGTAAGAAAAATGAAAAATTACGTGCGGTGTTCTCACTTCATGCGGAACCTTTTACCTTAATGGCGCGTGACGATTCCGGCATCAAAACCTTTGACGACTTGAAAGGCAAACGTGTAAATGTGGGCGACCCGGGTTCCGGCACAAGAGCGACAATTAACGTAATTATGGCTGAAAAAGGCTGGACGGATAAAAACTTTAAAGTTGCCGCAGAATTAAAACCGGCGGAGATGGCTTCAGCAATGTGCGATAACAACTTAGACGCCATTACTTACAACGTCGGTCACCCGAACGGCGCATTAAAAGAAGCCGCCGCTTCCTGCGATTCGCATTTAGTGCCGGTCACAGGTCCCGAAATTGATAAATTAGTCAGCGAACATTCTTATTATGCTAAAGCGGTAATTCCGGGCGGCTTGTACAAAGGTACGGATAATCCGGTGGAAACATTCGGTTCTTACGCGACTTTAGTCAGCTCGACTGATGTGGATGCGGATAAAGTGTATGCGGTAGTAAAAGCGGTATTTGATAATTTCGATCGTTTCAAACGTTTACACCCGGCATTCGCTAACTTAAAAGAAGAAGACATGATTAAAAATGCGCTTTCGGCACCGCTTCACGAAGGTGCGGAACGTTATTATAAAGAACGTGGCTGGTTAAAATAATTAAGCGCTTTATCATGCTTTTTGATACATAAATTAATGTATCAATCACTTAATATTAACCCTATGCCATTGGTGTAGGGTTTTTTATCTATTTTCGAGGAACCTATGTCAGAAAAAATTCAATCTGTCGATTATGATGATCTGAGAGACTTGGTTGCATCTAATGATGAGGGTGGGCGTAACCCTGCTGGATTTCCCAAAAAACTCATCGTAGGCACCGCCATTTTGTGGTCTATTTTTCAATTGTATTACACATCGCCGTTTCCGTTTTGGCTGCAAGAAGTGTTAACCCAACATAATATTGATCTCAATGTAGTTGTGGACGACACTAAAGCAAGATCCGTTCATTTGGCTTTTGCGCTATTTCTTGCCTACCTTTCTTTTCCGGCGCTCTCTACTTCGCCTAAACACCGCATACCAATTATTGACTGGATTTGTGCCACTGCCGGGGCGTTCTTAGGCGCTTATTATCTGTTCTTTTATCAAAGTCTAGTAACCCGATTCGGCGCGCCTAATCTGCAGGATATTATCGCAGGCTGTATTGGTATTGTACTATTGCTGGAAGCCACACGCCGAAGCCTTGGTTTACCTCTCGCGGTTATTGCCGTTATATTTTTGTTGTATAACTTCTTCGGGCAATACCTGCCTACAAGTTGGATTATCAGCCACCGTTCCGGTTCATTATCGCAAATCATTAACCAACAATGGATCACCACGGAAGGCGTATTCGGCGTCGCCCTGGGCGTTTCTACAAAATACGTATTTCTCTTCGTTTTATTCGGTGCCTTATTGGATAAAGCGGGGGCAGGTAATTATTTTATTAAAACCGCTTTTGCTTATTTGGGTCATTTAAGCGGCGGCCCTGCTAAAGCAGCGGTGGTTTCTTCGGCTTTAACGGGCTTGGTTTCAGGATCATCTATCGCCAATGTGGTAACTACCGGCACATTCACTATTCCCATGATGAAACGTGTAGGTTTCACCCAGGAAAAAGCGGGAGCCGTTGAAGTGGCGTCTTCCGTAAACGGTCAATTAATGCCGCCGGTTATGGGCGCCGCCGCTTTCCTGATGATCGAATATATCAATATGCCCTACAACGAATTGATCCTGCACGCATTCCTGCCGGCATTAATTTCTTATATCGCATTGGTTTATATTGTTCATCTCGAAGCCTGTAAAATGGGTTTAAAAGGGTTGCCAAGAACTGATCCGGCAAAACCGTTTTTAGTAACGTTAATCCGGGCAATAGGCACTTTCTTAACGCTTTGCATTATTTATTTTGTGCTTGAATTAACTCTGGGCTGGCTAAAAACTGCGGTGCCAAATGAAGCATTTTTAATCGTCTGCCTGTTATTGCTGATTGTTTACATTCTGCTCATTCATCGGGTGGCAAGCTTTCCGGATCTCGAACCTGATGATCCTAATGCAAAAATTGTCGTTCTGCCGGCAACCAAACCAACGGTAAATGCCGGCTTACATTATTTATTGCCGGTTGTGGTTTTAATGTGGTGTTTAATGATTGAGCGTATGTCGCCGGGTTTGTCCGCTTTTTGGGGAATTCTCGCCTTATCCGCCATTATTATTACCCAACGGCCTCTATTAAGCCTGTTCCGAAAAGAAAACACGGATAAATTTATCCAACTTAAAGAAGGCGTACAAGAACTGATTAAAGGTTTGGAAACCGGCGCCCGCAATATGATCGGTATCGGCATTGCCACCGCAACCGCCGGCATTATCGTAGGTGTGGTGTCATTAACCGGTTTTGGCGTGCAATTGTCCAGTATTATTGAAATTCTCTCCATGGGCAACGTATTGCTCATGCTGATTTTAGTGGCAATCTTCAGTTTAATTCTCGGTATGGGGCTACCGACTACGGCAAACTATATTGTGGTTTCATCCTTAATGGCGCTGGTTATCGTTGAAGTGGGTAAACAAAACGGGCTGATCGTGCCAATGATTGCGGTCCATTTATTTGTATTCTATTTCGGTATTATGGCGGACGTCACGCCGCCTGTAGGCTTAGCCTCCTTTGCCGCAGCGGCTATTTCCGGCGGAAGCCCGATAAAAACAGGGGCAACTGCGTTCTATTACAGTTTAAGAACGGCCATTTTACCCTTCCTGTTTATTTTTAACACTGACCTGTTATTACTTGATGTGGGTTGGGCAAAAGGTATTTTAGTATTTATTACCGCAACCATCGGGGTAATGGCGTTTACAGCCGCAACCATGGGATATTTCTTTACTAAAAATAAAAAATGGGAAGGCTTAGCCCTGATACTTGCCGCATTTATGCTGTTCAGACCGGGTTTCTTTATGGAATATGTTTCACCTACGGAACGCCATATTGAACCTGCTCAATTAGTGCAGGAAATCGAAAATGCGGCGGCAGGGCAAAATCTGACAATTAAAGTAGCCGGATTAAATCCTTATGGCAAAGAAATTGAGTTTTATTCAAAACTCAGTATCCCGGCAGGTGAAAACGGTGAAGAAAAATTAAAAGCCATGGGTTTAACATTGTTGAATACCGGAGAAAAGATCCAGATTAACGGCAATGAAACCGATAAGATTTTAATTGATAATGTTGAAATTGATTCGCCTGCCGCCAAAGCGGGCTTAAATTGGGATCAAACCATTATTGATGTCGAAGTGCCAAAAAATTCATTACCAAAAGAACTGATGTTTATTCCTGCATTGCTGCTTGTTTCTGCGCTTGCATGGAATCAACGCCGTCGTAAAAACAGCTAATCATATTGGCATAGCAATATGCCAATGTTGACGTAATAAGGATTTTATATGTACAAAAATATTTTAATTGCCATCGATCTCAGCAATTTAGACAGCGCCAAATATGTAGTGGATACCTGCTTAAAACTCACGGAAGATAACCCGCAGGCGATATTTCGCGTAGTCACCATTATTGAGCCGATGGACGATAGTTTTATCTCCGCTTTTTTACCCAAAAACTTCGATAAATCCGTATTGGAGGAAGCAAACAAAGCTTTGCATAAATTCACGGAAAAAGCCTTCCCGAAAGGGGCAAAAGTGCAACATATCGTTTCTTACGGTACGATTTATGAAGAAATAAACCATCTGGCGGATGAAAAAAATGTGGATCTCATCGTCATGCTGGCAAGTAGCCAACCCAACGCAAAAGGGTTGAGCGCGAACACCGTAAAAGTGGCGCGAAACACCGATAAACCGGTATTAATTCTTCGATAAATAAAAGTTGAAAAACTGATTTTATCAGCAATAAAAAACAGCGAGCCTATTTTGACTCGCTGTTTTTTTAACAATTCATTTCTGCCAACAGGCGCTGAATCAATTTGGAATTTGCCGGCGGAAATTGAGATTCGTCCAGGTCAAGCTGTTCAATCCAAAATCCTTCCTGCCCCTCCCGTCCGAAAGGCTCGCCAATCCATTCGCTGATCAGATAAAAATAGAAATGAATAATTTTATTCGGATATTCAAACACAAATTGCTCAAACATAACGGGATTTAGCGCAACAATACCGACTTCTTCCTCCAACTCCCGTTTAAGCGCTTGTTCCGGCGTTTCGTTTACATCCACTTTTCCGCCGGGAAACTCAAGGGATTGCGCAAAATCCTGCCCTTCTAAACGCTGAGTAAGATAAATCTGTCCGAATTCATTACGGATAATACCTGCCGCAACCTGCACTGTTTTTTTATCCACAAACTAATCCTCATTTAGTCAAAATCTATCAAAAAGTGCGGTCAAAAAATCAAAAATTTTAACCGCACTTTTATCAATTATGCCTCGTGAGCAGCTCGGTTACCGTGGCAATGTTTATATTTTTTGCCGGAACCGCAAGGGCAAGGATCGTTACGCCCGATACGCTGTGTTGTCTGCGCAACGCTGCGCTCGCCGGAGGCGCTGTCGTCAGCGTAATCCTTGCTTTCCGCCGCTGCCTGTTGAGCCGCCTCTGCCTGTGCTTCTTCCTGAGTGCGTACCTGTACACGGCTTAAAGTGCGGATAACCGTTAGTTTTAAAGCATCTAACATTTCCGTAAACATTTGGAAAGATTCTTTCTTGTATTCCTGTTTCGGATCTTTTTGCGCATAACCGCGTAAATGAATACCTTTGCGCAGCTGATCCATAGCGGCTAAATGCTCTTTCCATAATTCGTCGAGCGTTTGCAACATCACGCCTTTTTCAAAGTTACGCATGGTCTCCGCGCCGACAATTTCTTCTTTGTGTTGGTATTCTTCCACCGCCGAAGCAATAATACGTTCGCGTAAGTTATCCTCGTGCAACTGGTTATCTTCTTCTAACCATTGCTGAATCGGCAGATCTAAAGCAAAATCCTGTTTTAAGCGTTTTTCCAATTCGGCGATATTCCATTGTTCCTCTAAGGATTGAGGCGGAATATATTGATCAATCACTTCGTTATACACATCTTCGCGGATAGCTTTAATGGTTTCCGAAATATCCTCATGATCCAATAAATCGTTACGCTGCGCATAAATCGCATGACGTTGATCGTTCGCCACATCGTCAAATTGTAACAGGTTTTTACGGCCGTCAAAGTTATGGGCTTCTACCTTCGCTTGAGCGGAGGCAATCACTTTAGCCAGCAATTTAGATTCCATTGCTTCGCCCGGCGTACTGAAAGCTTTACGCATCATGTTCAGTTTACCTTCGTTGAGGTAAATACGCATTAACGAATCATCTAAGGATAAATAGAAACGTGAAGAACCCGGGTCGCCCTGACGACCTGAACGACCGCGCAACTGGTTATCAATACGGCGGGACTCATGACGTTCCGTACCGATAATATGTAGCCCACCCGCTTTCATCACCACATCATGGCGCTCCTGCCATGCGGCTTTTAAGGCCTCAAGCTGTTCTTCCGTCGGATTTTCTAACTTCGCCGCTTCCGCTCTCCAGTTACCGCCTAATACGATATCCGTACCGCGACCCGCCATATTAGTTGCGATAGTCACCGCTCCCGGATAACCGGCGTTGGCAATAATTTCCGCTTCCTGTGCGTGGAATTTAGCATTCAGTACGTTATGAGGAATGCCCGCTTTATCCAATTCGTTAGAAAGCAATTCCGATTTTTCGATAGAGGCGGTACCCACCAACACCGGCTGGCTACGGGCTACGCATTCTTTAATATCCTCAATAATCGCCTGGAACTTATAAGCTTCGCTTTCAAACATTACATCGGTACGGTCATCACGAATCATAGGTCGGTTAGTTGGAATAACGATGGTTTCCAACCCGTAAATTTGTTGGAATTCAAAAGCCTCGGTATCCGCCGTACCCGTCATACCCGCTAATTTTTCATATAAGCGGAAATAGTTTTGATAAGTAATCGAAGCGACAGTTTGGTTTTCACCCTGAATTTTTACATGTTCTTTTGCTTCAATGGCCTGGTGCAAACCGTCAGACCAACGGCGCCCCGCCATAGTACGACCGGTATGCTCGTCAACAATAACGATTTCACCGTCTTTTACAATATAATCCACATCGCGTTCAAACAAAGTGTGAGCACGCAATGCAGCATAAATATGATGCACTAAACCGATTTTTGCCGGCGAATATAACGATTCGTTTTCAGTCATAAAGCCGTTTTCAATTAACCAGTTTTCGCATTTTTCCTGACCGCGCTCGGTTAAATGCGCCTGTTTGGTTTTCAAATCTAAAGTAAAATCGCCGTCGCCCTGATATTCTTCGGTATCTTCTTTATCCTGTTTAACTAATAACGGAATTAATTTATCAATGGCGATATAAAGTTCGGAGCTGTCTTCCGCCGGACCTGAAATAATTAACGGCGTACGGGCTTCGTCAATTAAGATTGAATCCACTTCATCCACCAGCGCATAATGCAATTGACGTTGGAAACGTTCTTCTTTGCTATGGGCAAGATTGTCACGCAAATAGTCAAAGCCTAATTCGCTGTTGGTCGCATAAGTAATATCCGCCTGATAAGCGGCGCGTTTTACTTCCGGTGGTAACCCCGGGATATTCACGCCCACCGTCATGCCGAGGAACTCAAATAACGGGCGGTTGGTTTCCGCATCGCGGTTCGCTAAATAATCGTTCACAGTAACCACGTGCACGCCTTTACCGGTTAGCGCGTTTAAATAACAAGGTAAGGTGGCGGTCAGGGTTTTACCTTCACCGGTACGCATTTCCGCGATATTACGGTTAGTCAGCACCATACCGCCAATAAGTTGCACGTCAAAATGGCGCATGCCTAACACGCGACGGCTTGCCTCACGCACGGTAGCAAAAGCTTCCGGCATCAAACTTTCCAGACTTTCGCCTTTTTCCAGTCTGGCGCGGAATTCCGCGGTTTTCGCTTTTAATTCATCGTCCGTTAAGGCGCTAAAAGCGGGTTCTAAACCATTAATTTTTTTAACGACTTTATTTAATTTACGCAATACGCGGTCATTACGGCTACCGAAAATTTTGGTTGCAATAGTTTTTAACATAAAAATTCATTCTCTTTTCAATAAAAAATCTCAACGTCAGTCAAGGACGTCGAATCAATCTGCTAATAATTGGCAGTTAATATTTAGGGTCTGTTTATCTTTTATACTAAAGGACTACCGCGAATCGGCGCATGAAAGTAGCTTGGAGAGAGGCAAAAGTGCGGTTCGATTTTAGCAAATTTCGGGCAATCCACATTACATTGCTGTGCTTGCCGTTGCTGTACCGCAACCTGTTGTTGGATAAGAGCGGAAAATTTAGCCGCCGGCTGTTTAATTGATGTGCGCTGCGCCTGATAATTTTCATTGGTAACGGCATCGGAATAGTTCAATCCTTGAGCACAGGGTAAAGCAAATATCGCAATCATGCTTACGAGCAGTTGCGACCAGAAATTATGTTTACCCTTTGTTGAAATTTTCATCATTATTCAGACAGCCCAAAAATTTACCCTATTGTAACGGAAATTCGCTACAATGTCCTTATTTATTGGGATCAATTTAGGAAATTCAATCTATGCGCAAGCAAAAAATAGTGAATATTAAAGATCTGGTAGAAAGTTCCGATTTATCTAAAATTATGCAAAAAGGTCTGTTTTTGAACCGACTGAATCAACAGCTTCAGCGATGGTTCCCAAGCCAGTTTAAAGGAATGTATCGGCTGGCAAATTTTACGGAAAACGGTTTACATATTGAAGTGGCGAATGCGGTTGTGCGTCAGGGGTTTTTATTCCGCCGGCAGGAATTGCTGCAATTAGTACAAAAAGAATATCCGGAAATTACTCGACTTAATTTTAAAATTAATCCGGAATTAAACCGGTAAATTTCTTAGCCAAATAAAACTGCGGTCAAAAATCACAAAATTTTGACCGCAGTTTTCTAAAAAAAGCGCAATATCTATATTACGCTCTATAACCCAAATTAAACGGTAAATTAAGCTTTTGCTTTTGCCGCCGCTTTAACGATTACCGCAAATGCAGGCGCTTTTAATGAAGCACCGCCCACTAACGCACCGTCGATATCCGGTTGAGTGAATAATTCCGCAGCATTAGCATCATTTACGGAACCGCCGTATTGGATAATGACCTGATCCGCAACCGCTTGTGATTTTGCAGCGATATGGCCGCGGATAAACGCGTGAACCGCTTGTGCCTGTGCAGGAGTGGCAGATTTGCCGGTACCGATTGCCCAAATCGGTTCATAAGCGATAACCGCACCGTTGAAAGCTTCGACGCCTAAGGCATTGATTACCGCATCGATTTGACGTGCGCAAACTTCTTCGGTTTTACCCGCTTCGTTTTCCGCTTCGCTTTCACCGATACATAATACAGGAGTTAAACCCGCTTCTTTTAACGCACCGAATTTTTGTGCAACAAACTCATCGCTTTCTTTATGGTATGTGCGACGTTCGGAGTGGCCGATAATAATATATTTCGCACCGAAATCTTTTAACATTTCGGTTGAAATATCGCCGGTGAAGGCGCCTTTGACATTCACATCAACGTTTTGTGAACCTAATACGATTTTACTGCCTGCAAGTGCGGCTTCCGCTTCCGCAAGATACATTACCGGCGGAGCGATCGCCACATCACAACCTTCAACGCCCGCTAATTCGGCTTTTAAGCCTTCGATTAATTCTTTAGTAAACGCTTTGCTACCGTTTAATTTCCAGTTACCCATAACTAAAGGACGACGTGCCATAGTTTTTTCTCCATTTTGTAATTAATAAAAACGCCGACTACTATACCAAATTTTAATTATCAATTTAGTTTTTTTTCATAAAATTTTGATCTAGTAGATGATTATTTTGCTTTAAAAAGCTACAATTGCCCGAGACTTACAAAAAATAATCAATTTCCTTTTTAGCCTGGAACCGTCCCGATTAGTTATGAAAATATTTAAAGCAGAACAATGGAACCTTGAGGTCTTGCTCCCGCTGTTTGAGGAATATCGTTTATCTCACGGTATGGTAGAGAATCCGGAACGCACGTTTACATTCCTTAATAACCGCATCCGTTTCAGCGAAAGTATTATTTTTATCGCCACCAACGAACGACAACAAGCCATCGGCTTTATTCAGCTTTATCCCCGCCTGTCGTCTCTACAACTACAACGCTATTGGCAACTGACCGATATTTTTGTGCAGGATGTAGCGAACCAGAATGAAATTTATGCCGGTTTGATCGAAAAAGCGAAAGAATTCGTTTGTTTTACCCATTCAACCCGTCTTGTAGTCGAACAGGATCAGCAGCATCAAGGAATCTGGGAAAAAGAGGGCTTTAAATTAAATACCAAGAAAGCCCTGTTCGAATTAAAGCTATAAAAAAACCCCGTTTATCATAAACGAGGCTTAGAACTTAAAGTAATGGCTGCAGTTCTTCGGGAATTAACTTCGGTTCGGGAATAAATAACTGTTTATGGCGGTTAAGCTCACCTTTTTCCAGGATAATCGCGCTTTTCGGCACTTTAAACGCTTTGCTCAAATATTTCAGTAAATGTGCATTTGCCGCGCCATCTACCGGCGGCGCGGTAATCGCAATTTTTAATTCGTCGTCATGAATGCCGATAATTTTATCCCGACTCGCTTTAGGTTGTAAAAAAATACGTAAACGCAAGCCTTCCGTCGTTTGTTCTATTGCCGACATAACTAAAATTCCGCCATTTTCTACCGCACTTTTAACTGGCTAACTGCCATAAAATACCAAAAATGTCATACAGCACTTTATCGGCAAAGAATAAACCGAATGCCAGCACCATCGGTGAAAAATCAATCATTCCCGTTCTCGGTAAAATCTTACGAATCGGCGATAACACGGGTTCGCCTAATTGATAGAGCAAATAGCTGAACTGATCATTACCGCGATTAAACCAACTGAGAATCGCACCGAAAAAGATCACATAAAAGATCATTTTTCCGAAAGCAGCCACCACCGTTAATGCGCCAATCAACACATATTGCAGCCATTCCTGACGGATGATTTCCGCCGCCCATTGCCCGTTTGCGATATATAACAGCGGTACCTTCACCATGCCTAATACAAACACAAAAAATAAGGCGGCAAGATCGATGTTTTTGACCGTCGGAATGGCTTTACGTAACGGCGTTAAAACCGGGTTGGTCAGTTTTACGATTCCTTGAGAAACAGGATGATAAAAATCAACTTTGCAATACTGCAACCACATACGCAACATCAAAACGAATATATATAAGCCGAGTGCCGTACTAATTAAAAATGAAATTGAACTCATAGATTTTCTTTTCCTAAGATAAACGCTTGCCAGCCTAAATGACAGGCAAAGATTTATCGTTTTCATATGCTAAAAGTGCGGTAAAATTTACCGCACTTTTAGCTTAAAAGCAAAATTTACAACCAGCCTTTACGTTTAAAATACATATATGGCGTTACGCCCGCAGCGATCATTAAGCCGATTGCCATCGGATAACCGTATTTAAAGCCCAGTTCCGGCATAAATTCAAAGTTCATACCGTAAGTGGAAGCCACTAAGGTTGCCGGCAGGAACATCACCGATACTACGGAGAAAAATTTCATCACTCTGTTCTGCTCAATATTGATATAACCCATGGCCGCCTGCATCAAAAAGTTTACTTTTTGGAACAAAGATTCATTATGAGGTTGCAGAGATTCGATATCTCGCAAAATTTCACGGGCCTGCTCCAGCTGATTTGCCGGCAGGCGGGTTTTGCGCACTAAGAAACTCAACGCGCGTTGAGTATCCATCAAACATAAACGCACTTTCGAGCTCATATCTTCCTGCTCGGTTAAGGTCCCAAGCGCGTCGTCAAAAGCCTCGCCCTGCTTGCCGTCTAAAATCACGCGACTCAAACGTTCCAAATCGGAATAAACGGTTTCAATCACGTCGGCTAACTGCTCGATTTTCGTTTCAAATAAATCCAGTAGCACTTCATAAGCGTTACATTCGTCCAAACGTTGATAACGGGAACGCATGCGATACAAACGGAACGCGGGCAAATCACGATCACGCAGGGTAAATAAACGACCGTCGCGAATAGTAAAGGCGACACTGGCTAAATCCGCATAATCTTCTTCGTCTTCGCAATAAAAAAACGAGTGCAAATGCAAACCGTCTTCATCTTCGAAAAAACGTGCGGACGCCTCAATGTCTTCCAATTCAAGAAATGAAGCCAGACTTTGCTCTAAGCCGTCTTGTAAAATCTCACGTTCTTCGCTGGTAGGCTCGACCAAATCAATCCAAATAGCTTTATTTAACGTACTGAGATTATCCTCATCAAGACGGGTTAAGCGCGCATTTTCAAGTGCAAATGCATTTATCATTTGTCATACTCCCTAGGTTCTGCCTATGGTTATGAACAACGCAATGAACAAATTGAACACCAATAACATCAAAGTGCGGTCACAAAAAACAAAGTTTTTCGAACGTTGGCTTAGCCAGCGCCCCCGAAGGGATGAACAATCGCATCGGCGATTACAACTAATAAACGAAATTTTGATGTTATGTGGTAAAAAAGATACCATATAAAGTAAGTTGATACTTATCCACGAAAATCTCGCCGATAAGTAATGGCGAGATTTAGATGAAAGATTCCAATCGGCATCGACTGTGGCTGTCCAAAGTGTGTGTCCTCTTATTACTAAATCGCTGCGCATACTACGCCGTAAACGGCTTTTCGTCAAGATTTGTCGACAGACTTATAAGAAAAAAAGCCGCCTTAGACTAAGGCGGCTTGCAAATGCCGTGAAATTACGCTTCTTTTACAGGGTAATCCCACCAGATATCGAATAATGCGCTGACTTCTACTTGTTGTAACCCGTTGGATTCCAACCAGTTTTTTACTAACTCACGGTGGCTTTCGTCACATTTGCCTAATTTTTCCAAACAAACTAAACCTTCCCATTGCAAATAACCGCTGCCTTCATAAGCCAAACCGTTTGGCTGAATAACATCGTGAATAAAACGATCAACAACCTCGTCCACTTGTTCAATTGCCGTATTTTCTGCAAATTGCCAATTTACTAAGAAACCTAATTCCTGGAATTCGGCAAGGTGCATTTTTTTACGTTGTCTTTGATTACGTTTGATAGCCATATTATTTCTCCTATGGTCGTTGATTAATTCTTAATTTTTAACAAAATATAAATCCCACACGCCGTGGCCTAAACGATGACCGCGCTGTTCGAATTTGGTCAATGGACGGAAATCCGGACGAGGGATAAAATCATTGGTTTTTGAAGTATTAGTTAAGGCTTTCGATTGGCTTAACACATCCAGCATTTGCTCGGCATAATTTTCCCAGTCTGTCGCCATGTGGATAAAACCGCTTTGTTGTAGCTTTTGCATTACATTATCCACAAAATTCGGTTGCACAATACGGCGTTTATGATGTTTGGACTTATGCCAAGGATCCGGGAAAAACAGCTGCAAACCGCTCAAGCTATCATCCGCAATACAATCCTGCAGAATTTCCGTAGCATCATGGCAAATAACCCGCAAATTTTTCACCTGTTTTTCCACCGCATAAGCGATGCAGGCACCAACACCGGGCGTATGCACTTCAATTCCCAAATAATTGCGCTCGGGATTTTGTTCCGCCATTTCAACTAAAGATTTACCCATACCGAAACCAATCTCAAGAATAACCGGATTGGTATTGCCGTAAATTTCAGCAAAATCGAAATAGTTATTTTGATGCTCAAGCCCGAAATCAGCCCAATTATCATTCATCATATTGCGCTGAAATTCACTTAATCGCCCGGTACGCAAAACAAAGCTGCGAACTTTACGTTTATAGCGACCGTCTTCGGTAAATTCCGCCGTCTCCACGGTTTTACGTTTCTGATCGGCAAACGTTATTTTTTGTTCAGACATATTGTTCCTCAAATTTATTTGAGGGTGGATTATAAGCTAAAGTGCGGTAATTTTTTAATTAATTTTTAGCATTTAATAAAAAACCCTCGCATGATACACTTTCCCCTTGCTTTTTTACTTTTTATTTTGTTTTTATGTTGGCTCAATCATCTATTCAAGCGCCTTTTGCCCGCTCGGTTTTATGCTGGTACGATAAATACGGCAGAAAAAATCTGCCTTGGCAAAAAAATAAAACTTTTTATCAGGTTTGGTTGTCTGAAGTAATGCTGCAACAGACCCAGGTTAGCACAGTAATTCCCTATTTCGAGCGCTTTATCGACGCCTTCCCGACTATTAACGCACTTGCCGATGCACCCTTGGACGAGGTATTGCATTTATGGACGGGATTAGGTTATTACGCGCGGGCAAGAAATCTACATAAAGCGGCACAAACCGTTCGGGATCAATATGGGGGAGAATTCCCGACGGATTTTCAACAAGTCTGGGATTTAACCGGCGTAGGAAGAAGCACCGCAGGCGCTATTTTGTCTTCGGTATTAAATGCGCCCTACCCGATTTTAGACGGCAATGTAAAACGCGTATTGTCCCGCTATTTCACCGTTGAAGGCTGGGCGGGCGAGAAAAAAACAGAAAACCGCTTATGGCGGCTCAGTGCCGAGGTAACCCCGACAGAGCGCGCGGCGGATTTTAATCAGGCAATGATGGACTTGGGCGCCATGGTTTGTACGCGCACAAAACCTAAGTGCGGACTTTGTCCGTTAAGCAAAAAGTGCGGTGCAACTTTAACGAATTCCTGGGAAAAATATCCGGCAAAAAAACCGAAGAAACAGTTACCCGAACGCGAAAGCTATTTTTTAATTCTGGCGCAAAACGGCAAAGTTGCCCTGGAACAACGCGAACAATCGGGAATTTGGGGCGGGTTGTATTGTTTCCCGCAATTTAAAGATAAATCAACCTTATTACAATATTTGCAACAATTAGGTATTAGGGAATATCAGGAATGGAGCGCGTTCCGCCATACGTTCAGTCATTTTCACCTTGATATTTTCCCTATTTATGCACAATACAGGCAAACGGAACGCGATGAAAACCGTTCCGATTGGAAAAAAATTGAAGAAAATGGCGCAGATTATAAATCTACTATATCAAGTACAATTAATTATTGGTATGATCCCGAGAATCCCGATCAAATCGGATTGGCGACGCCTGTAAAAAATTTATTAACCGAATTTCAAAAAGGACAGCATTATGTCAAGAACCGTATTCTGTGAATATTTAAAACAAGAAGCCGAAGGGCTGGATTTCCAGCTTTATCCCGGAGAGCTTGGGAAACGAATTTTCGACAATATAAGTAAGCAGGCATGGGGCGAATGGATGAAAAAACAAACCATGCTGGTTAACGAAAAAAAATTAAATATGATGAATGCGGATCATAGAAAATTACTGGAACAAGAAATGGTTAATTTCTTATTTGAAGGTAAAGATGTTCATATTGAAGGATATATTCCTCAAGCAACTAATTGATAAAAGTAATGAAGCTAAAAAAATTTCTTGTCTTACTCTTAATTCCTTTTTTATACGCCTGTTCGTCGGATCGTTCCGGTAATTACGATGACGCCTTTGCAAAAGATACTAACGGGTTAGATTTGCTCACGGGGCAATTCTCACAAAATATTGACCAAATTTGGGGCGTTAATGAACTTTTAGTGGCAAGCCGTAAAGATTACGTAAAATATACGGATAGTTATTACACACGTAGCCATATCAGTTTTGAAGAAGGTCAGATTACCATTGAAACCCTGGCTGATGCCAACCGCCTGCACAGTGCGATTGTACATACATTATTAATGGGGTCCGACGCCAAAGGTATTGATTTATTCGCCTCCGGCGACGTACCGATAAGCTCGCGCCCGTTCTTGGTCGGTCAGGTGGTGGATAATTTCGGACGTCAGATTAATAATATTGATGTCGCCAACAGCTTCGCCAGTTATTTATTACAAAACAGATTGCAAAGCCGTCGTTTAAGTAATGGTCGCACGGTGCAATTTGTTTCTATTCAGATGATTGCAAACCACGTTAATGTGCGTGCAAGAAAATATTTATCGTTGGTGCGTCAGGCGTCACGCCGTTACGGTATTGACGAAAGCCTGATTCTCGGTATTATGCAAACGGAATCCAGTTTCAACCCTTATGCGATTAGTTATGCCAACGCAATGGGTTTAATGCAGGTTGTTCCGCATACCGCAGGTCGCGATATATTTAAACTTAAAGGCCGTTCAGGGCAACCAAGTAAGAGCTATTTATTTGATCCTGCAAATAATATTGATGCGGGCGTGTCTTATTTATGGATTCTTAAAAATGAATATCTCGCCGGTATTACCAATCCGACTTCCATGCGTTATGCCATGATATCCGCCTATAACAGCGGCGCCGGCGCCGTATTACGGGTATTTGACAGCGATCAGGAATATGCCATTAACATCATTAACAGAATGCAGCCGGAACAGGTATATCGTATTTTGACAACCGTTCATCCGTCTTCACAGGCCAGAAACTATCTGCTGAAAGTAGATAAGGCGCAGCGAAGTTACCGTCGGGCAAGATAAATAAAATGTAAAAGCACATTGGATAAAACCAATGTGCTTTTTTATGTCATCAAAAAAATCGCACAAAAAAGACCGCACTTTTTCTTATTTCTTTCCCTTAAAATAGATAATATCGCTAATAAATCAAATTATTATTTCCTGTGTTAATATTGATTATCTTACTGAAAATGCAGATAATTTGTTGCTTTTCTATACTTTTTGCACATTTAACCGACAAACAAACAAAAAATTACATTTTTTTCAAAATAGGTGTTGACTTAGTTAGGAAAAAACGGTTTAATACGCCCCGTGTTAACGCAACGAGCGTTAAACGCCTCGATAGCTCAGTCGGTAGAGCAGGGGATTGAAAATCCCCGTGTCGGTGGTTCGATTCCGCCTCGAGGCACCAATTCCTCCTTAGTTCAGTCGGTAGAACGGCGGACTGTTAATCCGTATGTCGCTGGTTCAAGTCCAGCAGGAGGAGCCAAATTCAAAAAGGCTGTTAGTCGAAAGATTAACAGCCTTTTACTTATTTGTATTTTTGAACAATTAGGGTATCAATTATGAAAAAAATTTCGCTTTTTCTTACCGCACTTTTAGTCGTCTCATCGGCTCTTGCCGCCAATAATCAAGCGGCACAGCAACAAGAAAATGCAAAAACGGAATTTATGTTCGGCGCAAAAGCGGCAAATGATCCTGTCGGCATTTGGCAAAAAGACGGTCGTCATTTTTCAAAGAAAGATCTCTCAAAACAATTCTGCTGGACATTAACTAATTTCCGTTCCGACTCGGGAAATGTGAACATCACCATTACCTTAACTTCACCTAAAAATACAAACTTTAGCCTTGGTGAACACATAAGTGAAAATACTACAACGCATATATTTAACTTTACCTATCCAATCACCCAAACTTATTACAACTGTTGGGCATTTGAAGAAAGCGATCCGGAGGGAAAATATACGTTAACGGTTAAGGCCAATAATACAACTTTCCCGACTCAGGTTTTTACCTTAACGAAATAACAGGCAATAAAAAGGCACAAATAAAGATTGTCTGAATCTCCATATTTGTGCCTTTTAGTTAATTAACTTGTTAGTTTGAATATTGGCGAATTGCGTTACCGATATCCTGATCGGCATAAATGCCGTTCACTACATCTTTCAATGCCGCATCCAGCGCTTTTTGAATATCTTCATTGCTCACTGTAAATGCGCCCTCATCCGTACGAGTCGTACCAATGCTCTTAGTAAAGTTGCCTTTAACGCCTTGAACATGAATTTGCAGCTGAATTTTAGAATTAATCTTATGGCGCAAATTGCCCTCTTCCACTTTGGCGTAAAAATCCTTTACCGAAACCAACATATGTGTATTTGCCGCATTCGCCGATCCCAAACGGAAGCCTTTACTATTTAAATTTTGCTGCATAACCTGTTGAAAAATGGTATCCACTTCAGGTGAAGCCGTTAGCGGGAATAGCGCTCCGTCACGAACATAACTGGAAACCTGTTTTTGGCTACGTTCGTCTTTGGTTACCACCGCAACCACCGCATTTTGGTTACTCACGTTTAAAGTGGTATTCGGCGCGTGAGGGGCAAAAGTCAATACGCTACTCGGCGCTTGGCAAGCCGCTAACAATACGCTTGCGACGGTAAGCGCCGCTAAAGAAAATTTGTTGGAAAGTTTCATGATCATCCTTAACTTTTATGAGATAAACGATAAACTAAGGCATTCGGTATAATTAGACGGGTCATATAACAATCCGTTTTTCTATATTAAACGCCTTCGCATTAATATACGCTTTTATTGTTGCAAACTTAAACCGGAATGTATAGCCTTTAACTCCCTTTGTGATTAATTTTTTAGGAAACTTATTATGTCTAAACAACAAGAACTGACTGAACGCCTAACCCGGCAATTTTCTCCGCTATTTCTTCAAATTGAAAATGAAAGCCATATGCATAGTTCCGATCGGGGCGGTGAATCCCATTTTAAAGTGGTTATAGTGACGGATGAATTTGAAGGAAAACCGAAAGTTGTCCGCCATCGTATGATTTATCAATTTCTCGCGCAAGATCTGGAAAACGGCATCCACGCACTGGCGCTACATACCTATACGCCGAAAGAATGGCAAAGCTTGGGAAAAATCATTCCAAAATCAACAAATTGCCTTGACGCAGAATAATAATCCCGGCGATTTTGATCTATTTCGTTACGCAATCGTTTATTTTATATTAAAAAACCACTAAAAATGCGCCACATTAAGTGGCGAAGATTCCCTATTTTAGTTAAAATAGGGCGTTTGATTTTATCTAAAATTAATATTTATTGTTTTAAATTAAATAATATTTAAAAATATTCTTTTAAAACAGTAAATTACCCGAATTTGAGTTTTAATTTTATTTGGTTGGAGAACTGTTATTGCCGATTTGCGTCACTGACAAATTAGCATGACATTCAAAAATCATTACTCAAGACGAGGTTGCAGCGATATTTTCAGTTGGAAATTTGCTGTAACTATATTGTTAATCCAACAAAAAGTAGTGCAAACAAATGATTACGATTAAAAAAGGCTTGGATCTTCCAATCAATGGGAAGCCAGAACAAGTAATCCGTGACGGAAATGCCGTCACTGAAGTTGCTTTGCTTGGTGAAGAGTATGTGGGAATGCGTCCTTCAATGAAAATTCATGAAGGCGATACAGTGAAAAAAGGTCAAATTCTTTTTGAAGACAAAAAGAATCCGGGCGTTGTTTTCACCGCTCCCGCAAGTGGTACTGTAACCGCGATCAATCGCGGTGCTAAGCGAGTATTACAATCTGTGGTAATTCGAGTGGAAGGTAACGATCAAGAAACCTTCGCTAAATATTCACCGGCAGAACTAGTTTCATTAAGCTCCGAACAAGTGCGCCAAAATTTACAAACTTCCGGTTTATGGACCGCACTTCGTACACGCCCATTAAGCAAAATTCCGGCAGTAGATGCGGTTCCTTCATCTATTTTCGTTAATGCAATGGATACTAACCCGCTATGCGCAGATCCTGCAGTGATTATTAACGAATACCAAGCAGACTTCACAAATGGTTTAACCGTATTAACGCGCTTACATAACAAAGTGAATTTATGTAAAGCGGCAGGTAGCAATATCGCTTCAGTTGATAACGTCGATAGCCATGAATTTGCCGGTGTTCACCCGGCCGGTCTTGTGGGTACGCATATTCATTTTATCGATCCTGTTGGTATCAATAAATCCGTATGGCATATCAATTACCAAGACGTTATTGCCATCGGTAAATTATTCACCACCGGCGAATTATTTACCGATCGCGTGGTAGCCCTTGCCGGTCCACAGGTTAAAAACCCTCGCTTAGTACGTACAAACATCGGCGCCAACCTTTCTCAGTTGACTGCAAACGAACTGGCGGACGGCAATAACCGTGTAATTTCAGGTTCGGTACTTTATGGTGCGAAAGCTGAAGGCGCACATGATTATTTAGGTCGTTACGCATTACAAGTTTCTGTGATTGCGGAAGATACCGAAAAAGAATTCTTCGGTTGGATTAGCCCTCAAGCAAACAAATATTCAATCACCCGTACCGTATTAGGTCACTTCGGTCGAAAATTGTTTAATTTTACTACCGCAGAAAACGGCGGTCACCGTGCCATGGTGCCAATAGGTTCTTATGAGCGCGTAATGCCGTTAGATATTCTTCCAACCTTATTACTTCGTGATCTAGAAGTAGGTGACACCGATTCAGCACAAGCGTTAGGCGCATTGGAGTTAGACGAAGAAGACTTGGCACTTTGTACCTTTGTTTGTCCGGGTAAAGCCGATTACGGTTCATTCTTGCGTCAAGCATTAGACAAGATTGAGAAGGAAGGTTAAAAATGGGTTTAAAAAATCTTTTTGAAAAAATGGAACCCGCGTTTTTACCCGGTGGGAAATATGCAAAATTATATCCGTTATTTGAATCGGTTTATACTTTGCTTTACACCCCGGGTACGGCAACGCAGTCAACCACTCACGTACGTGATGCCATCGACTCAAAACGAATGATGATCATCGTGTGGTTAGCATTATTCCCGGCATTGTTCTATGGCATGTACAACGTCGGTCACCAATCTATTAATGCGGTGTTAAGTTTAGGTACGTCCGTTGATACATTGGCTGCAAATGATTGGCACTATGCACTGGCTCAGGCTTTAGGCGTAGATTTCACAGCGGCTGCGGGCTGGGGTAGTAAAATGTTGTTAGGTGCAACATTCTTCTTACCTATTTATATCGTTGCATTCGCGGTAGGGATGTTCTGGGAATTATTATTTGCTATCGTGCGCGGTCATGAAGTGAATGAAGGTTTCTTCGTAACAACCATTCTGTTTGCGTTAATTGTTCCGCCGACACTACCTTTATGGCAAGCGGCTCTCGGCATTTCTTTCGGCTTAGTGGTCGCTAAAGAAATATTCGGCGGCGTAGGTAAAAACTTCATGAACCCCGCTCTTGCCGGTCGTGCATTCCTGTTCTTTGCTTATCCGGGTCAGATTTCCGGTGACTTAGTATGGACAGCGACTGACGGTTTCTCCGGTGCGACCGCTCTTTCACAGTGGGCGCAAGGCGGCGAAGCGGCATTACAACATGTTGCAAGCGGCCAACCTATCACCTGGATGGATGCCTTCTTAGGTAATATCCCGGGTTCTATGGGTGAAGTATCAACGCTTGCATTAATCATCGGTGCGGCAATTATCGTATTTGCACGTATTGCGTCATGGCGGATTATTGCAGGCGTAATGGTTGGTATGATCATTACATCCAGCCTGTTTAATTTAATCGGTTCGGAAAGCAACCCGTTATTTGCAATGCCTTGGTACTGGCACTTAGTATTAGGCGGTTTCGCAATCGGTATGTTCTTCATGGCAACGGATCCCGTATCCGCTTCATTCACCAATAAAGGTAAATGGTGGTATGGCGCGTTAATCGGTGTCATGGCGGTACTTATCCGTGTCGTAAACCCAGCTTATCCGGAAGGTATGATGTTAGCAATTTTATTCGCTAACTTATTCGCGCCGATTTTCGACTACTTGGTCGTTCAAGGCAACATCAAACGTAGAAAAGCGAGAACTGCATAATGGCTAAATTTAATAAAGATAGCGTTGGCGGTACTTTAACCGTCGTTGTGTTGTTGAGCTTAGTCTGTTCTCTTATCGTAGCTGGTGCTGCGGTGTTATTAAAACCAACACAAGAGATTCAAAAACAGCTCGATAAACAAAAGAACATTTTAATGGCTGCCGGTTTAATGCAACAGGGTACCAATGTTCAACAAACTTACGCAAAATTCATCGAGCCGAAAATCGTTGATTTAGCAACCGGTGACTACGTTGATGGTATTACCAACTTTGATGCTAAAGCATCTGCAAAAGATCCTGCAACCCGCGTAGCAATCGCTCCGGCGGATGATAAAGCGGGTATAAAAGTGCGGTCAAAATTTGCTGAAGTTTATTTGGTAAAAGATGAAGCGGGAAATACCACACAGGTTGTATTACCAATGTACGGTAACGGCTTATGGTCGATTATGTACGGTTTTGTTGCGGTCCAACCCGATGCAAATACAATTAACGGTATCACTTACTATGAACAGGGCGAAACAGCCGGTCTTGGCGGTGAAATCGCTAATCCTAACTGGCAAAAAAACTTCGTGGGCAAAAAATTATTTGACGCTCAAAACAAAGTGGCTTTAGTTGTAGGTAAAAATGCCTCTTCAAATAAAGAGCATGGTATTGATGCATTATCCGGCGCAACTTTAACATCAAACGGTGTTGACGGCTCATTCAAATACTGGTTCGGACCTCAGGGTTTCGGTCCGTATTTAGCGAAATTTAAAGCAGAGGGAGCTAACTAATGGCAGGCAGCAATCTTAAAAAATTATTGTTATCACCAATTGCCGATAACAACCCAATTGCGTTACAAATTCTTGGTATTTGTTCCGCATTGGCGGTAACTACTCAGTTACAAACTGCGGTGGTAATGGCTATTGCGGTAAGTTTTGTTACAGGTTTTTCAAGTTTCTTTATTTCTTGTATCCGTAACTATGTACCAAACAGCATTCGTATCATCGTACAAATGGCAATCATTGCGTCATTGGTAATCTTGGTTGACCAAATTCTGCGCGCTTATGCTTACGACTTATCTAAACAACTTTCGGTATTCGTAGGTCTTATCATTACAAACTGTATCGTAATGGGTCGTGCGGAAGCGTTCGCTATGAAATCAGGCCCTGTTGAAAGTTTTGTTGACGGTATCGGTAACGGTTTAGGCTACGGTGCAATCCTATTAATCGTCGCGTTTTTACGTGAGCTTATCGGTTCGGGTAAATTATTCGGCGTAACCGTATTGGAAACCGTACAAAACGGCGGTTGGTATCAGGCAAACGGTCTATTCCTATTGGCGCCAAGTGCGTTCTTTATCATCGGATTTGTAATCTGGGGACTTAGAACCTGGAAACCGGAACAAGTGGAGAAATAATCAATGGAACATTACATTAGTCTATTTGTAAAGTCTGTGTTCATTGAGAACATGGCGCTTTCTTTCTTCCTTGGTATGTGTACATTCCTCGCGGTGTCGAAGAAAGTTTCAACAGCATTCGGCTTAGGTATTGCCGTTATCGTCGTATTAGGTATTTCAGTACCGGTAAACCAACTGGTTTATACCCATATATTAAAAGACGGTGCACTAATTGAAGGTGTGGATTTAAGTTTCTTAAACTTCATCACTTTCATCGGCGTTATTGCGGCATTAGTACAAATCCTAGAAATGTTCCTGGATAAATTCGTACCGTCACTTTATGAAGCGTTAGGTATTTTCTTACCGTTAATCACAGTAAACTGTGCAATTTTCGGTGGCGTATCATTTATGGTTCAACGTGAATATAATTTCCCGGAATCCGTAGTATATGGTATCGGCGCAGGTACGGGCTGGATGTTAGCGATTGTGGCATTAGCCGGTTTGACGGAAAAAATGAAATATGCGGATGTTCCGGCAGGCCTACGCGGTTTAGGGATCACCTTTATCACCGTCGGTCTAATGGCATTAGGTTTCATGTCATTCTCCGGCATTCAATTATAAGGAGCGTATCGTGGATAGCAATTTTATTTTCGGTATTGGCGCATTCACAGCTATCGTATTAGTGTTAGCTGTTGTTATTTTGATTGCAAAATCTAAACTGGTTGACTCCGGCGATATTACCATTTCAATCAATAATGATCCTGAAAAAGCCATTACTTTACCTGCCGGCGGCAAATTATTAGGCGCTTTAGCAAGTAAAGGTATCTTCGTTTCTTCAGCTTGCGGCGGCGGCGGTTCATGCGGTCAATGTAAAGTGAAAGTGAAATCCGGCGGCGGTGAAATTCTGCCGACAGAGCTTTCTCACATTTCGAAAAAAGAAGCGAAAGAAGGTTGGCGTTTATCTTGTCAAGTGAACGTGAAATCTTCAATGGATGTTGAACTTCCTGAAGAAGTATTCGGCGTGAAAAAATGGGAATGTACCGTTATTTCCAACGACAACAAAGCCACTTTCATCAAAGAACTGAAACTGGCGATTCCTGAAGGCGAAGAAGTGCCGTTCCGTGCGGGCGGTTATATCCAAATTGAAGCAGAACCGCATGTGGTTAACTATAAAGACTTCGATATTCCGGAAGAATATCATGAAGACTGGGATAAATTTAACCTATGGCGTTACGTCTCAAAAGTGGATGAACATATTATTCGCGCTTACTCCATGGCCTCATATCCGGAAGAGAAAGGCATTATTATGCTGAACGTGCGTATCGCTACGCCGCCTCCGCGTAATCCGGATGTTCCGCCGGGTCAAATGTCCTCTTATATCTGGTCATTAAAACCGGGTGATAAAGTAACCATTTCCGGTCCGTTCGGTGAATTCTTCGCGAAAGATACCGATGCGGAAATGGTATTTATCGGCGGCGGTGCCGGTATGGCGCCGATGCGTTCGCATATTTTCGATCAGTTAAAACGCTTACACAGTAAACGTAAAATCTCATTCTGGTATGGCGCGCGTTCTAAACGTGAAATGTTCTATGTGGAAGATTTCGATCAGTTACAAGCTGAAAATGATAACTTCACATGGCATGTTGCCCTTTCGGATCCGCTTCCGGAAGATAACTGGGACGGCTACACAGGCTTTATTCACAACGTGCTTTATGAAAACTATTTGAAAAATCATGAAGCCCCTGAAGATTGTGAATACTATATGTGCGGGCCTCCGGTGATGAATGCGGCAGTAATCAATATGCTGGAAAGCTTAGGCGTTGAGCACGAAAATATTCTATTGGATGACTTCGGCGGTTAATGCTTAAACCATAAAAAAGCGGTCAGAAACCTGACCGCTTTCACTATTTTAAACCGGCATTAATTTGCTATTTTTCAAAACTTTTAAAATTTTGACCGCACTTTATGAAACTAAAACAAACGTTTACCTGGCTTAGCGCTGTGATAATGGCAATATCCCTTGCAGCCTGTAAAAAAGATCCCGAAATAATTACTCTTAGCGGCAAAACCATGGGAACGACCTATCATATTAAATATATTGATGACGGTGGTTTGACTCAAAATGCCGAACAGGCACAGGAACAAATTGAAAGCATTCTGAAAGATGTTAACGATAAAATGTCCACTTACATTCCAAATTCGGAATTAAGCCGTTTTAACCAATATAAAGAAATTAATCAACCTGTTGAAATTTCAGCAGATTTAGCAAAGGTAATCAAAGAAGCCGTGCGTTTAAACAAAATCACTGAAGGCGCATTAGACGTGACGGTAGGACCGCTTGTTAATCTATGGGGATTCGGTCCTGAAAAACGCATTGATAAACAGCCTTCTGCGACACAATTAGAAGAACGCCGCGCATGGGTTGGCATTGAAAAATTAGCATTAACGGAACAAGCGGGTAAATTCACCCTTTCAAAAGCGGTACCCGAGCTCTATATTGACCTATCTTCGATTGCCAAAGGATTCGGTGTTGACCAAGTGGCGGATTATGTAGAAAGCATAGGTGCGAAAAACTACATGAGTGAAATTGGCGGTGAAATCCGGGCAAAAGGTAAAAATATTGAAGGGAAAGACTGGCAAATTGCCATTGAAAAACCGAACTTCGACGGTTCCCGTTCCGTGCAGGATATTCTTGGCTTAAAAGATCTCGCTATGGCGACTTCCGGAGACTACCGCAATTATTTTGAAGAAAACGGAATGCGCTTTTCCCATGAAATTAATCCTCAAACGGGTAAACCTATTCAGCACAAATTAGCTTCAATCACCGTGTTATCGCCAAGTACAATGACCGCGGACGGATTATCCACCGGCTTATTTGTACTTGGTGAAGAAAAAGCGCTGGAAGTTGCCGAACGGGAAAATATTCCGGTTTATCTGATTGTCAAAACAGAAAGCGGGTTTGATGTTAAAATGTCTTCAGCATTTAAAAACCTGCTTAACTCAAGCAAAGAAGGAAAGTAATAATGAAATTATTTTTAATCACTTTTGGCATTTTTATCTTAATTATTTTCGGTATGTCTATCGGTTATATTATCAAAAAGAAAACCATCAAAGGCAGCTGCGGCGGTATCACTGCACTCGGCATGAAAAAAATGTGCGATTGCGAAGAACCCTGCGATAACTTAAAAGACAAAGTGGCAAAAGGCGAAGCGGATGCCTCGGAATTAGACCGCTTCAATAAAGAACCGCAATTCTACGAAGTAAAATAATTTAACCTATTTATAGCGCGTATTGCACGTTCTATACAGCTAATCGGGCGTATTCAATACGCCCTCTATTATTTATCAACATACAAACCAAATGTGCTTCGCCTTAACCGAAGTTACGGGAGAACTATGCAAAAACTGACAAATTTAAGTTCGCGAACTTACGATCAACATTTTCCAAAACTCAGTGCTGAACAACTTGCCGAAAACGCCAAGAAAAAAGTCATCGTCGGTATGTCCGGCGGGGTGGATTCCTCCGTTTCGGCGTTTATTCTTCAACAACAAGGCTATCAGGTTGAAGGCCTGTTTATGAAAAACTGGGAAGAGGATGACGACACGGATTACTGCACGGCAGCGGCGGATTTAGCCGATGCGCAGGCTGTTGCCGACAAGCTGGGCATGAAACTGCATAAAATCAATTTTGCCGCCGAATACTGGGACAACGTATTTGAGCATTTTTTGGCGGAATACAAAGCGGGGCGCACGCCGAACCCGGATATTTTGTGTAATAAAGAAATTAAATTTAAAGCCTTTCTGGAATATGCGGCGGAAGATCTCGGTGCGGATTATATCGCTACGGGGCATTATGTACGCCGTCGCGGCGATGATGAAAACGCCCGATTATTACGCGGTTTAGACAGCAATAAGGATCAAAGTTATTTTCTTTACACCTTAAGCCACAAACAAGTGGGACAAAGTCTGTTCCCGGTGGGCGACGTTGAAAAACCGATTGTACGCGCCATTGCCGAAGATCTTGGTTTAATCACCGCGAAGAAAAAGGATTCTACCGGCATTTGCTTTATCGGCGAACGTAAATTCAAAGATTTCTTAGCCCGATTTTTACCGGCGCAACCGGGTGAAATCCGCACGGTGGACGGCAAAGTCATCGGTCGCCATGACGGCCTAATGTATTATACTTTGGGGCAACGTAAAGGCTTAGGCATCGGCGGCATAAAAGGTATGGATGAAAACCCGTTTTATGTAGCGGAAAAAGATTTGGTCAATAATGTGCTTATTGTGGCGCAAGGCCATGATAATTCGGCTCTGCTCTCCTCCGGTTTAATCGCCCGGCAATTGCATTGGGTCGATCGTCAACCCATCCGCGAAAACCTGCGCTGCACGGTGAAGACCCGTTATCGCCAAACGGATATTCCTTGTGAAATCCAACCTATTGACGACGAAACCATCCGCGTTATTTTTGATGAACCGCAAATCGCCGTGACACCGGGTCAATCGGCGGTATTTTATCAAGGTGAAGTTTGCCTTGGCGGCGGCGTAATCGAAACGCAAATTAAATAATCAATAAACCTAAAGTGCGGTCGAAATTTTTAAAATTTCGACCGCACTTTGAGTTTTAAAAGTAACGGAAATCTTTTATGCAATTTAAAATCAAGCCTATGCTACCCGAACATTATCAGCAGGTTTATCGGCTTTGGACAAGCATAGAAGGCATGGATATGTCTGATGCGGATGATAATTTTGAGGCAATCAGCGCCTTTCTCGCCTTCAATCCCGATTTGAACTATATTGCGGAAATAAACGGTAAGGTCGTAGGCGTGATCATGTGCGGTTTCGACGGCCGACGAGCGACCCTCTACCATGCGGCGGTGGATCCCGATTATCAAAAACAAGGTATCGGCTTCGCGTTGGCCGAGCATTTAGAATCCGCGCTCAAAACCAAAGGTATAAGCAAAGGCCGCCTGCTCGCCTTTAAAAGCAATGAAAAGGCAACCCTATTCTGGCAAAAAGCCGGCTGGACGTTGCAACAAAAACTAAATTATTTCTCTAAAAAATTTATTTAGAATTGTGAATATTTCTGTCAAAAATCGCAAAAAAACGACCGCACTTTTCAGAAATGAAAAACAGCAACATTCTCGGTTATCCGCTGAACTAGCGTTTTAATACGGCTTTAAAATACGGGTAAAAAATGCTATATTAGCAACCCGATTTCAGCTTTATTTTACTCGAACATGGCGACCAATTATTACGACATCACCTTAGCTCTTGCCGGCGTTTGCCAATCGGCAAAATTAGTGCAGCAGTTTGCATTAGAAGGAAAAGCCGACGAAGAAGCGTTCAATACTTCGCTCTACACCTTATTACAAACGACGCCGAAAGATATTTTATCCGTATATGGCGGTCATGAACGTAATTTAAAACTGGGTTTGGAAACATTATTGGAGCAGTTGAACGGCAGCACCGAAGATATCACCCGCTATTGGCTGAGCCTATTGGCGCTTTCGGGCAAATTGGAAAAAAACGCTCAGGCGAAAAGCGAATTAGCCCGCCGAATTCGATATTTACCGACACAATTAGAACATTACGACCTTTTGGACGAACAAATGCTGGCGAATCTTGCCAGTATATATGTGGATATCATCAGCCCGCTGGGCAACAAAATTCAAGTCAAAGGTTCTATTGAGGTGTTACAGCAAACTTCGATGCATCACCGTATCCGCGCCTGTTTGCTGGCTGGCATTCGATCCGCTTTATTATGGCGGCAAGTGGGCGGTTCGAAATGGCAACTACTTTTCTCGCGCCGTAAAATTTTTAATATGGCAAAACAAATTTATTCTTCCCTTTAATCGACAAACGGAGCAATTTTATGCAACTTTCCGCATTAACCGCACTTTCCCCTATCGACGGTCGCTATCAAGACAAAACTACTGCGCTGCGTGGTATTTTCAGCGAATTCGGTTTATTAAAATTCCGAGTAACCGTGGAGGTTCGTTGGTTACAAAAATTGGCGGCAACCGCACAAATTAATGAAGTTTCTTCTTTATCTCAAGAAGCAAACGATTACCTTAATCAAATCGTCACGAATTTTTCCATTGAAGATGCTGAACGCATTAAAGAAATCGAACGCACTACCAATCATGACGTAAAAGCCGTTGAATATTTTTTAAAAGAGAAATCCGCGGCATTGCCTGAATTAGCCGCCGTAAGCGAATTTATTCACTTTGCCTGTACTTCCGAAGATATTAATAACCTTTCTCACGCATTAATGCTGAAAACTGCCCGTGAAGAAGTGATTCTGCCGGAATGGCAAAAATTAATCGACGAAATTACCCGTTTAGCGAACGAATATAAAGAAATCCCATTATTATCACGCACTCACGGCCAACCGGCATCTCCTTCAACCGTCGGTAAAGAAATGGCGAACGTCGCCTACCGCTTGCGCCGCCAGTATAAACAATTGGAACAAATTGAAGTATTAGGCAAAATCAACGGTGCGGTAGGTAACTACAATGCCCATTTAAGCGCTTACCCGGAAATAAATTGGCATCAATTCAGTGAAGAATTTGTCACTTCATTAGGGGTAAACTGGAACCCGTACACCACACAAATCGAACCTCATGATTATATCGCCGAGTTCTTTGATTGTGTGGCGCGTTTTAATACCGTTATTATTGATTTTGACCGTGACTTATGGGGTTACATCGCTTTAAATCACTTCAAACAACGTACTATCGCCGGTGAAATCGGTTCTTCGACCATGCCTCACAAAGTAAACCCTATCGACTTTGAAAACTCGGAAGGCAACTTAGGTTTAGCTAATGCGGTGATGAGCCATTTGGCGCAAAAACTACCCGTTTCCCGCTGGCAACGCGACTTAACGGACTCGACCGTATTACGTAATCTTGGAGTCGGTTTGGGTTATTGTTTGATTGCCTATGCGGCCACACGTAAAGGTATCAGTAAACTGGAAGTAAATGAGCAACACTTACGTGACGAGCTCAACCAAAACTGGGAAGTATTGGCGGAACCAATCCAAACCGTTATGCGCCGTTACGGTATTGAAAAACCTTATGAAAAATTAAAAGAGCTTACCCGCGGAAAACGTGTCGATGAACAGGCAATGCATGATTTTATCGAAAAACTTGATATTCCGGCGGAAGAAAAAGCCCGTTTGCAACAACTAACTCCGGCAACCTATATCGGTGCGGCGGTGCAATTAGTTGAAAAACTATAAAAGTTAAAAGTGCGGTCAAAATAATAAAAATTTTGTTTATTTTGACTGTATTAACGACAAAAAAATAAAATTCAAATAGGGATATCCAATAAAAGATATCCCTATTTTCGGTTATTTTCCCAAAACATCAGAAATATTGTGTAAAAAGCGATATAATGTTCCTACTAGATTCCAATTTTATTAAAGTCTGTTTATCTTGTTTATTTTCATCTCGGCAATAACGCCGATTCAATTTTTACTCGAAACTCTAAGGAATTTATATCATTATGTCTCACTTAATCGTTAAAGAGCAAAAAACGATTATACGCAATGCGTTTTTTACTTTTCTTTATTTTACTCTGGCTATCGGTTTAGCCATTGGTATTCTTTATACCGACATTTTCTATTTGCAAAATATGATCGAAGAAGAATCGCTGGTTGAATATACGCAAAGCCTTAGCCTAACCATATTAACGTTGATGTTCTCCCGTCATGCTTATCGTTCGCCGCAATGGCGCGGTGGTTTTGTACTGATTACGGGCTTTTTTCTGTGTATGCTGATTCGTGAATCCGATGCAATTTTCGATAATCTTATCCGCCATGGCAGTTGGGCGTATTTTGCCATCACTACCGCTTTGGTTTGCATTATTTACGCCTTCACGCACCGCCAATCCACTATTGACGGATTAGCCCAATTTGCCAAACAAAAAGAATTTCACAGTTTTATTATCGGCTTGTTGACCGTTCTACTGGCATCCCGCCTAATCGGCTACGGCGGATTATGGAGATTTATTCTATATAATGATTATCCCCACGTCGTTAAGAATATTATCGAAGAAACGACGGAATTATTCGGCTATTTAATTATGCTGTTTTCCTGCCTGTCGTTAACAAGACACTTTAAATAATAACCATGAAAAATGCCAAGCCCTTATGCTTGGTATTTTATTAGCCTGATAAACCGAATATATAAAGGAGAAAATATGGCCATTGTTTCTGTTCCCGTAGAAAAATCTTACCGATTATTAAATATCGGTGCCACAACGCTGGTTTCCGCTAAAGCCGAAGACATTGAAAATGTTATGTCCGTGGCTTGGTCCTGCGCATTGGATTACGGACCGCTTTCAAAAGTCACCACCGTTTTAGATAAGCAAGCATTCACTCGAGGATTAGTGGAAAAAAGCGGCTTATTTGCCATTCAAATCCCGGTGGCAAATCAAGCGGAACTGGTCATCAAGCTTGGTACGACCTCACGTCATAATAATCCCCATAAAATCGACGATGTGGAAATTTTCTATCCGGATGGCTTTGACGTACCCCTGGTAAAAGGCTGTGCCGGCTGGATTATTTGCCAATTAATCCGTGATGAAAACAACCAACAAAATCACGATCTCTTTATCGGTAAAGTGCTTGCCGCTTATGCCGATGATCGCGTGTTCAAAGATGCCCATTGGATTTTTGAGCAAGCGCCAAACGAACTGCGCACCTTACATTATGTAGCGGGCGGGCAGTTTTATCTGATTGGCGAAAGTCTGGAAGTAAAATAAGACGATTATCTAAAAAATGCTTGCCTTACGGAATAACGCAAGTTGAAAACGCAATTAGCAATTAAAAGAAGCGGCAAAATATAAGAAATGTTGCATGAATAAATAAACAAAAAGTGCGGTCAAAAATCCAAAAATTTTTACCGCACTTTTATCATTTATCGCGTTGGCATTTATTCCGATTAAATTTATATTCTTAACGCTTCAACTTGTTATCTCATGTTCTGCGACTAAATGTTAATCGCGTCACTTCGTAAGCAAATAACACCGCCCCAAAGATTAAAATTAAATCGCCGACAGTTCGCAACCAACGCAGAGTTTGTAAAAAATCCTGCTGCAGGAAACCTTCGCTGCGGGCATACCATAAGCCTTCGCTAATACTGGCGGAAACCTGGTATAACCCGATTGGCAGTAAGCTGATGGCAATCATCAGCACTAATCCGATATTCATTGACCAAAATCCCGTTTTCATCAGTTTTTCATTAAATTGGAAATCGGGTTTTAAATAACGCGCCACTAGCAATACGAAACCTAATGTCAGGAATCCGTATACGCCGAATAATGCGGCGTGTGCGTGAACCGCAGTGGTATTCAGTCCCTGCAAATAGAATAACGAAATCGGCGGATTAATTAAGAATCCGAATACGCCCGCGCCTAACATATTCCAGAATGCTACCGCCACGAAACACATTAACGGCCAGCGTAATTTCTGCATCCATGAGGTTCTGTGCTGGTATGACCAATGTTCGTAAGCTTCGCTTCCTAACAATACCAACGGCACGACTTCCAATGCCGAGAATACGGCTCCGGCCGCTAGCGCCGGCGTAGTGGTGCCTGAAAAATAGAAATGGTGAGCGGTTCCCGGTATGCCGCCAACCAGAAATAAGCTCCCTGCCATTAATGAGGCAACCGTCGCACTGTGATAGCTGACTAATCCCAAGTTATAGAAAATGAATGCCAATGCGCAGGTTGCAAATACTTCGAAGAAGCCTTCAACCCACAAATGTACCACCCACCAACGCCAATATTCCATAACGGTGATACTGGAATGTTCGCCGTAGAACAAACCGGGTCCGTAGAATAAGCCGACTCCGATAATGGAGGCGATAAAGATGGCAAGCAGGTTCTTATCGCCGCCTTGCTTAAAGGAATGGCTCGTACAGCGTAACATTAACCATAGCCAAAGCAGGAAACCCACAAATAACAATAATTGCCAGAAACGTCCCAAATCTAAATATTCATAACCTTGATGGCCAAACCAGAAATTAAATTCCGCAGGAATTTGATGGCTCAATGCAAAGAAATTACCGCTGTAGGATCCGACCACTACGATCAATAAAGCTAAGAACAGAAAATTTACACCGAATTTTTGATATTTAGGATCTTTTCCACCGTTAATAATCGGCGCCAGGAACAAACCTGCGGTCAAAAAGCCGGTGGCAATCCAGAATAATGCGGACTGAATGTGCCAGGTCCGGATCAAGGAATAAGGAAACAGCTGCGAAATATCCACACCGTAGAATTTTTGTCCTTCCACCGTATAATGCGCCAGTACGCCGCCCAATCCCACTTGCACGACAAATAGCGCCAAGGTAAGGAAAACGTATTTTCCCAATGCTTTTTGCGACGGTGTTAAATTGAGTTTTGACAAGGGATCCGCAGCCGGTGCCTGCGGTGCCGTTTCATTATGATCACGTAAGAAAGAATAGGCCCAAATTAAGAAACCGATTCCCGCAATTAAACATATGATGGAAATCAGCGACCACATAATGTTTTCTGTGGTTGGCACATTTTGAATTAAGGGTTCGTGCGGCCAGTTATTGGTATAAGTGGCTTCCGCATCGGGACGATTGGTTGACGCCACCCATGCCGTCCAGAAGAAAAAGTCCGATAATTTTTGACGGGCTTCAGGATCCGGCAACGTATTATTTTTCATGGCAAATGATTCGCGGCTGGAAATCATTGATGGGTCGTCGCCGTACAATTTAATGTAGTAATCGGCGGTTTGACGGATAGCCTGTAAACGGGTTTCGGATAACACCACATTACCGTCTTTATTCACCCTGCTTTGATGGCGGTATTCATCGCGCAATACGGCTTGTAACGCCGCCTGGGTAGCTGGGTCCAATTCCGTATAACTTTTATTAAATGTCGCTTGCGCTCTGATATCCAACCATGCGGTCAATTCACGGTGAAGCCAATCTGCCGTCCAGTCCGGCGCTTGATATGCACCGTGCCCCAGCAGTGACCCCACTTCCATACCGCCGGTTGTCTGCCAGGCGGTTTGACCGGCAAGAATATCGTCTTTTGTCATCACCGTTTCACCGGTTTGCGACACATAAGCTTGAGGCACAGGCGGCGCTTGACGGTAAACTTCCACGCCGATGTAACCTAATATGGTAAATGTTACCGTAAGGACGACAACTAATGCCGCCCATAGTTTTTTATATTTTCCCATTGGATTGCTCCTTGTAACAGAATTACTAAAAAGTCCCTCGCATCTAGGAGCGATTAAAATAACCTAGTATTTTAATCGACTAAATACCTGAGTGATTATATCAGACATTAAAAATGTAAAAACACTCAAAAATAAGTAAATAAAAAAGTGCGGTCAAAAATCCGAAAAATTTTACCGCACTTTTAGGATCCGTTTATTATGCTAAAAAAGCAAAAATCAGATTTCTACCGTCATATCCGCTTTCACCCGACAACTGCAGGCCAGTACGTAACCCTGGGCGATTTCTTCTTGCGTTAAGTCGCCGTTGGATACGACCTCATATTCGCCGCCGGTAACTTTGGTTTTGCACAATCCGCATAAACCGGTACGGCAGCCCGAAACCACCGGTTGTTCCTGCGCTTCCAACGCGGCAAGCAATGTCATGCCCACCGGTACTTCCGTTTTCATCGGTTTGGCACCGCTGACGTTTAACGTGGTTTTCTTGTCCGAGCTGATATCGCCGGCAAGCGCGGTGTTGAAGAACGCTTCGGTGAAGAATCGTTGTTCCGAACCGCCAAGTTCTAAAACCATGGTTTTCAACGCATCCATATAAGCTTGCGGACCGCAGGTCATGACAGTGTAATCGGCGAGATTCGGTACCGCTTTGGTCAGAATTTCTTTGCTGATCCGACCGCTTTCAAACCCTGCGGTGGCATTCACCGAGGCGTTGAAAACCAAATTTAAACGCGGATTGTCGGCTTTTAATTGCGCCCATTCGGATTTAAAAATTACGTCTTGCGGCGAATGAACGCTGTGAATGACGCTGACATTGGCTTGCGGACGATTTTTCAACAACCAGCGGGTCATGGACATAATCGGCGTTATGCCGCTGCCCGCACCCACTAATAGGTAATTATCCGCAATCACTTTTTGGCAGGAAAAATCTCCCATCGGGTTTGAAAACCATACTTGGTCGCCCACTTTCACTTCGTTATTTAACCAGCCGGAGCCCACACCGCCGTCGATTTCACGCACGGTGATCGACACGAAACGGCTCTCGCCCGGCGTGGAAGAGAGTGAATAGGCGCGGGTGATATGAGGCGTGTTTCGGATACTGACCAAGGCGTATTGCCCCGCTTCATAAGGATAGAAATCCTGTGCGATAAAGTTAATGGTTTTAACCTTTGGCGCTTCCTGTACGATTGAGTAAACTTGTAATTCATTAATGCATAACGGATTTTTATTTGTTTTAGCCATCTGTTTTATTCCTTTCCGGTTGGGGCGTATCACATACGCCCGATATGACATTCATCTATTATTCAGGACGCATGCGATACGCCCTACAAATGGTTATAGATTTTTATTGATAATGTGGCCGAAATCCTGTTCGGGGGTGGTTAAACCGCTTAAACCGAATTTCTCGTGTAATAACGCCATCACATTGTCGTTCAGGAACGCCGGTTTACTCGGACCGGAATACACATTTTTCACACCCAAGGCTAATAGCGTTAATAACACGATAATGGCTTTTTGTTCAAACCAGGAAAGCACGATGGATAACGGCAATTCGTTTAAGCCGATACCTAATTTTTGTGAAAGCGTCACCGCTAACATGATGGCGGAATAAGTATCGTTACATTGCCCCGCATCCAGTAACCGCGGCAGACCGCCGTCGATGGTGCCGAAATCCAGCTTATTGAAACGGTATTTACCGCAACCCAGGGTTAATACGGCGGTATCTTTCGGTAATGCGTAAGCTAAATCGGTGTAATAATGACGTTCTTCTTTATCGCCGTCACAACCGCCGATAACGAATACATGACTTAATTTGCCCGCTTTGACCAAATCAATGACCGCATCGGAGGCGTCGATTAAGGTTTTGCGGCCGAAACCTACGGTGATTAAATGTTCTAATTCCGTATACGGGAAACCGTCGCATTGCAATGCTTTTTCAATCACCGGTGAGAAATCATGATCTTCAAGATGGGTTACACCCGGCCAGCCCACAATATTACGGGTGAAAATGCGATCTGCGTAATCGCCTACATTCGGGTCGATTAAACAATTTGACGTCATCACAATGGCACCCGGGAAACGGGCGAATTCTTTTTGCTGATTTTGCCAGCCCGAGCCGAAGTTGCCCACCAAGTGTTTATATTTCTTCAATTCCGGATAACCGTGAGCGGGCAGCATTTCACCGTGGGTGTACACATTGATGCCTTTGCCTTGCGTTTGCTCCAATAATTCTTTTAAATCTTTCAAATCATGGCCGGAAATTAAGATACATTTGCCTTTTACCGGTCGAACGTTAACCATAGCAGGCACCGGGTTACCGAAATGTTCGGTTTCCCCCGCATCCAGCATGGCCATCACTTTAAAGTTCATACTGCCGATAGCCAGCGCTTTTTCCAGTAATTCGTTCAGATCGCCGGGTTGCGTACCTAGCCAGGACATGAAACCGTGATATTCCGCATAAATATCGTTATCGAATTTATCCAGCACATAGGCGTGTTCCATATAAGCCGCGGCGCCTTTTAAACCATATAAACAAAGCAAACGTACGCCGTGAGCTTCTTCGCCGATTTGTTGACGATCCGTATCCAATGCGAATTGTTTTGCCTGCTGCGCCAATTGCTCAACGGAAATGCCGTTTAATTCGATATTCGCCAACGGGTGATCGATATTCGGATTGGGTTCGACTTCACTGACCGCTTTAATTAATTGGTTACGATAAATTAACGCTTGTTGCGCATAGCCGGCGATACGCGCGGAATCGAAGTTTACATTGGTTAGGGTGGCGAAGAATGCGCGCGGCGCAAAGGCGTCCGCTTCATGAATAATGATATTGTGCTCACGGGCTTTTAACGCCCACGCGGATAAGCTGTGTAATGTGGCGATAAGTAAATCCTGTAAGTCCGAAGTTTCGGCGGTTTTACCGCACATTCCCTGAGAGAAGCTGCAGCCGTTGCCTTTCGGCGTCACCATGGTTTGTTCGCATTGAACGCAGTACATAAAATCACTCCTAAATTAAGAAAATCAATTTCCGACTATTTTAGTCAACTTTAACTAAGGCAAATTCTAATATGTTTAATAACCGACAAAAAGAGTAAGTTTTCACTATTTGATATTTTCTTGATCCAATCGAAATACGCTACCTCTTAACAGGTAGAAGGTGACTTTTATTAATGAGAATTAAAAGTTGCGGGTATTTACCAAAAAATAAAAAACAAAAAGTGCGGTCAAAAAAACCGCACTTTTTGTCATTTTGGCTTAAAAGACATTTTTAATAAAGAAAATTTAGCTGAGGGCCCAGCTTTGATCCTGCGGATTAATCACTAAATGTTGAGTATGATGAATCTGCAAGGTAGAACGGTGACCGACACTGATAATTGTGGTATCCGGCAATTCCGTTTTTAATAAACGATACATTGATTCTTCTAAACCTTCATCCATACTTGCGGTTGCTTCATCTAAAAAAGCCACCAAAGGACGACAAATCAATACGCGGGCAAAAGAAAGCCGTTGCTGTTCGCCTAATGAAAGTACGCGGGTCCAATCGTTTTCCTGCTCCAGACGATCCGTTAAATGCCCCAATTGTACTTTGCGCATTATTTCCGCCGCTTGAGCCAAATCCAGGTTTTCCGGCGCAACTTCCGGATAAAATAAAGCGTCAATTAAGCGACCCTGCGGTAAATAAGGTTTTTGCGACAAAAATAACGCATGATGTTGCGGGCAACGTACAATCCCTTCGGAATATGACCATAGGCCCGCAATAGTACGCAATAGCGTAGTTTTTCCCGCACCGGAAGGGCCTTTGATTAATAACGACGCGCCTTGCGGCAAATTCAGGGATAAATCTTTAATTAAGGCTTCACCGGTCGGTTTTTTCACCGTTAATTTATCAAAAACAACCGCACTTTCACTGTCTTCAATAGAAATGTGTGAAGCGCTGTTCGCCTGATTAACGGCAGAATAAAAACCGGTTAAACGATCCAACACCGCACGATAGCCGGTAAAACTGTCATAGGAATTACGGAAGAAGGAAAGCGCTGTCTGCACCCTCCCGAAAGATTGCGCCGTTTGAATCAAATCGCCCAACTGAATTTGTTTGCTGAAATAACGACTCGCCTGAATAATAAAAGGAAAAATAACAGACACTTGAGATACCGCAAGGTTAAAGCCGGATAATTTCAAGGTCATATGTACCATTTTCCATACGTTACCAATTACCTGGTTAAACTGCTTAAACAGCACGTTTTTTTCCATTTTCTCACCACGGAAAAAAGCGATGCTTTCCGCGTATTCTTTTAAGCGGATTAAGGAATAACGATAGTTCGCGTTTAAACGCTCATTGGTAAAATTCAAATTGATTAACGGTCGACCGATTCGGAATGCAAAAATACTGGTAATTAAAACATAAATAAAAACCAGATAGACCATAGCATGGGGAATAGTAATACCGGCGACGGTCATCGGACCTGCCAATCCCCATAAAATAACGGTAAAGGCAACAATTGACACCACGGAAGAAATTACGCCCGTTGCAAATTCGATAGAATTGGAAACAAAAGAAAGCACATCTTGCTGAATACGTTGATCCGGGTTATCCAGTTTATTGTAAACGTACTGCGCTTTATAATAGGCTTGATTTTCCGTCCATCTGTTCACCATTTCATTATTCAGCCAAGTGCGCCATTGAATGGTAAAACGCTGAGTCAAATAATAAGTTAGCAAAACATTTGCGATGTGAATCGTCGCTAACACGGAAAAAACAACCATTTGAATCCAGAACATTTTTTCATTGGATTCCTGTAAGGCGTTATACATTGCCTTATACCATTCGGAAAATAAAATATCCAAACGTACCGAAAGCAAATTAAAAAATACGATAATTACAAAATATCCGATAGGTTTTTTACTTCGTTTAGGCGAAATATAGCCTGCTGCCAACATCCAGAACTGGCGGCCCCAACGGGTCGTTTTGACTAAAACGTAAACAGTCAATGAAAAAAGAACGGCCGTAATACCGATTGCTTTAAAAATCCAAAGTAACGATGTCAGCAGCTCCTGAGAATAATTCATTCCACTTCCTATAGATAAGTTAAAATTTAAGCGGATATTCTTGAGCAAATTGTTACATTTAGCAAGGAAAAATGTGATGAATGTTTCATTTTTTAAATTTGTTTGAGCATTATCAAATCCACAAATTTCTCATTTGCTATAATTGCCCCCAGTAAATATTAACTCAAGGTAGGTAGTCATGTCTGACATAGCAATAACGATCAGCATTCTTTCTCTTGCTGCTGTTCTTGGCCTATGGATTGGCCAGTGGAAAATTAAGGGAGTGGGTCTTGGTATTGGGGGCGTATTATTCGGGGGGATTATCGTTTCGCATTTCAGCGAACAAAACGGTCTTCAACTTGATGCTCATACGCTGCATTTTGTGCAAGAATTCGGTTTAATTTTATTCGTTTATACGATAGGTATCCAAGTAGGGCCGGGTTTTTTCGCTTCATTGCGGAAATCCGGGTTAAGACTCAATGCGTTAGCAACGCTAATTGTAGCTTTAGGTTCATTAATTGTTGTAATTATCAACAAAGCCTTTGATGTGCCGTTAGATATTATTTTAGGTATCTATTCGGGCGGGGTCACCAATACGCCGTCTTTAGGTGCAGGTCAGCAAATTCTTACCGAGCTAGGTATGCAAAATATCACCCAAAGCATGGGTATGGCCTATGCGGTTGCTTATCCTTTCGGTATTTGCGGTATTCTGGCAAGTATGTGGTTAGTCCGTCTTATATTCAGAGTCAAAGTGGATGACGAAGCGAAAAAATTTACCCAGGAAAGCGGTCAACAAACGGAATCTTTACAGAAAATCAATATCCGGGTGGCAAATCCGAATTTAGACGGATTATGTTTGCGCGATATTCCCGGCTTTGATGAAAGAGGCGTGGTTTGTACCCGCTTAAAACGGGAAGAAAACATCAGCGTGCCGAAAGCCGATACGACAATATTCCTCAACGATGTTCTTCATCTTGTAGGCGATTCGCATTCATTGCAAAGAATGTGCTTAATTGTCGGTGAAAAAATCGAACTTGAGCCGTCCAAACTGGTTGGCAATATCCGTTCCGAACGGGTTGTGGTAACCAATGAAAAAGTATTGGGTAAACGCATTCGTACTTTGGGTATTCATCAGCGTTACGGCATTATGATTTCCCGCTTAAACCGTGCCGGGGTTGAACTTGTGCCGACTGCGGACAGCATTTTACAGTTCGGGGACGTTCTTCACATGGTTGGTAACGTCGAAACCATGGATGCCGCCATTTCTATTATCGGTAATGCCAAACAGAAATTGCAACAGGTGCAAATGCTACCGGTTTTTATCGGGATTGGTTTAGGGGTTTTGTTAGGTTCATTACCGATTCATATTCCCGGTTTCCCCGTTGCACTCAAATTAGGTCTTGCGGGCGGTCCGTTAGTGGTGGCATTAATTCTTTCCCGTATCGGTTCAATCGGCAAACTTTATTGGTTTATGCCGCCAAGCGCCAACTTAGCGTTACGTGAGATCGGTATTGTGTTATTCCTTACGGTTGTAGGCTTAAAATCCGGCGGTAATTTCGTCAATACCTTAACTCAAGGTGATGGGGTAACCTGGATGGGATACGGCGTGCTGATTACATTTGTTCCGTTAATGGCTGTGGGCATTATCGCCCGGATCTATGCGAAGATGAATTATCTCAGTATCTGCGGTTTACTCGCAGGTTCCATGACCGATCCGCCGGCATTAGCCTTTGCCAATGCGATTAAAGAAGAAAACGGTGCAGCCGCTTTATCTTACGCCACCGTGTATCCGCTGGTGATGTTCCTGCGAATAATTTCTCCTCAGTTGTTAGCAATCCTGTTGTGGGTTGCATAACTTAAGTTTATAACGCACATTGAGAAATGTGCGTTTTTTCTTGAATATTTCCTAATAAAAATTCATAAAAAAGCACCGCACTTTGCGAGATAAAGTGCGGTGCTTTTTAGCAGAATTTTATTAGGCAAATTTAAAATTGATACCAATATCTTTCAACTGTAACTGTTCCGCCGCTAAATCATTTTCTACCAACGGATTGTCGCGCAGATAGTTCGGCTCGAAAGTTAATGTCCATAATGAAGAAATGCGGTCGGTTTTTAAAGAAATCTCTTCCGTACTTTCCGTTGCCTGACGGGATTTATTCAAGGCGATAGCAAGGCGTAACAAACGAATAAGCGATAATACATCCTGTATTTCATAGCGCCCGGCGCTGATATCTTCAAGGCGGAAATTATTGATATGGTAGCGCACCAAAGTAGCAAGTAGCCGTTGCTGCTCTTTATCAAAGCCCGGCAATTCGATATTCTGCAAAATATAGGCGGAATGTTTTTGAAGATTTTTATGGTTAATCACAATTCCCACTTCGTGTAACAGTGCCGCCCAAAGCAAAATTTCCTGCAATTCTTCCGCCTGTTCGGGCGATTGCCAGCCGGTAAATTGTTGAGCTAACAGCACCGCAGTTTGGGTAACGCGATGAGCCTGTTCTCTGTCGATATTAAATTGCTCCGCCAAACCTTCGGCGGTACGCTCACGTATGTTGGTTACCTGAAAATTTGTTTCCAAACTATACATCACGCCTTCGCGTAACGCGCCGTCGGAATAGCGCATTTGCTGAATATCAAAAGCATCAAATACCGCGCTTAAAATCGCTAATCCCGGCACAAATACGTCGGCACGTTCTTCTATTAAACCCGATAACTTTAAGTTATCAAAATGTGTCGCCTTTAAAGTCCGTTCAATAAGATGATCTAAACGGCCGGCGGTAATAATGCCGTCATTGTCTATGTTTGCCATAATCACCTGATGAACGGTTTTAATAGTACCTGATGAGCCTAATACGTGTTTCCAACCAAGTTGCCGGTATTGTTCGCTGAGATCCCGAACTCTCTCTAACGCCGTTTGCCGTGCCCGATTAAAATTCTGTTCTGATATTTCACCATTAACAAAAAACTGTTTAGCAAAACTGACACACCCCATATTACGGCTATTAACCAGCAAAGGGGTAAACCCCTCGCCGATAATCATTTCCGTAGAACCGCCGCCGATATCGATAACCAATTTACGGGCTTGTTCCGGCTGAGTATGAGATACGCCGGCATAGATCATTTCCGCTTCCGCTTCACCGCTGATAATACGAATCGGATAAGGAAAAACCGCTTGAGCCTGACGTAAAAATTCCTGATTATTGACCGCACTTCTTAAAGTATAGGTACCTACTACATTGACGTTTTCCGCTTTAAAACCCTGCAACCGCTCCGCAAATAACGCAAGGCAATCAACACCGCGACTAATCGCCGCCTGGTCCAATACGCCGTTTTCATCAAGCCCGGCGGCAAGCCGGACTTTACGTTTTAAACGAGATAACACTTGGATAGAACCGTTCACAATCCGAGCGACTATCATGTGAAAGCTGTTAGAGCCAAGATCAATTGCCGCGATCTCCCGAACTTCGCGCATTTCATGTTTCGCCACATTATTAAGTGCGGTTGCTTTTGCACGTAAATTTTCGTTATTCATAAAAATCTCTGAAATTAAAATTCGAAACGATACAACAAGTCAACGGCTTGGTTTACCCCCGTGACCGATTGCAGATAAAGACGCGGTAATAATCTGTAACGTAAGGTAAATTCGGCTAAGCCGTTGAATAAACCCACGCCGTATTTTACTTGTAATCTTGGCGTTAAATTACCGCTCACAACCACCTTGGAACTGTCACCGATACCGGAGGTTCCTAAGTTCAAATCCTGAATACCAAAAGTTTCGCCGATGGAACCCACCGCTTTTCCGCTCTTGGCTAAGCCCATGCCAAGCAAAGCCGCTCCCACAGAACCGCCGGATCCCGCTTCACCGCTGTTTTCAAGCGAACGCCCCGTTAATAAATAAGACAACGCCTGATCTTGAGGCATAGCAGGCTCGGAGAAAACGTCCACACTCGGCGAGTCGGCTAATCCCGTTACTTTGACACCGGCAATAACTTTGGCATCTTCCATAGCTTCAGGGTTTCGAATCGCCTCAATATTCAACATTGGATGAGAAGGCAGCCCGTTAAATGAAATTTGCCCTTTACGAATCAATAAATCCTGCCCGAACGAAGCGTAACGCCCTCTTCTTAAATTTATCATGCCGTATAACCCAAGCTGACCTTTTTCCTGCTTGACCAGTAAACGACCGTTTAAATTGGTTTTCAAACCATAGGCTTCTAAATTCACATCATTACCGATATTGATTTTTAAATCGGAACGAATCGCCATACCGTCCGTTTCCGTCGCCAGTTTCACAATTCTGGTACGCGGCGGCTCGTCCAGAATGACTTCATCACTACTCACGGAAACCGCACTATCAGGCAAGCTCTCAATGGCGATTCGCCCCCACGGAATATCTACATTCCCCGTTAATTCAAGCAATGTCGGCGAAGCTTTCATCTCTACGTTCGGGCTGACTTTCAATTTCGCCATAGACGGAATATCTAACTTAAATTCATTGGCTTTTGCCCGTACCGCCGTATGCCAATGATTGACATCCTGCCAGTCGGCATTGCCGTCAATATTTAGACGGCTATCCGGCGTTTGGATATACCCCTGCAAAGAAGAACGGGTTCCGTAAAAACGCAATGCCAGATTCCCGTCGGTAATATCAAACGGCATATTTTGTACAACCGCATTCATATTTTTAATATCCAAAGAACCGTTGATAAGCGGTTTATTCAAATCCCCCGCAAAAGTCAATGCGGCTCCGACATCTCCGGAAATACGTTCTTTATTCGATAAAATCTGATTAATTAAATCCAGATTCACTCCGCTCATCTTCAGGGAACCGCTTAATTTTCCGACCTGATCGATATCCAGTAATTTAATATCCGCGGCAACATTACCTTGATTTTGTAAATGAATTGCGGATGTAACCGCCAAATTATTATTCTCTAAATTAGCATTCACATTTAGTTTAGCCATATCAAGTTTAAAGTTTTTGCCGTCGACTTTTTGGCTAAAATAAATGGCGTTGCTGGTGACTGATGCATCAAGTTTTACCGGTTTATCCGCAAACCAGGCAAATTTCCCTTTACCGGTTAAAATACCCGCCAACATATTTTCCTGTTCGGTCAGCTTATTGACCAAATTAAGATCCAGCTTCTTCATTTCAAAAGGAATTTCACCGTTTTGACCGACAGTAAAACTCTGCGGGAAACAAAGTTCTACATCCGGATTATGCCAACAATGAGCGGAAATAGTTGCCTTTGCCGACTTATGTTCATAATTCACCGCAAACTGATTATTTGTTACATCGCCGATCGGCGTTTCAATGTCCGTTTGGCTAATCGTGCCTTTCCATTGCTGCAAAGCGCGGTCGAAACCGCCCGATAAATTAAGCTGCGCCGCAATAGGATCACCTTCCGAACGCAATTGTAATTCATGGGCTTTTTCATTGCCTTTAGCGGTCAGTTTTACAGAATGAATGTTAATATCACCGTAATTAAATCCGCTTACATCAAGGGCTAAATTGCCCTCGATTTGAGGAACGGAATTTATTTTCCCCTGCACATTGAATTTTGCCAGATAAAAATCCTGAAACTGAATCTGATCGCCTTTCAAATCAATATCTAAATTAGGTTCTGCCATATCGCCGGTTAACACGGCTTTACCCACTAATGAGGCGGAAAAATCAGGCAATAATCCTTTAAGATTAGGTGCGTTAATATCTAAATTAAAATCCGATTTATCGCTTAACAGGCCTTTGGCGATAAGTTTATTCTCGCCATAAGTCATTAACAGATTCGGAATATCCAGTAAGGCTTCCTGCCCCAGATTAATTCCTCCTTTTAGCACAAGCGGACGTTGGCTAACCGAACCGGTTAAATCCAAAGTAGGAACGGACACTCGCCAGGTTTTGCTGTTTGCCAGCCCCGAGGTAGATACTTTACCGGTTAATACCGCCGGGAAATCTTTCACATAGGCGCCAATATTGATTTTATTAAGATCCAGCTCCGCATTCCATTTAGCGCCGTCCTGCCAATCCACGTCACCCTGTAAATCGATCCGCCCTTCTAATCCGTGCAGCTTGAGTTGTTTGACTTCCGCCTGATAGAGTTTGCCCGAACCTAATAAATCCACCTTGGTTTTAGGCGCCCCCATACCTTCCACCTGCCCGCTGATTTCCGCTTGATAATCTAACAAATTACCCGTAATTTTCGCATTAATATCCTGTAATTTAAGCGGTTTAAGGTTTGCCACCGCAAAATCGTATTGTGCTTTTTTGCTGGTTAACTGTAAATCTAACGGCATTTTCTCTTTACCGAGTTCCACTGTTCCTTTAAGTGTTGCATCAACATCACCTTGGGTAGTCAGCAAAAGTGCGGTCTGATTTTTCAAATTTCCGGAAAGCTCAAGATCAAGCCGCTTCATCGGCAACACGCTTGTTTTTTCCTGATGAATATCACCATGCAAAACCAGATTTAACGGAAAATCTTCATTTAACCGAATCTGCCCTTGAGCCTGTAAATCCGCTAAATTGCTGACGATATCGAAAGTTTTTAATTCGACATCGTAATTCGTAGCGTCCGCCTGCAATTGAAAACGAGACACAATCACCTGTTGCTGAGATTGTTCATCCACAAAACTTTCATATTGCCAGTTTTGCCCTTGAATATCTTCTACGTGAATATCAAAAGGAAGAGTAATTTGATTTAAATTACCAAGCAACGCAGGCGTTAAGATTTCATCAATCTTCGCCCAATCCACAGGTTGAGCTTGCTTGGCTTCGTCCTCCGCTTTTTTCTCCGCTTCCGCTTGCTGTTCTGCGGAGGTTTTGCTTACGAAACTAAAATCATTAATTATGGTGGGTAAAAGCGTCAACCCTCTTCTATTATTTAAAGTCGCCGCCATTTTAAAAACACCCAGATTCAGGTAATTATTATCAATTGACAACGCCAACTCGCTTACAGCCACATTTTTCACCGTAAGACCGAAAGGCAAATAAATACGAGACATCTCGCCGGAATCCGTCTTCCGCTCCGGTTCGGAGGGCGGTAAAAGCGCCGTGTTAATGTGAATATCGGTTTTTTGCAGACTGATATCTTCAACGCAAATTTCTCTTCTCCACAAACAGCTAAAATCCAGTTGAAATCTGGCTTTTTCCACCAAAGTATCAATACCCGACGACTGATAACGAATATTATGCAACTCTAGTCCGTCTTGTAAGTTACCGCTTATTTGTTCAAAAGAAAGGCTATCCGTCATTTTATCGGTGAGTTTCAGCAATCCCTGCTGACCGGATTCAAAAGAAAGCGCACCCAACAACCCGATAAGCGGAACCAAAACGACTATGCAGAAAATACAAAAAATTCTGCGACACCATTTTTGTGTTTTTTCGCTATTTTTAACCGCACTTTGAGGCGTCGCCTCTCGAGTGCTGTTTTTTGCTTTTTCTATCTTATCTGTCATGGAATAATCCGTATAAATTTACCGCTTATAATTCTGTGCCTAATCCGATGTAAAATTGTATATTTTTACTATCGTCTTTATCGCGGATTGGGGTCGCAATATCAAATTTAATAGCGCCGACCGGCGATGCCCAACGAATGCCCATCCCCGCACCGTAACGTAATTCGCTTGTGCTGTAAGAATTCGCCGCAAGCCCTGCATCGGCAAAGGTGGCAAGCCACCAATTCGGAACGAATTGATATTGGTATTCCACCGTACCCGTAGCCAAACGTGAAGCGCCGATTAATTTACCTTTACTGTTTCTCGGCGATATTTTTTTATAACCATAACCGCGTACGCTGCGATCACCGCCGGCGAAAAACCGTAAAGCGGGAGGAATTCGTTCTAATTCATTGGTATGCAAATAGCCGATTTCACCCCGGGTTAAAAAACGATGATTAGGCGCAAAAGTTTTAATCCAGCCCGCATTAGCACGTACTCTGAAAAAATCCACATCCGACAGCCAAAGTTTTCTGCCTAAATCCACCGTGGCACTGACGGTATCCGCCCGAATAGGAAATAAGCCGCCGGAAATGCGCGAACGACTTACTGATGTAGTAGGATATAATAAAAAAGTTTTATGTTCTTGATCCGCTTGGGTAAATTCGTCATACCGAATCTTTGTTCCCAAAGAATATTGCCACCCGGTTGCGTTATTCCAATAGCGTAACGCGGCAAAGGTCGCAGCCAGAGATTTGGTATCGGTTTTTGTATCGTCTTCGTTTTCGATCCCGGTAGAAAATTCATAATAATAACGCATCGGGTTCTTTAATAACGGCATTTTATATGTAATTTCAAAGGTTTGTTTCGGTGAAGAAACATAAAGATCCGAATGCAAACTATGCCCTCGGTTATTAATCCATGGTCGAGTCCAGCCGATTTGCGCACGGGCTCCTACGTCGGAAGAATAACCCAACCCCACTTCCATGGCATTTTTCTTTTTCGGATACATTAACAGGTGAAGATCAATGGTTTTACTGTCTTCGTGTAATTCAGGACGAACCAATACCGACTGGAACCAACCGCTGGAAGAAAAATTATTGGTCATGTTCGACACATCATTAATTAAATATTCGTCACCGGATTTAATTTCCAGCATATTGCGCAAATAATCTTCTCTGATTTGCGAATGTTCAAAACTGATTTCACCGTAGCGGTAGCGGCTTCCGCTGTTAAAATCCATACGCCACCAGGCTTGGCGGGTTGAAGGCATTACTTGAAGTTGATGTACGGGAAAATCCGCATCAAAATAACCTCTTTGGACGGCGAGTTTTTGTAATTCGGTTTTATAGTCCTCATAGGTTTCATGGTCTAACACCGTACCTTTAGCGGGAACCTTTTTCTCTAACCGTTTGAAATATTCGTCATGAAGTGCATCGCCGGTAATGACGATATCCGTATCTTCAATTAAGGTGGGCTTACCGATATCCACGCGGGCGATAAGAAGATCCGGAGCATTTGAGCGGGGTTGTTGATTAAACGCGACGGTACTACCGTAATAGCCGTAAACCCGGAGAGCTTTATCAATATTTTCTTTGACTTTATTCTGATAACGTTCGGAACCGTCGGCATCTTCTTTATCCAGCGTAGCCAAATAAAGCTGTACGTTTTCTCTGAGTTTCTCATTTGCTATGCCCTCCACTTTAAGTTCGACAGCGGATTCGGCAATAGCCGGAGAACTTATAAGCAGCGCTAAAAACATTACTGCTTTCAGTAACCAAACTGATACAAAGTGAGTTATCTTGTCACTAAAAATTTTCACACTTTCCCCCGAAATAATAACCGCTTTAGTTTACCTGTTAATGGAAAGTCTGCGCAATGTAAAACCTATGATCTTTAGACAAATTTTAGTTTTTTTACATAATTTTTTTAACAAGATAGGTGGAATATTAACTTTCCTTTCGGGTGGCAACAGACTCTCGCTCCACTAAAACGGGATCCAGCACAAAAGTGCGGTAAGTTTTTTGCGGATTTTTAATACGCTCCAGTAACGTCTGTACGGCTAATTTGCCCAGCTCGGTTTTCGGTTGATGAATGGTTGAAAGAGGCGGCGCAATATATTGGGAAAGAATGGTATCGTCATAACCAATCACGGAAAGGTGTCGGGGAATAATCAGATTGTGCCGCCATGCCGCCTGATAAATGCCTAAGGCAATGGCATCGCAACAGGCGAAAATTGCGCTTGGCGGGCAATCGGTTTTTAATAACCGTTCCAATGCGTCAAAGCCCGTTTGAAAATCAAATTTCCCTTCAAAAATCAATGTCTCATCAATGGGTAAATTGGCTTCCGTTAACGCCTTTTTGTAGCCGATTAAGCGGTTTTGAGCGATAGGTTTACGCAAATCGCCATTAACAATGGCAATCCGTTTATGCTGGTGATGAATCAAGTGCTTTGTTGCAAGATAAGCGCCGAGTTCCGAATTTTCAAAGATTTTATCCGCAGTTAATTCGCTCGGCCACCAGTCCATAATCACCGCGGGGATGGATAAATTGATCGGCATATTATCTTGGGTATGGGTTTCCGAACACATTAACAATAACCCGTCCACCTGTTTGTTTATCAACATCTGCAAATTATGCTGCAAATGTTGCGGACTTCCCTCTGTGTTAGACAAGATCAAATTATAGTTCTGTTGACAGCAATAACGTTCTACTGCATGAACCACTTCCGCAAAAAACGGATTATCGCTTGCCGTAACCAGCATACCGATGGTTTTGGTTTCTTTCGTTTTGAAGCTTCGAGCAAGCCCGGAAGGCTGATAATTTAGCTCCTTTACCACAGCCATGACTTTTTCGCGGATTTTTTCACTTACAAAACGATCATTGTTAATAACATGAGAAACCGTTGAAGTGGAAACATTGGCAAGGCGGGCAATGTCTTTCATGGTAGCCATTAGCTATTACTCCTAATCTCACCTTTTTTGAACTTGCTTAAAAACGCCCTTTTAATGTTGTTCATTAAGAAAGGCTAATGTTTCTTCTCTACTTGGAATTGAAGGTTGCGCCCCTTTGCGGGTAACGCTGATAGCCGCCGCACCGTGAGCAAAACGGATAGCTTCCTCCATGGATTTATCCTCCAGCAATGCGGTAATCAATGCACCGTTAAAGGTATCGCCCGCCGCCGTGGTATCAACGGCTTTTACCCGAAACCCCGGAATAATCCGTTGAACGCCCCGGCTGCTGAAAAATACGCCTTTTGATCCCAGCGTAATCAGCACCGTTTCAATACCTTTGTGATGAAAAACCTGCGCTGCTTCCGCCGCACTTTGTTCATCCGTTACTTGCACGCCGGTGAGAATCTCCGCTTCGGTTTCATTCGGCGTAATCATATCGATATGGGCAAGTAAATGATCAGACAAAGGCTGCGCCGGTGCGGGATTGAGTACAACTTTTGTCCCGTTCTGTTTAGCAAAAACAGCCGCTTTTTCTACCGCACTTATAGGCGTTTCCAACTGCATAAGCAGGCAGTCCGCATGTGCAATACTCTCTTGATGTTGAGCTAACAGTTCTTCGGTTAAATGCGCATTCGCTCCCGCCGAAATCACAATGCTATTCTCCCCGCTTTCCGCTACTTGAATCATTGCGATCCCGGTAGTTTGATGAGGAATAGTGGAAATCGTATGGGTATGGATACCGTCCCGTTCAAAAGCGGCTTTCATGGCTTTACCGATATCGTCATCACCTATACAGGCGATAAAATCCACATCAGCCCCCAATCGTGCGGCGGCAACCGCTTGATTTGCCCCTTTCCCGCCATAAGCAATATGATAATTCGAACCGGTCAGGGTTTCACCGGGTTTCACAAAGTGCGGTACGGAAATCACATGATCTGCATTAATACTACCGAGAACAGTTAGCTTTTTCATAATTTAAACACCTTTATAAAGGACGCATAAACAGCGTCCGTTATTATAAAAAAGAATGGCTTATTCGGTTACCACTTTTAGCGGAACCGGAATACTTGCTTCCACTTTTTCACCTTTTAAAATTTTATCGGCGGTTTCCACCCCAAGACTACCGATTAATTCAGGTTGTTGTGCAACCGTTGCCGCAAGTTTACCGCTTTTCACTGCTTTAACGCCGTCATCTGTACCGTCAAAACCGACGACTAACACTTTTTTATTTGCTGCGCTGATTGCACGTAACGCACCTAATGCCATTTCATCATTTTGTGCAAAAATCGCTTGCACCGCACCTTTGCTTGTCAATAAGTTTTCAGTTACGTTCAATCCTTTAGTGCGATCAAAGTCAGCCGGCTGACTCGCCAATACGTCAAATTTATGGGTTTCAATGGCTTGTTTAAAACCTTCGCCGCGTTCGCGCGCCGCCGAAGTACCAGCTAATCCTTCCAATTGAATAACTTTTGCACCTTCGCCTAATTTTTGGGCGATGAAATCACCCGCCATTTTACCGCCGGCTACGTTATCAGAGGCGATATGGCTAACAACTTTACCTTTGGCGGCGCCGCGGTCTAAAGTAATAACCGGAATGTTATTACGGTTGGCGATAGCAACGGCATTGCTCACCGCTTCACTATCAGTCGGATTGATCAGCAATACTTTTGCACCGCGAACCGTTAAATCTTCTACATTAGAAAGTTCTTTTGCCGGGTCGTTTTGTGAGTCTAATATCACTAATTTGTAACCCAATTCATTCGCTTTCTTTTGGGCGCCGTCTTTTAAAGAAACAAAGAACGGATTATCTAAGGTAGATACGGTTAACGCGATAGTATCCTGTGCTATTGCCGCACTGCTGAAAAGTGCTGTCAGTGCAAGAGTTGAAGCTAATTTTTTAAATGTTTTCATAGGGTTTCTCCTAGTTGTTTAAATTGATTTGATAGGTATATCACTATACCCAAAATAATTAACTACGCTTTTTTACTACCTAAATAGTTATCTGCAAGAACAGCAACAAGGATAACTAACGCTTTAGCAATCATCTGATAGTAAGATGAAATATCTAATAAATTTAATGCGTTATTTAAGAAGCCGATAATTAACGCACCAATTAGAGTTCCCATAACGCGACCTTTACCGCCCATTAAGCTGGTTCCGCCCACAACAACCGCAGCAATTGCATCCAATTCATAAGAAACACCGGCGGTAGGTTGTGCGGAAGAAAGGCGAGAAGTCACAATTAAGCCTGCAAGTGCGGATAAAAAACCGCTTACCGCAAAAACAAAGATTTTAATTTTATTAACGTTAATACCTGAAAGTTGAGTCGCCGACTCATTGCCGCCCAAGGCATAAATATAACGCCCGATACGCATGTGCTTAAGTACATACCAAGCCACGGCAAACACAATTGCCATTAACCAAATCGGTACTGGAATACCAAATAAATAACCGGTACCTAAATAGGCAAAACTATCCGCCGCATCGGAAAAGCCCGTGCCGATTGGGCGACCATCGGTGTAAACCATAGTAACGCCGCGTAATAAAGTCATAGTAACCAGTGTGGCGATAAAGGCCTGAACTTTACCTTTGGCTACGATAACACCACTGATCCCGCCAAGTAACGTACCTAACAATAAGGTAACCGGAATCACTAATAACATGGAAAGTTCCGAACCGACCATAGTTGCGGCTACCGCACCTGTTAGTGCCAAAACGGAACCGACGGAAAGATCAATACCCGCAATTAAAATCACAAAGGTCATTCCTACTGCAATAATGGCGTTTACCGAAGTTTGGCGCAAAATATTCAGAATATTATCAATGGTAAAAAAATCCGGATTGATAAAGGATACAATAGCAATCAAAATCAGTAATGCCACGATAGAACGTTGTTCTAACAGAAATTTCCCCAATTGGAATTGATTATTTTTCGTTGTCATAAAATTTTCCTTTTTTACACCGCACTTTTGCCGATAGCTGCAGCTAATAATTTTTCTTGAGTCGCTTCATCTCGTGAAAATTCCGCACTGATTTTACCTTCGTGCATCACTAAAATACGGTCGGACATTCCCAACACTTCCGGCATTTCCGATGAAACCAAAATAATACTTAACCCGTCTTGTTTAAATTTATTAATTAACTGATAAATTTCTTTTTTTGCCCCGACATCCACACCACGGGTCGGTTCGTCTAAAATCAAGACGTTCGGACGAGTCATTAAACCTTTGGCAATAGCAACTTTTTGTTGATTTCCGCCCGAAAGCAAACCTATTTGCTGATCGCGGCTCGGTGTTTTGATATTAAACATTAAAATAAAATCGTCCACCGCAAGCTGTTCGGAATCATGGCGAATACTGCCTGCTCGGGAGAAATGATCCAATGCGGTAAGCGACATATTTTCTTTTACCGACATACCTAGAATCAGCCCGTCGCCTTTACGATCTTCGGAAATATACACAATACCGTTATCCAAACCGTCTTGTGGACAATGATTACCAATAAGTTTACCGTTGAGTTTTACCTCGCCTTTTTCCATTGGTAACGCACCGTAAAGCACTTTCATTAATTCCGTACGCCCCGCCCCCATTAAACCGGAAACGCCGAGGATTTCACCGCTATGTAATTTGAAACTGACATCATGCACACCGCTGCCGGATAATCCGTTAACTTCAAGGCGAACATCACCTTTCTGGATTTCAATATGCGGATATTGTTCTTCCAGCTTACGTCCCACCATCATCTCAATTAACGTATCTTCCGTTAATTGGGCGACTTCTCGTTCGCCGATAAACTGTCCGTCACGCAATACGGTCACATCGTCACAAATCTCAAAAATTTCTTTAATCCGGTGAGAAATATAAACGATACCCCGTTGTTCGGCTTTTAATTCGCGGATAACCTTAAAAAGTGCCTCGGTTTCCGTATCGGTCAAGGCATCGGTCGGTTCGTCCATAATGATGACTTTAGATTCAAAACTTAATGCTTTGGCAATTTCCACCATTTGCTGCTCGCCGATAGAAAGTTTCGAACAAAGCTGATGGCTGTCGTGGGAAACATTTAATCGCACAAGTAATTTATCCGCTTCCGCATAAGTTTTTTTCCAGTCAATAGCACCAAAAGCATTAGTAAACTCACGCCCTAAAAAAATATTTTCCGCGATAGTCAAATTCCCCACTAAGTTTAATTCTTGGTGGATAATGCTAATACCCGCTTCCTGCGAATCTTTCGGTCCTTTAAAGGCTACCGCCTGACCGAGATACTCAATGGTTCCCGCATCTTTACTATAAATCCCTGTAAGTACTTTCATTAAGGTTGATTTACCAGCGCCGTTTTCACCCATTAACGCCATAGCCCGCCCAGCATAAACCGACAAACAAGCGTTACTTAACGCTTTAACTCCCGGAAAGGATTTATCAATGCCTTGAATATTTAATAAGGTTTGTTTTTGCATAAGAATTACCTATTAAAACGGCACGCCGGAATAAAGAATTACATTAGCATAAGGAGAACATTCACCCGTGCGAACAATGGCTTTATTTTCATGAGTGAGTTGTTTAAACCGTTCATGCAAAACATAATCCACTTGAATTTGATTACCTTGCTCCACTTCTAATGTTTTGAAATGTTCTAAAAGTGCGGTCAAAATTTGCGGATTTTTTTGTTTAACTTCTTCAGCGATAACTACGCGCTCAACAAACATTTCCTGCGTAATACAGTATAAAGTCTCCAGAAAACCGGGAGTACCTCTTGTAAGAGCTAAGTCCACGCGTTCGACACAATCAGGAATCGGTAACCCTGCATCACAAATACAAAGCCCGTCGGTATGACCCAATGTAGCGATGGAATAAGAAAGTTGAGCGTTTAAAATGGTTGTTTTTTTCATTTTATTTATCCCTTTTGACGTTTTATCTATCGAAACGTTTCGATGAAGAAGTCTAATCAAATTTATTAGGAATGGAAAATAACAAATTTTAAATTTGTGAACTGGATCAAAGAAAATTTTAATAATGAAATATTCAGATGAAACATTACTGCGGACACCATGTATGACGTCCGTTAAAATCATATGATGGTGTGCATAACATCAATATAATGCGAATAAAAAAACCGGCTGCGGATAAGCCGGTTTCAAAATTTAATTGTATTTATTATGAGCCTTTGTATTCAAGGTAAAGTACGGTGGCGGCGACACGCGAATGTACATTGAGTTTACGTAATAAATTACGGATATGTACTTTGACGGTTTCCTCCGAAATAAATAATTGCGCCGCAATTTGTTTATTGGAGAGCCCGGTTGCGATAAGTTGCAATACGTCCATTTCACGATCAGTAAGCGCATGGATCGGCTCGTGAGCCGGATGGCGTTCAACCAATAAATTTTTAATTGAATCACTTAAGATAATTTCACCTTGTGCAATTTGTTTAATTTGAGCGAGTAATGTGTCAGGTTCCGTATCTTTTAATAAATAACCGTCCGCGCCGGCATCAATCAAAGCATAAATATCCGCTTTCGAATCCGATACGGTCAGAATAACAATACGAGCGTCAACACCTTCCTGGCGCAGTACTTTTAATGTATCTAAACCGGACAAACCTTTCATATTTAAATCAAGAATAATTAAATCCGGTGAAGTTTTAATTGCAAGCTCGACGCCCTCATTACCACTACCGGCATCACCTACAACTTCAAACTGTTCTTCCAGTTCAATCAGTTGCTTGATACCGCGACGCATTAGCGGGTGATCATCGATAACAATTACTTTGGTTTTTTCACTCATATTTCTCACCTTGACGATTATAAAACAATATCCCCATGCTATACCATGCAAGAACCGCTGAACGGTAAAATAAGGATGCCTTTTTGTTGATGTTTTAATTGATAAAATTGCGGATAATTAAAATCACGCTTGATTATTTTATAGTGATTATCGTTTTGATCCGAGCCCGATAAATTATAAATTTGACTAATCTCACGAATTTTTTGTTCTTTACTGCCGTCACACTGACGGTAAATTTCAAGACGATTATTTTCGTCTAAAATATAAACATTAAAGGTTTCGTCTTCATTGTCTTCAAAAAAGAACTGTAAAAAACCCTCACTGGCAAAAGAGTCAATTTGGCGAGGATAATTAAGCAAATGTTTATAAGGTTGGTTTCTTTTTACCTTCACTTGTTTTTGTTCGGCAATAACCTGCGAGATAAATGCAGGTTCGGTTTGCGGCTGATGTAAGGTCGCGTCATGTTCCTCAAAAAATAATTTCCAGTTTTTACCGGTCATCCGCGGAACGCTACTCATCGGCAACTGAGTCGTACCAAGCTGAATACTGATACATTTGTTTAATAGCCCGACGACTAACTCGGAAATTTCTTCCTGATAATATTGATTATAACAAAACACATTCACCGATTCCGGCACACCCGAGCCGCGATGTATTTTATTGGATAACACTTTCAATGCGGAAAGCATGGCTTTATCGCCTTCGTAATGTAATGTCTTAATTTCATTCCATTTATTACGATACAGCAAATCTACACTGCCAATCAGACTTTCGTTTTCGCCGTCTAAACTAAACAAATCGCTTTGTTGAATTTCCGTACGGTTAATATCCGAATAGGGAGTCGGATCCTTAGTTAAATTAATCATTACCGCAAGACTTCGAATCTCGCAAGGATGAGTTAATTCTTCATCGGTAGGCGGCGATACTTTGACGGGAAACGAAACTCGCAAATCCGTAATACACTGGTTAATTTTTTCAATATCCACATGAGTGCTGGAAATATGCACTTTGGTTTTGCTGGTGAGTAAACCGTTAAAATACGTCCATGCAATCAACTTGATTAATATAGGATTATACTCAATATAACGGTTTTGTGACGGATAAACCACCGACGGCATTTGATTGACTACATACCAGCCCGGTTTCACGCCGTGTTCTTCCGTCACTTCAATAAAAGTTAGATTTTTTTCCGACAAATCCAACGCCAATTGCGGATTCATTAACGTCACTTTGCCGGGCAGCACTTCAAACGCCGTATAGAGTTTACGGGTCAGAATACTGATATCCTGCGGTGCAATACTGGCGTTCACATTATGTTTACGGGCAAAATTGACCAAATTTCGATAACTTAGCATCAGCACGCGAATCAGTTTGTTATGAGTTTCCCGAACCGAACGAATTTTCCAGGTATGAATACGGTTTAAATGTTTAATAGTTTCCTCTGACCAGCCCCATTGTGCGGTCAGATTTTTCAGAATTTTAGCCCGCCAAGGCGCTAACGGGCGCTCACGTACGGTTTCCGTAACCTTGATATAAAAACAACGACGAATAAAATCCAACCGTTTTTCATCTTTTAATTTGGTTAAATATTCCGTTACCCGTTCAAGCATAGCTAAATAAGCGTCAAAAGATTGTTCTTTTATTACTTTTGAATTAAAAAGCTGTTGTTTGAATTGCACCGAAATTAATTTTGCATTCGGATATTCCCAGGAATAAGACTCCAGCAAGACGATTTTCAACACGGATTTATAAGGCGAGTCGATCCCTTTATAAAGCTGCCAAAGACTGGCGCCAAAATATTCGTTGGCGGAAAAGGCGCCTAATCCGCCGAAATCAATCCAGTCCGCACGGTTAATTTGTTTAGTTTGCTGCAAACGCTGTACTTCTTTTCCATAATCCGCTTCATTTTCAACATTAAGATGCAGCCAAAGTAAAGGTTTACCCGCCAAACGGATAGCGGAACGATAAAATTCGTCAAGCAATAGCATATGCTGCGCACTGCCGCAATTCTCAACGCTTAACGTATTCGAATAACGGTAATGGTTGAAATAAAATTCATCCATCAAAAACAAGGTAATATCCGTATTAAATTTCTTGGCCCAAATTTTTAACAATTGCGTTTTTTGTTGTAATTTATTAAGTGCATAGGGTGTTAAATCCGGACTGTGACAAACCCAGGTATCCAAATCCGATTTGGCGGTTTGCGAAATAGAAGCGATACTACCCATCACATAAACCCCGTAAATGGGCGTTTTTTCCTGTTGATGAGCATTAGATTCTTGCTCTAATCGAACAAAATCAAAGCCTGTAGGGAATTGTTGAGCCAGAAAATTTTTTTGATAATCCGATAATTTGAAATGTGCGACACCGGCAGGCGCATCTGTCACATAACCCGGCAATGCGGGGTGATTCAGATGTAATAATAATGCAATTAATTGAAAAACATGTTGGAAATCTGCGGTAGAGCCTTGCAAAACCCGTTCGACACGCAGCCGATGTAAATCGTCAACCTGTTTTTTAGCAAACTGGAGATCGTATTTCATGAAAGCCTAAAAAGAATAGCAACAATTCGCTACTCTATCACTGTCAATATATGAAAGCAAACAAGATCGTAATTCTCTCAAAGAGACTGACTTTTTCAACTAACGGTGATAGGATATAGCTATTTGTAATATGTAATAAAATTACTCTATGAATAATAAAAACCATTTAAAAATAGCAACCCGCCAAAGCCCATTGGCACTATGGCAGGCTAATTACGTAAAAGATCGTTTAACCGCTCTTTATCCCGATCTGCAAGTGGAATTAGTCACTATGGTCACAAAAGGCGACGTTATTCTCGACACGCCTTTAGCTAAAATCGGCGGCAAAGGGTTGTTCGTTAAAGAATTGGAACATGCTTTACTGAATCATGAAGCGGACATTGCCGTACATTCTATGAAAGACGTGCCGATGGAATTTCCGCAAGGGCTGGGCTTAAGCGTTATCTGTAAACGGGAAGATCCGCGCGATGCCTTTGTTTCCAATAAATACCGCAGTTTGGCGGAACTGCCGCAAGGTGCGATTGTAGGCACTTCCAGCTTGCGTCGCCAATGTCAATTAAAGAGCTTGCGTCCGGATTTGGATATTCGCTCATTACGCGGTAATGTGGGAACCCGTTTAAGCAAGTTAGATAACGGCGATTATGACGCAATTATTTTAGCTTCCGCCGGTTTAATTCGCTTAGGCATGGCGGAACGTATCGCTTCTTTTATCGAAACGGATGTTTCTTTGCCTGCGGCGGGACAAGGTGCGGTAGGAATTGAGTGTCGAGTGGATGACGAGCTGGTACAAAGTTTATTAGCGCCTCTGGCTCATCAGGAAACCACTATTTGCGTATTAGCCGAACGCGCTATGAATAACCGTTTACAAGGCGGTTGCCAAGTGCCAATCGGCGGATTTGCACAGGTAAAAAACGGCGAAGTATTTCTGCGCGCACTGGTAGGCGCAACCGACGGTTCCCAAATCATTCGTGCCGAAGGTAAAAGTGCGGTCGAAAATGCCGAAGTTTTAGGTGTACAAATTGCTGAAGATTTACTGCAGCAAGGTGCGGATAAAATTTTAAAATCGGTTTATCAGGATTAATTTATGGCAGTGTTAGTAACTCGTCCGGCTGAAAAAGGAATTCAACTCGTTGATATGTTAAATAAATCCGGTGTTGCCGCGTTGCATCTGCCGTTTTTTAACATTACCGCCGGGCGGGAATTAAACGATCTGCCCAATAAATTCAACCAGTTAAAACCGAATGATTATGTAGTTGCCGTATCGCAAAGTGCGGTGGATTTTGCCGCAGAAACCTTGCAAAATACGGGCTTTCATTGGCGTACGGATTTACAATACTTTACCGTCGGGCAGCAAACCGCATTACATTTTAGCAGTCTAAGCGAGCAACCCGTACATTATCCCTTCCTGTCCGAAAACAGCGAAGGAATGCTTGCTTTAGCGCAAATGCAAAATCTGAAAGGAAAAAACGTACTCCTGTTACGCGGCAATAGCGGGCGCGAATTATTCCCGCAACAGGTTCTGGCTCGTGGCGGCGACATTGATATATTAGAATGTTACCAGCGCCAACCTATTGATTACGATAATGTTGAACAAACCAGCATTTGCAAACGGGCCGGGATTCAAACTATTGTAGTAACAAGCGGTGAGCTGCTGAATACATTGATTCAATTTGTGCCGGAAAACGAATATGATTGGTTACGTAGTTGTCAGCTCGTTGTAGTCAGCACAAGAATTGAAAATATGGCGAGAAAATTCGGCTGGACGGATATTGTCGTATCGCCCAAAGCCGATAACAATACCTTATTGCAAACCATTTTAACGTTAACTTCTTAAAATAAAAGGTTATAAATATGACAGATAAGCAAACTGAAAATGTGGAAACCGTGGAAATTGTTGAAAACAAAGCAACAGACGCGATAAAAGCGGACAGTTCAGAAAAAAACTCAAAAAACAACCGCACTCCAGAGCCTGTCGTCGTTAAAAAAGGTGGCTCGGCATTGGGGCTGTTGGCAATCCTGATTGCATTAGGCGTGGGCGGTGCCGGCTATTATTTCGGTCAGCAACAAGTGCAGCAAATTCAGCAAAAACTGACCGCACTTCAATCCCAACAACCGGGAGCGACCGCCGAATCGCCTGATTTTGAGCAAACCAAAGAGCATATTCTTAAATTGGTTAACGAAAATAATCAAACCAATGCGGATAAAATTGCCGTTCTGCAACGTGAAATCACGGCAAAAGATCAGGCTTTATTAAGCCTGCAATCGCAAATCAATGCCGTCAGCAATTCGGTAAAAGCGGAACAGCCGAACGATTGGTTATTATCCGAAGCGGACTTTTTGTTAACCAATGCCTTGCGCAAACTTGTGGTCGATCATGATGTGGATACCAGTATTTCTCTCATTAAATTAGCCGACGAAGCGTTAGAAAAAGTCGCCACGCCTCAGGCTTCCGCCATCAGAAGCGCGTTAAATAACGATCTCAAACAACTGCTTGCCTTAAACAACGTTGACCAAAATGCGATTATGCAACGCCTTTCTCAATTAGCAAACAGCCTTGATGAATTAACCGTGCTGAATATAGACTTTGACGATCAGGAAAACAGCGCAGCGGTCACCGATTCCGTGGGCGATTGGCAGAATAATCTGAAAAAAAGTGCGGTCTCTTTTTTGAATCATTTTGTGCGAGTCACCCCGACCAATTCAAGCAAAAAAGAATTATTGGCGCCGAATCAGGATATTTATCTGCGTGAAAATATCCGTTTGCGTTTGCAAATTGCCATTTTAGCCGTACCGCGCCAGCAAAACGAATTGTACAAACAATCCCTTGAAGCGGTAAGTTCCTGGATCAGAAGTTATTTCGATACCAATTCCGATCTGGCTAAAAACTTCTTAAAAAATATTGACGAATTATCCGAACAATCTATTTATGTAGATGTGCCGGAACGCCTGGAAAGCTTAAACGCCTTAGATCAATTACTGAATAAACAAGTGCATGAAGTGAAAAAAGTCGAGCTTTCCGTAGATAAAGGCTTAACGGAAAATAACGAAACGGGCGCCGCACCGGAAACCGAACAAAATGTGCCGGCGACAAGCGAACCGGTGCCGGTAGAACCTCAACAATAAGGAAATAGATTATGTTTAAAGTTTTATTTCTGATGCTGGCATTATTAGCCGGTTTAGTAGCGGGTCCTTATCTCTCCGGCAAGCAGGGATACATATTAATCGCTACGGGTAATTATAATATTGAAATGTCGATTACCACCTTAATCATTCTGTTTATTGCCGCCATGGCGGTTGTTTATATACTGGAATGGGCAATCAGCCATTTCTTCAAATGGAGTAACGCCACTTATACGTTTTTCTCCAAACGTAAACGTAATAAAGCGCAACGCCAAACTCTTGAAGGTTTAATGCGGATGACGGAAGGGGATTATTCCAAAGCGGAAAAATTAATCGGTAAAAATGCTAAACATTCCGCGGAACCAATCCTGAATTTCATTAAAGCGGCGGAAGCGGCACAACAACGAGGCGATGAATTCAGCGCCAACCGTTACTTAATTGAAGCCACCGAATTGGCGGGTTCCGATAATTTATTGGTGGAATTGGCTCGTACCAAAATTTTATTACAACAAAATAAACTGCCGGCGGCTCGCAGCTCGGTAGATAGCGTATTGGAAATGGCGCCGCGCAATCCGGAAGTCTTAAAATTAGCCACTGAAATTTATTTGCGCTCAAAAGCCTATTCTACCTTGGATAATATTTTATCGACTGTAGAAAGTAGCGGTTTATATACACAGAAAGAATTTATTGATCTACAACGTAAAACCGAAGACGGTTTGCTTGATGAAATCATGAACGAAGAAGGTGCGGACGGTTTGCTTGCCTGGTGGGAAGATCAATCTCGCAAGCGTCGTAACGATTTCTATGTGAAGCTCGCATTAATCAGTCGTTTAATCGACTGTAACGATCATGATTCGGCTTATGAAATCAGTTTAGATGCGTTTAAAAAAGTTGATGAGAACAAAGACCTTGCCGGAAAATTCTTTAATCTAATGACAAAACTGCAAGCAACCGATAACAGTAAGTTAGTGAAATTGCTGGAAAAGCGTATGTCATCAACACCTGCGGAACATCAATGTTGCTTAAACCGCGCTTTAGGTTATTTATATGTGCGCAATAACGACTTCAACAAAGCCAGCGAATGCTTTAAACAAGTGGTTTCCGGTCAGGATAAATTAGATCCGAGCGATGCAACCATGGCGGCTTATGTGTTCGAACAGGTAAAAGACACGGAATCGGCAAAACGGGTTCGTGAAGAAGGATTAAAAGCGGCAATGGCGGTAAACCGCCTGTCAACTGAAGAAGTTATCGAAAAGCCGGCACTTGCTTTGGAACAAAAAGCCGATAACAAAGAAAGCAATAAAATCGCCAATTGGGCAAACCGATAAGTTAATCGTCCATAAAATAATGCCCGCATAAGCGGGCATTATTATTGGAGAAAAATTTTAAAAGTGCGGTAAAATTTGCTGAATTTTCACCGCACTTTTATCAATTCCGATTATAAAATAAAACGGCTTAAATCTTCATTTTCCACAACATCATTCAACGCGTCTGAAACGTATTTTTCATCGATCACCACTTTCTCACCGGCACGTTCGCTTGCATCAAATGAAATACCGTCCATTAAGCGTTCCAAAACAGTATGTAAACGACGGGCGCCGATATTTTCGGTTTTCTCATTCACTCGGAATGCCGACTCGGCAATTTTGCTGATACCGTCCTGAGTAAACTCAATATCAACCCCTTCCGTTTTCATCAATTCGCGATATTGCAAGGTTAACGATGCGTTAGGTTCCGTTAAAATACGTTCAAAATCTTCTTTTGTCAGTGATTTTAATTCAACGCGAATCGGCAAACGCCCTTGTAATTCAGGCAATAAATCCGACGGACGAGCTACTTGGAAAGCGCCTGAACAGATAAAAAGAATATGGTCGGTTTTCACCATGCCGTGTTTGGTATTAACGGTCGAACCTTCAATAATCGGCAATAAATCCCGTTGTACGCCTTCGCGGGAAACATCACCGCCGCTATGTTCGCCTTTTTTACAGATTTTATCTATCTCGTCAATGAACACAATGCCGTGCTGCTCTACCGCTTCAATGGCTTTTTGTTTCAATTCCTCAGGATTAACCAATTTTGCCGCTTCTTCATCCAGCATTACTTTTAACGCGTCTTTAATTTTCATTTTGCGCTTTTTGGTTTTATTCGGCGACATTCCTTCAAATAAAGATTGAAGTTGAGAAGTCATATCTTCCATACCCGGCGGCGTCATTATCTCAACGTTAACAGGCGTTGAAATATCAATCTCGATTTCCCGCTCATCCAACTGCCCCTCACGTAATTTTTTGCGGAATACCTGACGGGTTGAAGCGTTACCCGTTTCCTGCACATTACCCCATTGATCTTTTGCCGGCGGCAGCAACACGTCTAAAATGCGGTCTTCCGCCGCATCCTGCGCTTTCATGCGGTTTTTTTCCACCGCCTGCTGGCGTACCAGTTTCATTGAAATATCGGCAAGATCGCGGATAATCGAATCCACTTCTTTACCCACATATCCGACTTCGGTAAATTTTGTGGCTTCCACTTTAATAAAGGGTGCATTGGCTAATTTTGCCAAGCGACGGGCGATTTCCGTTTTACCGACCCCGGTCGGCCCAATCATTAAAATATTCTTAGGTGTGATTTCCTGACGCAGATCTTCCGGCAGCTGCATACGGCGCCAGCGATTACGTAAAGCAATTGCCACCGCACGTTTTGCTTCGTTTTGACCGATAATATGCGCATCCAATTCAGATACGATTTCACGAGGTGTCATTGACATAATGTATTCCTAATTCTCAAAATTTTTAAAATATTAACCGCACTTTTTAAAAAACTAAAACAAACCGCTCAACGCAACAGCAAGGAAGTTATTCGGTTTTAAACTTCTTCGATAACGTGATTATGATTAGTATAAATATCAATATCACCGGCAATAATTAAAGCTTGTTTTACAATTTCAGCGGCACTTAGTTCGTTATTTGTGCGCAATAATGCAAGGGCGGCCGATTTTGCAAAATTACCGCCGGAACCAATGGCTAACACGTCAAATTCGGGTTCAATCACATCACCGCTGCCGGATACAAGCAAAAATTCGCTTTCATTAGCGACAATCATCATTGCTTCCAAACGGCGTAACGAACGTTCGGTTCGCCATTCTTTCGCCAGCTCCACCGCCGCTTTGACTAAATGCCCTTGATGCAATTCCAATTTCTTTTCAAATAAATCGCGCAGAATAAAAGCGTCCGCCGTTGAGCCTGCAAAACCAGTGACCACTTTATCTTTATATAAACGACGTACTTTACGCACGGTTCCCTTTTCCACACAGTTTCCCAAGGTTGCTTGGCCGTCGCCGCCAATGGCGACTTTACCATTTTTACGTACACATACGATTGTAGTCATGTTATATCCTTTTTTATCGAAATTTGTTGGTTAGATTGGGGTTGTATCGGATTTTTCAAGTTTATAAAATAGAAAAATCCGCGACAAACCGCGGATTTTCTGTTATTTCCGAACTAATTTTTATCTAAATCAAGTTCGGCTTTATATTCAATACGATGATGATCTTTTAATTCGATTTCAATATCCATTTCCTGATCACCGCGTTTAAATTTTAAATCGGCATCATCATGCTCAATTTCACTTTCAACTAAACGAAATCCATGATATCTGGCATGGGAAATCGCTTTCTCCGCCAATACGGGAATACGATGTTCACGGGCGTCTAAACGAAATTCAACCTCAAATTCACCTTTGCCCTGGCGATCCGCTTTAATCACTTTTGCACCGCGCGGTTGATAAATTTCATCAGGCAGATGGGCCGCCATTGCACCGGTCGAAAATAATCCTAAAGCACCGATAAGCAAGCCTAATTTTAAATTCGTTTTCATAAATAATCCTTATATAAATAGTGCATGAAACGATTCATCATGCACTATTTTGATAAAAAATTCGCCGGAAAGTTCAAAGTGCGGTCAAAAAAGAGAAAATTTTTGCCAAAAAATACCCCATCGGATTACTCCCGACGGGGTGTTGTCTGATTATGATTCTGCAGAAACTATTTAGTCATCAGAACCTGCAGCGCTTTATACACGGCTTGGGCTTTATCGCCTTCTAATGCGGCTTTGTCTTCATCCATTAACACCACTGCGCTTTGATTGCCGTAAGCGCTTAACTGCATTGAATATTCGCCTTTCTCCAATTCGGGCTTATTCACGCCCAAACGCGCCCATTGGCTATCGTCTACCGGTTTGTATTTTAATACCCGATAACCGCGACCCGCCGTTTCCTCATCAATATCAAAGCCCAATTCAGGTAATACCTGACCGAGTTTTTCCCATGATTGGGCAAAACTTGACGTTAACCCTAATGCGGTTCGGTTATTACCGTCGGTAACAATTTCCGCTTGAATAGCGCCGTTTGATGTAGCGACCGGTGCCGTTTGTGCCATTTGCGTACGATAAGCATGATTTAAGTTACCCACAAAGTTGTTTAGGCGATCGGAAGTATAACGCTGTTTATCCGTCACGGAAGGGGTGAAAATAATCTCGTTACGTTTGGCCTCAAGCACGGTGACGGAAAGCGCGTTGGCTTCTTTATTACCAAGCTGCTCAATCAGATAACGCAATTTGACATCCCCCACTTCATCAACACGCCCGGTCGGCGCCCAATCGGTCAGTAATTTATTTTCCTGACGGGTAAACTCAATATTTTCTTCTTTTAATAAACGGGCGACCTGATCTAAGTTATAAACCGCGCTTTTCGCTGCCGGATACACAATTGAGGCGCGTTCGCCGTCGAATTGAGCCACCGAATTACCGATAATTGACATCGGCGTTGTCGGCGGACGAATATCCACTGCCGGCCCTTTGCTGATATTGGTTGTCGGCAGTTGATATTTATTATCCTGACCGACAATGGTAACTCCGCCTGTTGCTAATGGTGAAAAATTGATTTTTGATTCCGCATTTTTCTCATAGCTATCATTTGCTACCTGACGAGATTCATTGCTTGATGAGCAAGCGGTAACGGTCGCTAAAACTGCAACAGATAAGAGCCATTTTTTCATAAATCATCCTATTCTTATTAAAACTTTGTAAAAAGATACCGCACTTTGACAGCAAAGGCGGGGAAAAGTTTAACTTTCCCAATACATATCCAAATGCGGGATTTCATCTTCCAAATAAACATCTGAGGTGGCTTTAAAGCCTAACGACTGATAAAATCCTTGCAAATATTCCTGCGCCTGCACATAGATTTTATTCTCATGCCATTCATGAATAATAATATCTATCGCCTTACCCATCATTTTATGGGCAAGATGCCGCCCTCGGTATTTCTCATGAATAATCACCCGCCCGATAGCGGCATCCGCCACGGAAACGCCCTTAGGCAACAGCCTGCAATAGGCAACAATTTGATTGTCTTTGCTTAAAAACAAATGAGAGGCTAAAAGATCCTTATTATCCATATCCCGGTAAATACATTGTTGTTCAATAACAAACACATCGCTGCGCAATTGCAGAATTTGGTAAAGCTCAATATTGCTTAATTGATTAAAGGTTTTACACTGCCAATTCATGGGGTGAATTCTCATAAATAACAATCCCCCGGCAAGGGCCAGGGGATTAAAAGATAATTCGGATTAAATCAAGCCCGCTTGTTTTAATGCTTCAAGCACTTTCGGCTGCGCCGCTTCGCTCAATGTGGTTAACGGTAGACGCAATACGGGTTCTTTGATCAAACCTAATTTATAGGCCGCCCATTTTACCGGAATCGGATTACCTTCAATAAATAAATCATGATGTAATCCCATTAAGCGCTGATTAATCGCCTCCGCTTCATCAAAATTACCGGCAAGCGCCAATTCACACATTTTAGCCATATCCGCCGCTGCGAGGTTATTAGTTACGGAAATCACGCCCTGCCCGCCTAATTTAATGCTTTCTAATCCGGTAGCGTCATCGCCGCTCAGGAAAATAAAATCGTCGCCGGCTAATTCTTTAATTTGTTTTACACGACTCACATCACCCGTAGCTTCTTTAATCGCCACAATATTTTCAATTTTAGATAAACGACCCACGGTTTCAGGTTTCATATCGCTACCGGTACGTCCCGGTACGTTATAAAGAATTTGCGGAAGATCCGTACACTCGGCAATAGCTTTAAAATGTTGATACATCCCTTCTTGAGTCGGTTTATTATAGTAAGGCACAACAGACAAGCAACCGGCAACACCGCTGTTATTCAATAATTTCGTCATCGTAATGGCTTCGCTGGTTGCATTAGCGCCCGTACCCGCGATAACGGGAATACGGCCTGCCGCGAACTCAACGGTCTTTTGAATGGTTTTTACATTTTCATCAATACTTAAAGTAGCGGACTCCCCTGTTGTTCCCACCGAAACAATAGCATGAGTGCCGCTGGCAATATGGTATTCAACTAATTTTTTTAATTCGTCATAATTAACTTCGCCATGGCTATCCATAGGCGTAATAAGCGCAACGATACTACCGTAAAATAAAGGACGTGTTGATGACATAAAAACCTCTCTTGTCGTGTTTGAAGCTAAAATATTTTGATGTGTTGTTTAGGTTCGCCAAAATCGTTACACTTTGCAAGTGATTTTTTTAAATTTTGCAGTTGAAATCAAATTTCTAAGGAAAAAGTTATGAATACATTAAAAATCGGCGATTTTGCACCGCACTTTAGCCTGTCAAACCAACATAATGAAACCGTTTCACTGACGGACTTTCAAGGCAAAAAAGTGCTGGTTTATTTCTACCCGAAAGCCCTAACTCCGGGCTGCACAACCCAAGCCTGCGGACTGCGCGATGCCAAAGCGGAACTGGATAAATCAGGCGTCGTAATTCTAGGTATCAGCCCGGACTCACCGAAAAAACTCGCCCAATTTGCAGAAAAGAAAGAGTTAAACTTCACCTTATTATCCGACGAAAATCATCAAGTCGCCGAACAATTCGGCGTATGGGGCGAAAAGAAATTTATGGGGAAAATTTACGACGGCATCCACCGTATCAGCTTCTTAATTGATGAAAAAGGTGTTATTGAGCAGGTGTTTACTAAATTTAAAACCGGTGAACATCATCGGGTGGTGTTGGATTATTTAACACAAAATTCCTAAAAAAATAACCGCACTTTGAGCTGGCCCCAAAAGTGCGGTTATTTTATTAAAGTTTTGAATTAATGCGTGCTGGTACTGGTGGTGGTACGGTTGGCACGTTTGCGATCCATTTCCGTTAACAGTTTTTTACGGATACGGATGGATTGTGGGGTGACTTCCACCAATTCGTCGTCGTCAATAAATTCAATGGCCTGTTCCAGAGTTAACTTGATTGGCGTGGTTAACTGAATGGCGTCGTCTTTACCGGAGGCGCGCATATTGGTTAATTTTTTACCTTGCAGGCAGTTTACCGTTAAGTCGTTAGTCCGGCTGTGAATACCGATAATCTGACCTTCGTACACTTCCTGACCGTGTTCCGCCATTAATTTACCGCGTTCCTGTAAACCCCATAAAGCATAAGCCAGAGCTTTACCGGTAGCGTTAGAAATCAGTACGCCGTTTTTGCGCTGGCCGATTTCGCCCGGTTTGACATCATCGTAATGGCTGAAGCTTGAATAAAGCAAGCCGGTACCGGATGTCATGGTCATAAATTCGTTACGGAAACCGATTAAACCGCGACTTGGGATAACGTATTCCAAACGGGTACGGCCTTTGCCGTCCGGGCTCATGTCTTTCACTTCGCCCTTACGGATGCCTAAAGCTTCCATTACCGCGCCCTGATGTTGTTCTTCAATATCAATGGTGACTTGTTCGAAGGGTTCCTGTTTGTGACCGTTTTCTTCTTTATAGATAACTTTCGGGCGGGACACCGCTAATTCGTAACCTTCGCGACGCATATTTTCGATTAACACCGATAAATGCAATTCGCCGCGACCGGATACCCGGAATTCGTCCGGATTCGGTGTTTCTTCTACCCGTAAGGCTACGTTGTGAACCAATTCTTTATTTAAACGTTCGAGAATTTGCCGTGAAGTGACGAATTTCCCTTCCTGACCGCAGAACGGCGAGGTATTGACGCAGAAGAACATGGTAACCGTCGGTTCGTCCACGCTTAACGCAGGCAATGCTTCCACCGCGTTAATATCGCAAACGGTATCGGAAATATTCAATTCGCCTAATCCGGTAATAGCCACGATGTCGCCGGCTTGCGCCAGATCTTCTTCGTAACGTTGTAAACCCAGATGACCCAATACTTGACCTATTTTGCCGTTACGGGTTTTACCGAAACTGTCGATAATAGTGACGGACTGATTCGGTTTTACCGTGCCGCGTTTAATGCGACCAATACCGATTACGCCCACATAGTTGTTGTAGTCCAGTTGTGAAATCTGCATTTGGAACGGTGCGTTCAATTCCACTTGAGGCGGTTCTACGTGTTGTACGATGGCTTCGAATAACGGCGTCATATCTTCCGCCAGTTCTTCGTGTTCCAGACCCGCCACGCCGTTTAGGGCGGAGGCGTAAATAATAGGGAAATCTAACTGTTCGTCAGTGGCCCCAAGGTTTACGAATAAATCAAAAACCTGATCCACTACCCAGTCCGGACGTGCGCCCGGGCGGTCGACTTTGTTGATTACCACGATAGGTTTCAAACCGTGGGCAAAGGCTTTTTGAGTTACAAAACGGGTTTGCGGCATCGGGCCGTCAAAAGCGTCCACTACCAGTAATACGGAATCCACCATGGACAGTACCCGTTCCACTTCGCCGCCGAAGTCCGCGTGTCCCGGGGTATCTACGATATTAATGCGGTAGTCGTTCCAGTTAATGGCGGTATTTTTCGCTAAAATGGTAATACCGCGTTCTTTTTCCAGATCGTTCGAGTCCATCACACGCTCGTCGGAATCGCCGTTACGCGCTGTTTCTAATGTACCGGATTGTTGTAACAGTTTATCAACGAGGGTGGTTTTGCCGTGGTCAACGTGCGCAATAATTGCGATATTGCGCAATTTATGAATATCTAATTCTGCCATTTGAAATGTTCTTAATTGTTTAACGAATAATATAGGGCTTGCGGACGTTTCAAAAAGATTTGCGATATCGGTTATTTTTAGCGATAAGAAAAATATTTTTGGAACGCCGCAAGCTCTAAAATCTATCAAATTTTTCACCGCACTTTTCTACCTTTTGAGATACCGTCCGCGATGAAAGGTCGCAAATTATACAACTTTTTAATCCGATGAGCTATTAAATAATACGATTAGATCTTGTCGTAGCCCGATCTTGCTGACTTGTTATCTACTCGGATCACATAAAATCCATGGAAACTTGAAATAAAAAATAACATATTAAATAATTTTTTATATTTTATTTAAGATAATTTACATATAATTAGATTAATATTAATTATTTAAAACTTTCATTAAATTTTCTTTTATAAGCAATTGCATTTTTTGTGTAATATGCTATTTTTAGCCATTAAAATTAATAAATTTTAATTACTCTAAGTGCAAAATAACAGGAGCTGTTTATGGCAAACCCAAATGCAATTCAACGCGTTGCAAAATTAATTGAAGACAATGACGTAAAGTTTGTCCTTCTTCGTTTTACCGATATTAAAGGTAAAGAACACGGTGTTTCATTACCGGTTAATTTAGTAGCTGATGAATTAGAAGACTTTTTTGAAGAAGGTAAAATGTTCGATGGTTCCTCAGTTGAGGGTTGGAAAGCAATTAATAAAGCCGATATGCTTTTAATGCCAATGCCGGAAACCGCCGTAATTGATCCTTTCGCACAAATCACTACCCTTTCCATCCGCTGTAGCGTTTACGAACCAAACACCATGCAAAGCTATGACCGAGACCCTCGTTCAATCGCGACTCGTGCCGAAAACTATTTAAAATCAACCGGTATCGCAGACCAAGCATTATTCGGACCGGAGCCGGAATTCTTCTTATTTGACGATGTTCGTTTCAGTACGGAAATGAATAACGTTTCTTACAAAATCGACGATATTGAAGCGGCATGGAATACTAACCGTAAATTTGAAGACGGTAATAACGCTTATCGTCCGTTGAAAAAAGGCGGCTATTGCGCTGTCGCGCCAATTGATAATTCCCACGACATTCGTTCCGAAATGTGCTTAATTTTAGAAGAAATGGGATTAGTTATTGAAGCGCACCACCATGAAGTTGCCACCGCCGGTCAAAATGAAATTGCGTCAAAATTCAATACGTTAACCTTAAAAGCCGACGAAACGCAAATCTATAAATATGTGGTACAAAATGTTGCGTTAGAATACGGTAAAACCGCCTGCTTTATGGCAAAACCTTTTGCCGGCGATAACGGTTCGGGTATGCACTGTAATATGTCATTAAGCAAAGACGGTAAAAACGTATTCCAAGGCGATAAATATGCCGGTCTTTCCGAAACCGCGCTTTATTACATCGGCGGTATTATCAAACACGCTAAAGCGTTAAATGCGTTCACCAACCCGACCACTAACTCATATAAACGTTTAGTACCGGGATTTGAAGCGCCTGTATTATTAGCTTATTCGGCAAGTAACCGTTCGGCTTCCATCCGTATTCCTGCGGTAACCAGCCCGAAAGCAATCCGTGTTGAAGCGCGCTTCCCGGATCCATTGGCAAATCCGTATCTGGCTTTCGCCGCGTTATTAATGGCGGGTATCGACGGTATTATCAATAAAATCCATCCGGGCGATGCGATGGATAAAAACCTATACGACTTACCGCCGGAAGAATTAAAAGAAATTCCGGCAGTTTGTTCGTCTTTGGAAGAAGCTCTTGATTCTTTACAAGCCGACCATGAATTTTTAATCCAAGGCGGTGTATTCAGCAAAGACTTCATTGATGCCTTTGTTGCTATCAAACGTAAAGAAGTGGAACGCGTAAATATGACGCCGCATCCGGTAGAATTTGAAATGTATTATGCTTAATGCTCGACATTAAATAGATAAAAAGTGCGGTAAAATTTCACCGAATTTTACCGCACTTTTCTTTTTATATTATTAACCGTCATAGAAGACAAAATAAAACATCGGATCACGATTACGAATGTCGCTCAAACCAGCTTTCTAAAATTAACGCAGCGGAAATGCCGTCAACCTTGCTTTTATTTAAAGCTTTATAACCACCGCGCTGAAAAATTTCCGTACGGGCTTCCGTGGTAGTCAGCCGTTCATCCTGTAATTCCACTTTCACACCAAAACGCCCGTGAAGGCGGTTGGCAAATTTTCTTGCCCGCGATGTAAACTCCTGCTCCGTACCGTCCATATTTAAAGGCAAGCCGACTACTAATACATCGGGTTTCCATTCTTTCAGACATTTTTCAATGCTATCCCAATTCGGAATACCGTTCTGCGCTTTAAATGCGGGTAAAGCCTGGGCTGTGCCGGTAATACTTTGCCCCACCGCACAACCGATACTTTTAGTGCCGAAATCGAAAGCCAATGCACAGATACCCATTAACAATACCCTGCCTCCGCCACCAAATTAGCCGGTTGGAAACCCAATAATTGTTGTGCGGCCGTCCAACGTTCAGCCCAAGGTACATCGAATAAAATATGATTATTCGCCGGCACCACTAACCAATCGTTGTCAGCGATTTCTTTTTCCAATTGTCCGGATGTCCAGGTGGCGCAACCAAGGGCGACTAAATACTTTTCCGGTGCCTCAGGCGTACCGAAAGTTTCAATGACATCTTCCGAAGTGGTTAACTGTAGATTATCCGTTACCCGATAACTGTGCTCAAAAGTACGTTCTGTTGCCGTATGCAAAATAAACCCGCGATCCATACTCACAGGCCCGCCGGCGAACACATAGGTTTCGGGATAATGACGACCGTCCGCCATCATAAAATTTAATTTGGCCACAAGTTCCGCAATACTGAGATCGGTAACCTGATTCAATACCAATCCCATAGCGCCTTGCTCATTATGTTCGCAAATATAAATCACCGACTGGGAAAAATAGCTATCCTGTAAATTCGGCATTGCAATTAATAATTTATCCTGTAATTCCATCTTATTTATCTCATTTGAAAATGCCAATATTATGAATATATTTTGTCTTGTCATATTAAGGACGCCAAGCATGGCATCCTACTTTCAGTGCGATAAAATATATCGTGTATCGATTATATGCGGATACAAAACATGACTCCGTACATAAAAGTGCGGTTAGTTTTTGAAAAGTTTTTACTTACCGCTAAAAATTAAGGTGTCAACCATTCTTCCACAAGTTTATCAGTGATATTTTCATGTGACCACATACTACCTAATTCCGGTAACGGATATTTGCTGTGGTTATAACCGATTAAACGGGTAAAATCAAAGGCGGCATGGGGATAACCGTTTACCAGAAGAAAAGCTCTGTTTCCGTCTTCACTCCAACAAATTTGCACTTGGCGGGGTTCCTGTAAACTCTCGATACCGTTTACATTATAAACGGAAAGGCTATCGACAACCGGTTGCGCTTCTTGCGTGTTGATGGCGTAAAAATAGCCGGTTTCGCCGTCGTCTTCAAATACCACCGCAAGGTGATCCTGTTCGGTAGAATGCACGCCGAGGCGTTTTTCCTGACCAATAATGTGTCTGTCTTCTAAAACTAAATGTAGCATTTTTTATCCTTAGTCAAATTGCGTAACCCAATGCTTACTATGGTGCGCCTGAAAGCATAATTCAACCTGCGAGGGGGTATTTTTTTCTTCCGCCATCGGCGGCAATTCATCAAGCGCAAACCAGTCCGAAGCTATAGTTTCGCTATTCGGCCGAAATTCACCCTCAATCAATTCGCACATCACAAATGTTTTCAGCACCGCATAGGCAAAAGGCGGATAATTGCGCTTGTGTTGATCATGAATGGCGATAATAAATTGCGTATTGATATCAAGCCCCGCCTCTTCCCGGGTTTCTTTTACGGTATTGGAATCAATGCTTTCCAATACGTCGCACCAACCGCCGGGCAAAGACCAAAGCCCGTCGGATTCCTGCACTAACAGAATTTTATCGTCTTTAAAAATTGCCGCCCGCGTATCTACTTTCGGCGTCTGATAACCTTGTTCGTTGCAAAATAAATTTTTTACCTTATCTTGTGGAATCGCCGTTTTATAGCTCAACATCGCCGCCGCGATATCGCGCAGCTGTTCATAACGTTCGATATCATACACATTTTGGCAATAAGCCAGCCCGTTTTGCGCAATTGCCTGAATTTGTATCGCCCAAGTGAGCCAGGGTTCGTTTAATAATTTATCTGTCATTTGAAATCTATACATTTTACAAAAATATACTAGGTTCACATTGTAGCATATAAATAAAGGTTGTATTTTATATGATATATATACACGAAATTTATTTATTACAGAAAGGTTAATATGAAACTTTGGTATTCAACAACAAGTCCGTTTGCGCGTAAGGTGTTGGTGACCTTAAAACATCAACAGCTTGAAGATAAAACCGATTTATTACGTATTACATCGTCTTTCGATCCCGATTCCCCTCATAACCAGGTAAATCCGCTCGGGCGGATACCGGCTTTACAACGTAATTGCGGTAATTGGCTTTTCGGTAGTTTATTAATTTGTGAATATCTCGATCAAAAAGGCGCCTGCCCTAAGCTGATTCCTGAGAGCGGTAAACCGCGCTGGGCAGTACTGGCGTTACATAATTTAGTTGACGGTATTATGGAAAACACTATGCCGATGGTAGCGGAAAAAATGTTACGTCCGGAAAATGAATGGTGGACAAGTCGTCATCAACAATTAATGGATCGCAATGTTCGGAGTTTTACCCAGCTTGAACAAGCGCTTGTCCCCTTCGGTACCGAGTTAAACATTGGCACTATAACTGCTGTTTGCCTGATCGATTGGTGGATTTTCCGTGCGGATAAGATAGGCTATGATTTGGCCGCTCATTTCCCTCATTTGGTAACCTGGGCGGAGGACATGAATAATAAATATGCGATTTTAGCCGCTACAAAACCCGGAATCTAATTACATAAACCGAATATCAAGCATTCCTCACTAAAAGAAAATAACACAAAAAAACACCGCACTTTTATCTTTCAACAAAAGTGCGGTGTAAATTTTACGAGTTTTTAATCAACTCAATTTGCAATTAAGCCTGACCTTTAACCGCTTTTAAACCTAAGAACGGAGCCGGAGTACCTGCGCGTTCTAATGCTTCTTCGATACGGATTAATTGGTTGTATTTAGCAATACGGTCTGAACGGCTCATAGAACCGGTTTTGATTTGACCTGCTGCCGTACCAACCGCTAAATCTGCGATAGTCGCATCTTCGGTTTCGCCTGAACGGTGTGAAATAACCGCAGTGTAACCCGCATCTTTAGCCATTTTAATTGCCGCTAAAGTTTCGGTTAATGAACCGATTTGGTTGAATTTGATTAAGATTGAGTTTGCGATACCTTTTTCGATACCTTCTTTTAAGATTTTGGTGTTGGTCACGAATAAATCGTCGCCGACTAATTGAACTTTGTCACCTAAAACTTTAGTTTGGTATGCGAAGCCTTCCCAATCGGATTCGTCCTGACCGTCTTCGATAGACACGATTGGGTATTGTTTGCATAATTCTTCTAAATAATGGGTAAATTCTTGAGATGTGAATGAACGGCCTTCACCTTTCATTTCATATTTACCGTTTTCTTTATTGTAGAATTCAGAAGATGCACAGTCCATCGCTAATGTAACGTCTTTACCTAACACATAGCCCGCTTTTTCAACGGCTTCTTTGATACATGCCAACGCTTCTGCGTTCGAACCTAAATTAGGTGCGAAACCGCCTTCGTCACCAACCGCAGTATTTAAACCTTTAGCTTTTAATACTTTAGCAAGGTTGTGGAATACTTCCGCACCGATACGTAGCGCTTCGCGTAAGGTTTTAGCACCAACCGGTTGAATCATGAATTCTTGGATATCCACGTTGTTATCCGCATGTTCACCGCCGTTGATGATATTCATCATCGGTAACGGCATTGAGTAAACGCCCGGTGTGCCGTTAAGTTCTGCAATGTAAGCGTACAGAGGTAAACCTTTAGAAGCCGCCGCCGCTTTAGCCGTTGCTAAAGAAACCGCTAAGATTGCGTTTGCGCCGAATTTAGATTTGTTTTCGGTACCGTCTAAATCGATCATGATTTGGTCGATTTCAGCTTGGTTAGACGCGTCTTTACCGACGATAGCGCCGGCGATTTCGTTATTTACCGCGCCGACCGCTTTTAATACGCCTTTACCTAAGAAACGTGATTTATCGCCGTCACGTAATTCTAATGCTTCACGGGAACCTGTAGATGCGCCTGACGGAGCCGCCGCTAAACCTACGAAACCGCCTTCTAAATGAACTTCAGCTTCAACAGTTGGGTTACCACGTGAGTCAATAATTTCACGACCGATGACTTTAACGATTTTTGCCATTTTTATTTTCCTCTTAGTTAATCTAAAATGGGTATATAACCTGAATATAGTATCCGTATTTACTCGGTTTGTCTTGCAAAACTTTACGATCTTTTGATCAAACCACTACTTTTTCTGATTTTCTTTTGCCGCTTTAACAAATCCGGCAAACAACGGATGACCGTCGCGCGGCGTTGAGGTAAATTCCGGGTGGAACTGACATGCCACAAACCAAGGGTGGTTAGGCACTTCGATAATTTCCACTAATTTTTTATCCGCACTTAAACCCGTTACTTTTAAGCCCGCCGCTTCAATTTGCGGTAACAGAGTATTGTTGACTTCATAACGGTGACGGTGGCGTTCTTCAATGGTTTCTTTACCGTATAATTCACGGGCTTTCGACCCTTCGATTAAATGACATTGTTGCGCGCCTAAACGCATAGTGCCGCCTAGATCCGAGTTTTCCGAACGTTGTTCCACGCTGCCGTCGGCATCCTGCCATTCGGTGATTAAACCGACTACCGGTTGAGGGCAGTTTTTATCGAATTCGGAAGAATTCGCCTGCGTTAATCCCGCCACATGGCGCGCATATTCAATAAAGGCGACCTGCATACCTAAGCAGATGCCGAGATAAGGAATGTTATTTTCACGAGCATATTGGGCGGTCAGAATTTTGCCTTCCACACCGCGATAACCGAAACCGCCCGGCACTAAAATGCCGTCCACCCCTTTTAATACGTCAATGCCTTTTGTTTCAACGTCTTGCGAATCGATATATTTGATATGTACGTTTAAACGGTTGGTTAAACCTGCGTGTTTTAGGGCTTCATTTACGGATTTATATGCATCCGGCAATTCCACATATTTACCTACCATACCGATAGTTACATCACCGGTAGGATTAGCTTGGCGATAAAGCACTTGTTCCCATTCGGACAGATCCGCTTCTTTGCAGGCTAAACGGAAACGTTGGCAAATCAAATCATCTAAACCTTGAGATTGTAATAATGCGGGAATGCGATAGATAGAATCCACGTCTTTTAAGGAAATGACCGCTTTTTCCGGTACGTTACAGAATAAGGCGATTTTTGCACGCTCGTTTGGCGGAACCATACGATCCGAGCGGCAAATCAACACATCCGGCTGAATCCCGATAGAAAGCAATTCTTTTACGGAATGTTGGGTCGGTTTGGTTTTTACTTCGCCTGCAGTCGGAATATAAGGCACTAAGGTTAAGTGCATGAAAATCGTTTTTTCACGGCCAACCTGTACGGCTAGTTGACGTAACGCTTCCAGAAACGGTAAAGACTCAATATCGCCCACGGTTCCCCCTACTTCCACGATTGCCACATCATGACCGGCGGCACCTTCGATTACGCGAGCTTTGATTTCGTTGGTAATATGCGGAATAACCTGAACCGTAGCGCCCAAATAGTCGCCGCGACGTTCTTTGCGTAACACTTCGGAATAAATTTTACCTGTGGTGAAATTGTTGCGTTTGGTCATTTTCGTGCGGATAAAACGCTCATAGTGACCTAAATCCAAGTCGGTTTCCGCACCGTCCTGGGTGACGAATACTTCACCGTGTTGGGTCGGGCTCATAGTGCCCGGGTCAACGTTAATGTACGGATCAAGCTTCATCATGGTTACATTCAAACCACGCGCTTCTAAAATCGCTGCTAATGACGCAGCCGCAATACCTTTACCCAGCGAAGATACAACGCCGCCTGTTACGAAAATATAATTTGTAGCCATAGTGAAACCTAATGTCGGGATTAATAATGAAATAAAATGATTATAGCCAATCATCTTTAAAACAATGAAAAACGCACCCGGGTTATTCGTCTAACCGGATTTTTACAACATTTTTACTTGAGTAGAATGAAATTATTTTAAAGATGATTAGCTATTCAAGACGGGACGATAGTATATAGCAAAGTGCGGATTAACTCAATCGGCGCAAGAGAAAAAGTGCGGTTAAAATTTCGCGAATTTCCACCGCACTTTTAGGGGCTGTTTATCTTTTATAAACGGCCCCTAAAGATTATTAAACCAATTCGTAAGGTAACGGATACAATTCCAATGCGGTTTCATCCGCCGCCAGACGGAATTGTTGCCCATCTTCGAGCCGGTTATTTAGCACCACTTGGAGCCATAAAACTTCGCCGAAATTGACCGCACTTAGAATCACACCGGTTTTGCGCCAGCCGTTTTCCAGTCGCATTTCAATTTCACCGCCGATTTCCGGGATGATTTGACTGCGGGCTTTAAAAATAAACATCGCGCGTTTATTGGCGCCGCGGTATTTTGCCCTCGCTACGGTTTCTTGCCCGATATAGCAACCTTTCTGGAAAGAAACCGCCTGCTCTATACATTGCAGATTCAGCGCCTGCGGGATAAATTCGTTTTGCGTTTTCGCCGAAAGAATAGGATAACCCCGTTGGATTTCAACACAATCCCATGCTTCGGCGGAGGCATTAAATTCAAGGCGTTCCGCCGGATTAATCAATATGGCGGCATTGCCTGAATTAACGACAAAACTTGCGGAAAATTGACCGCAGTTTTCACCGATAACGCCCGCAAGTTGAACTTCCGGTTCGGCAAAGGCGACTTTTGAGAAAACCGCGTATTTTTTCAACTGTTCCAAACCCGCCGGTAATAAATCGGTACGGAACAATAAATAAAATTGCTCTTGAGCAACCCGGATTAAGCGGAAAACGGAACTGACTTTGCCTTTCGGATCGCAATGGGCGGTAAGGGTCGAATCGCCTGTTTTAAGCTTTGTGACGTCACAGGTTAATTGCCCCTGCAGGAATTTTTCGCTGTCAACGCCGGTTAATTCAATGAGTTTATATTGAGTTAAATGAATTAATTTTGTCATAAACGACCTTATTCTAAATTTTGAATTTGTTCGCGCATTTGTTCGATTAATACTTTTAATTCCACGGCGGAAGCGGTGATATCCGCATTAATTGACTTTGAGGCGAGGGTATTTGATTCGCGATTTAATTCCTGCATCATAAAATCCAGTTTACGCCCGACCGCACCGCCTTTTTTCAGAATCGAGGCGGTTTCTTTAACATGCATTTGCAGGCGGTCAAGTTCTTCCGCCACATCAATTCTTTGCGCCAACAACACCATTTCCTGTTCTAAACGGGACGGATCCGGTTGCAGTTGGATTTCTTCAAAACGTTGCAGAATGCGATCGCGTTGCCATTGCAGCACTTCCGGCATTTGTGCGCGCACTTTATCGGCCTCCACGGAAATAGCGTCCAGACGCTGCCGAATAACGGTGTGTAATTTTTCCCCTTCGCGGGCACGCATGGCAATGAAGTCTTTTAATAATTCGTCGAAAGCGTTTAATAAATCCTGGCTGATGGCGTCAAGATCCTGTTCCGGCGCTTCTACTACACCGGGATAACGTAACACGTCATTTAAATTAATTTCCCCTTCACCCGCTTGTTGTTTAATCCATTTTAGGGACTGAATAACCTGTTCGGCGAGATCTTTATTTAAATTCAGTTCGGCACTGGTTTGTTTTTTACTGTCGATGCGTAAACTGCATTCGATTTTCCCGCGCGTAAGGTTTTGCCGCAGTTTTTCGCGCAGATTGTTTTCTAAACCGCGAAACTGTTCCGGCAACCGAAAAAAATTTTCCAAATAACGTTGATTAACGGAACGGATTTCCCATACGGCATCGCCCCAATCTTTTTTGATCTCGTGGCGTGCAAAGGCTGTCATGCTGTAAATCATATCTTTCTCCTGAATTTGTATATCAATTTACCGCGGCTATTGTACTGGTAAATTTCATTTCTGTCATTTTGCGTGCTAAAATAAGCCCCGTTTTGCAGCGCGGAATTTATTCCGCCGATATATTAGGGCGTTTAAGCCCTCAGCTAAATCATAGGGAAATAAAATGCGTCCAAATAATAGAGCGGTAAACGAACCGCGCCCGATTAAAATTACCCGTCACTACACAAAACATGCGGAAGGTTCGGTGCTAGTGGAATTCGGCGATACGAAAGTAATTTGTACGGCGACGGTAGAAGATTCCGTCCCTCGTTTTTTAAAAGGTCAAGGGCAAGGTTGGGTAACCGCCGAATACGGCATGTTGCCGCGTTCCACTCACAGCCGTATGCTGCGTGAAGCGGCAAAAGGAAAACAGGGCGGTCGTACCATGGAAATTCAACGTTTAATTGCGCGTTCATTGCGAGCTATGGTGGATTTAACGGCGTTAGGCGAACGTTCGATTACCTTAGACTGCGATGTGATTCAGGCTGACGGCGGCACCCGTACCGCATCTATTACCGGTGCTTGCGTGGCGTTAACCGATGCCATTAATGCATTGGTGGAAAACGGCACTTTAAAAACCTGTCCGCTTAAAGGTTTGGTGGCGGCCGTTTCCGTCGGGATTGTGAACGGCGAAGCGGTTTGCGACTTAGAATATGTGGAAGATTCCGCAGCGGAAACCGACATGAATGTGGTGATGATGGAAGACGGCAGAATGATTGAAGTGCAGGGAACGGCGGAAGGCGAGCCCTTCAGCCATGAAGAATTACTAACCCTGTTAAATTTAGCCAAACAAGGGTGCAATATGATTTTTGATGCGCAGCGCAGAGCGTTAGCCGCGGATTGTTAAATTTTATAACGGGGACAGACTAAATACTGTCCCTGTTTTTCACCCGTTGAGGGACAAATTAATTCAAAATAAAAAGAGATAAATATGCAAAACTACAAACAGGAATTTATTAAATTCGCTCTAAGCCGCAACGTATTACGTTTCGGTGAGTTTACTTTAAAATCAGGCCGCGTCAGCCCTTATTTCTTTAATGCGGGATTGTTTAATACGGGGGCGGATTTAGCCCGTTTAGGCGAATTTTATGCCTCGGCGATTCAGGCAAGCGGATTGAATTATGATGTGATTTTCGGGCCGGCTTATAAAGGCATTCCCATCGGCACCACGGTTTCTGTTGCCTTATTCAATAAATTTAATTTAGATAAACCCGTATGTTTTAACCGCAAAGAAGCCAAAGATCACGGCGAAGGCGGTAATCTTATCGGTTCACCGCTGCAAGGCAAAATTCTGTTGGTTGATGATGTGATTACGGCGGGTACGGCGATTCGCGAAGCCATGGATATTATTGCCGCCAATAACGCCCGTTTAGCGGCGGTGGTGATTGCGTTAAACCGTAAAGAACGGGGAAAAGGCGAATTATCGGCAATTCAGGAAGTAGAGCGCGATTATCGGTGCGATGTGCTTTCAATTATTGATTTAGACGATTTAATGCAATTCATTGAAAATGAACCCGAATACAGCCAATATTTGCCGGCAATGAAAGCCTATCGCGAGCAATACGGCGTGGCTTAGACAACGTCTGAAAAGCATAATAATAAAAAACTGCGGTCAAATTTTTCAAAATTTCGACCGCAGTTTTGTGTTGGCATTACAGGATCATTTTCACCAGTTTATCCACTTTGACGCGTTCAAAGCGTTTTAATAAGCGTTGAACGGGTTCCGGATATTGGTTCATTTTTTGCAACTCCGAATAATGACGTAAGACGGTGGTGTGTTGACGGATTTGTCGCAATTCTTCTTCCATTTGGACTCTCAGCTCATGTTTCGGATCATGCACCAATAAACCGTTTTCGGCATCCAAACGCCATGCCCGCGGGTTTAAATTGTTGCCGGTAAGCAGAATATAATCCTCATCCACCCATACTCCTTTCAAATGATAGGTATTATCACCGTCTTTCCAGGTGCGGACGACCAATAAACCTTCATTAATTTGAGCGGCAAATTTTTTGCAGAACGCGCGCAGGTTTTTTTCATATAAATAAGGCAACGCCCCTGCGATTTTAAATTCTTCGGTCGGCGGAATATAAAAATCGTTCGCTACTTTATCGCCCACGATGATTTCCACTTTCTTGCCCTGTTTTAATAAATGACTGATTTTGCCTTTTAGCGTTCGGGGGAAATTAAAATACGGCGTACAAATCACCAGTTTTTCTTTAACCAGCATGAATAAATCTTCAATGCAATTATTCAATACATTGCCACTGGTACCTAAACCGAATAAAGGCGAAACGGTCAATTGATCGTTGCTGAAAGCAACCGCATTATTAATCCAATAACCCGCCTCCAGCGCTAATTTTTTGCGAAACGCTTTAATGTGCATTCTGATTTCTTTGGTAGCGGGGCGAGCCGCGTCGTCCAGTGCGTGTACGGCATTAGGGTCAAGTAAATATTGATTGACAAACGCCACTAAAACATCCGCCAATGCCGGGTTGGTGATTTTCTGGTAGCGGTCGTAGCGGTATTTGTCTTTGTGATGTAAATATACGTTGTTAATGCTTGCACCGCTGTAAAGCAGGGTATCGTCAAATACAAAACCTTTAATGTGCAACACACCGAATACTTCCCGGGTGTTGATAGGCACCCCAAAGAACATAGACTGCGCCTGATGTTTTACCCGTTGTTCGCAATACCAGTCGGCATTTGTGGTGCCTTTTGCCGCCCCCAGCAGATTGCGCTGCGCGCGGTGCCAGTCCACCAGAACTTTCACATCTAATGCGGGATTTTTTTGTTTGGCGGCATAAAGTTCATTTAAAATTTCTTGCCCGGCTTCGTCAAATTGCCAATAAAGTGCGGTGATATAAATACGATTTTTAGCCGAACGAATAAGTTGAATAATGGTTTGTTTAAATTGAGCCGGGTTATAAATCACTTCAAAATCCGCGACGGACTGTGCTAAATACGGCAGCCGTTCCAGGCGTTGTTTGGCTCGTTTAATCTTATTAACTAACATAATTTTTCTTCTTCTACGCTGTTATGCGTTATTGCAACTTTGTAGTTTACAATATTTAGCGTATAAATTGATAGAAAAAAGGTTTTTTTTATTATAATGCCGTAGATTTTTTGAAAATCTTTCAATATTTAACTAACTGGCGATTCTAATATGAATGATAAATCCAACAAAGCGGCTTTCCAACCGGCAAAATTTCAACAACCAAGTAACCAAAAGCGTTTTCACGAACGTACGGTAGGCGAGCGGCAGGAAAAGTTCGGGCAAAGCCGGGCGCAGTTTTCCCGTTCCCAGGACAATGACCGTTTTGCACCGCAGGATCGCCGGTCAAATAAAGATTTTGACCGCAAAGAACGTCAAAATCCGGCAAAAAACGACCGCACTTTTGAGCGTCGCAATGAGCGTCCGATACTGCAGGAAACTAAAATTACGGAAACAAAACTGGGCAATGTGAAAGTTGTGATGAAACGCAGCGGTGTAAGCGAACAACCGCGTGTAAAAAAAACTGGGCCTTTGTCGCCTCGCGCACCCGAGAAAATTAAGAAAAACCGCGCCGAGGAAATGAAAGTATACGGCGAAAGCGCATGTCTCGCGTTATTTGCCGAACGTCCGGAAAGTATTGTGCGGGTTTGGGCGACCGTTGAAACGGCGCATAAAATCGGTGATATGTTCAGCTATTTAGCCGCCAATAAAAAAGTTTATCACGTGGTTGAACGTGCGGAACTGGAGCTGGTTAGCGGTACCGAACATCACGGCGGGATTTGTATGCTGGTGAAAAAAGCCCGTCCTTTCACTCTTACCGGTTATTTGGATATTCCCCGTCAACAGGATGCGCTAATTATTTTGGATAATGTCCGTAATCCGCAGAATATCGGCGGCATTATCCGTACTTGCGCCTTTTACGGGGTAAAAGGTGTTATTGTCGATAACGCGGAACCGTTAAATTCAGCGGCGGCGATGCGCGTTGCCGAAGGCGGCATGGAATATATTCATCAATTGCAAACGGAAAGCCCGGACGACGCATTGGCTAAATTGCGTAAAGCCGGCTACCAGGTTGTGCACACGACAACAAATAAACAGGCGAAAGGCGTGCATAAATTACAGTTAGCCCAAAAAGTGGTTTTCGTTTTAACCGAGTCTGAAAATCCTGCGTTAGTTCAAAGCGGTGATGAAGTGATTAATCTGTCTTTTGCAAACCCGTTGAAAACCGGGCTCAATGTTGCCGTGGCAGCGGGCGTGCTATTGGCAAAACTGGATAAGTAACCGTTTTGCCGGTGATGTTTTAAACCTGATCGGCGTGATGGATCAACACAAAGCGTTCCCAAAGCTGATCTTGCGTTTCAATGTGATCAGGGTCCGTAATAATACATTTATTAATAGGGCAAACTTTCTGGCAAGTGGGCGTATCGTAATGCCCCACGCATTCGGTGCAGAGTGCGGGGTCGATCAGATAAATTTCATCACCGACAGAAATTGCCTCGTTCGGGCATTCCGGCAAACACATATCGCAATTTGTGCATTTGTCAGTAATTAAAAGTGCCATTTGATTCCTTGTTTGGGTTGAAAAGGGCTGATTATAATGAATGTGGTGTGAAAAACAACCGTTTATTTAGGGGCTGTTTATCTTTTATAAACGGACTCCGGTGTTAGTAAAGAGTGTCTATGCAACCAAAATTCCTCCTATTAAAAAGCCTGTTTTACATTATTCCGCTAGCTTTAACGGTATCCGGCTGTTTTGACAAAACCGCGGAAAAACTACAGGAAACTCCGCAAAAATCCACCGCACTTTCAACACAGGAGTCCTTCCCGCCCATTAAAAACAATTACGATTTTGCCATGAAGGATGACAAAATCGGGCAAAATCTAAAAGCCAATGTGGATTATTATATGTTGGCGTTATCCTGGTCTCCCTCCTTCTGCCGGACTCAGTATGAGAAATACGGCAATAACCTGCCGGACTCCGCCGAATACCAATGCGGTATTAAGAAAAAATACGGTTGGGTTATCCACGGTTTATGGCCGCAAAGCGCAACCGCAAGAACCGTTGCAGGACATCCCCGTTTATGCAAAGGCGACCTTCCTCAAGTTGAAGAAAATGTAGTTCGTCAATATATGGCGGAAAGCCCGAGCCCGAACTTATTACAGGCGGAATGGGAAAAACACGGCGCCTGTGCGTTTGATCGGGCGGAACAATATTTTGCCAAACAGCAGGCGTTATATCGTACCTTGACCTTACCGACCGTTGAAATGAAAGGCAAAGAATTGTTTAGCTGGCTGAGAAAAAATAACCCGCAGTTACGCCATGCCTATCTAGGTGCAAGCCGCGACGAACTTTATATTTGTTATGACTTGAATTGGCAGGTAATAAACTGCCCTAAACAATAAATCGGAATTGAGTTAGCTGTATCCTGTCAGCTTTGTTAAAAAAGCCGTGGACAGCCTTCTTTTTTATGTTATTTTAACCCTCAGACAAATCCGTTACGGCGGTCTGCGAATTTATAAATAAATCGCTATTAATTGATCTAAACCAGTTACAACCTAGCCAATACTAGGTATAATGAACAAGTTTTGAAAAATTTTTATTATTTTTAACCAAAGAGGAAATATTATGTCAGTAATCAAAATGACCGATCTTGATTTAGCCGGCAAACGTCTTTTCATCCGCGCCGATTTAAACGTGCCGGTAAAAGACGGCAAAGTGACTTCAGATGCGCGTATCCGCGCAACAATTCCTACTTTAAAATTAGCCTTGGAAAAAGGCGCCAAAGTGATGGTAACTTCTCACTTGGGCCGTCCGACTGAAGGTGAATTCAAACCTGAAGACTCATTACAACCGGTAGTTGATTACTTAAAAGATGCAGGATTTAACGTACGCCTAGCACAAAACTACTTAGACGGCGTTGAAGTAAACGAAGGCGAAATCGTTGTATTGGAAAACGTTCGTATCAACAAAGGCGAAAAGAAAAACGATCCTGAATTGGGTAAAAAATATGCCGCACTTTGCGACATATTCGTAATGGATGCTTTCGGTACGGCTCACCGTGCGCAGGCTTCAACTTACGGTGTTGCCGAATATGCGCCGGTTGCTTGCGCAGGCCCGTTATTAGCGGCTGAATTGGATGCTTTGGGTAAAGCCTTAAAAGAACCTCAACGTCCTATGCTTGCAATTGTAGGCGGTTCAAAAGTGTCTACTAAATTAACTGTTTTAGACAGCCTTTCAAAAATTGCCGATCAATTAATCGTGGGCGGCGGTATTGCCAATACCTTTATTGCCGCTGAAGGCCATAACGTCGGTAAATCTTTATATGAAGAAGATTTAATTCCTGAAGCAAAACGTTTAGCGGCAGCAACTAATATCCCTGTTCCTGTGGATGTGCGTGTGGGTACGGAATTCTCTGAAAATGCGCCGGCAACCGAAAAATCGGTAACCGAAGTTCAAGCCGACGAATCAATTTTCGATATCGGCGATAAATCCGCAGAAGAATTGGCGAAAATTATCAAATCCGCTAAAACCATTCTTTGGAACGGTCCGGTGGGCGTGTTTGAATTCCCTAATTTCCGTAAAGGTACCGAAGTGATTTCTAACGCGATTGCAGAAGCGACTGCAAACGGCGCATTTTCTATCGCCGGTGGCGGTGATACCTTAGCCGCTATCGATTTATTCGGTATCAAAGATAAAATTTCTTATATTTCAACCGGCGGCGGTGCGTTCTTAGAATTTGTTGAAGGTAAGGTTTTACCTGCGGTGGAAATCTTAGAAAAACGCGCAAACGGCTAATTTTTAATTGCAGGGCGTTGCTTACGCCCTGACGAACAAACGGGCGTAAAGGTACGCTCCTACGGATTTCATTTAAATTATAGGAAAAGCAAAATGGCTAAATTATTAGATATCGTAAAACCCGGCGTATTAACCGGCGATGACGTTTCAAAAGTATTTGCATACGCAAAAGAACAAGGGTTCGCAATCCCTGCGGTAAACTGTGTGGGTTCAGACTCGGTAAACACCGTTTTAGAAACGGCGGCACGCGTGAAAGCGCCGGTTATCGTTCAATTCTCAAACGGCGGTGCATCATTCTATGCGGGTAAAGGTATTAAACCGGCATCCGGTGCGCGCGCAGACGTATTAGGTGCAATTGCCGGTGCAAAACACGTACATACTTTAGCGCAAGAATATGGTGTGCCGGTTATCCTTCACACTGACCATGCAGCGAAAAAATTACTACCTTGGATCGACGGATTACTAGATGCAAGCGAAAAAGAATTTGCAAAGACCGGTCGTCCTTTATTCTCCTCTCACATGTTGGATCTTTCGGAAGAACCAATGGAAGAAAACATGGCAATCTGCCGTGAATACCTTGCCCGCATGGATAAAATGGGGATGACTCTTGAAATTGAAATCGGTATCACCGGCGGTGAAGAAGACGGCGTGGATAATTCGGGTGTTGATGAGTCTAAGCTTTATACTCAACCTGAAGACGTATTATATGTTTACGACCAATTAAATCCGGTTAGCTCCCGTTTTACCGTAGCTGCGGCTTTCGGTAACGTACACGGCGTTTACAAACCGGGTAACGTGAAATTAAAACCGTCTATCTTAGGCGCTTCTCAGGAGTTCGTCGCGAAAGAACGCGGTCTTCAAGCCAAACCGATTAATTTCGTATTCCACGGCGGTTCAGGTTCATCAACCGAAGAAATCCGCGAAGCTATCAGCTATGGTGCAATCAAAATGAACATTGATACCGACACTCAATGGGCCGCATGGGACGGTATCCTTCAATTCTACAAAGCGAACGAAGCTTATCTGCAAGGTCAATTAGGTAACCCTGAAGGCCCTGATTCGCCAAATAAAAAATATTACGATCCGCGCGTTTGGTTACGTAAAATGGAAGAATCTATGTCTAAACGCTTAGAAAAATCTTTCCAGGATTTAAACTGCGTTGACGTATTATAATTCCTTATAAAATAAGCTAGAATAAGACCGCACTTTGAAAGTGCGGTCTTTTTTTTTAAATTTTTTAGCTATAGGGAATCGTATGTTAAAACTAAATAAAGGATTTTTAATAAATGGAGTTGTAGGGCTGTTCTTTATTATCTGTTTGTCAGTACGTAGCGGATATAGCATTTCCCCTATTCTTCTTGCTCTTGTAGGGCTGGGCTACCTTATTTATGATTTAATCAAAAAGCGAAAATGGCAAATATCACCGGATGAAAAATGGCTGATATACAGTTACGGGCTGTATTTTTCGTTATTTGTGCTGTCTTTATTGATTCATCAGGGACGTTTAAAAGAATTGGACAGCCCGGTAAAAATTGTTTTTTTACTTACCTTATTGCTTCTCTTTAGCCGTTTCCCGATTAAATTTTCTACCCTTATTTATGCGATTCCGATGGGTAGTATGATTGCGGGAATTACCGCATTAATCGACCGTTTTTATCTGCATTCTCAAATGGCGTATGCCCCGCGTATTATGCATATTCAAGGCGGCGATATTGCTATGTCGCTGGGCATGTTTTCATTGGTTTGTTGTATTTATTTCTTTATTAAACAACAGAAAAAATGGATGTTGTTCTGTTTGCTCGCTACATTATCCGGTATGCTGGGCAGTATCCTGTCCACCGCCCGGGGCGGTTGGATTGGTGTGCCTTTCGTGCTGTGTTTTATTTTCTGGGCGTATAGAAAATATCTGTCTAGAACCTTTTTTGTTTCCGTTATTTCAATTCTTGTTGTGGCTGTTGGCGTTGCGGTATACATTCCCAATACAAAAATTATGAAGAGAATTAATGCGGCGCAACACGATATAACAAGCTATGTCGACAATAAAAGAGGTTCCGATTCGACTTCCGTCGGGGCACGTTTTGAAATGTGGAAAAGTGCGTTCCTTATGATTAAAGAAAAACCCGTTTTCGGTTGGGGAATTGAAGGCGTTAACCAAATGCGGAAGGAACACCAGAAACAAGGCATTATCAGCAAATATGCCTCACAATTTACCCATGCCCATAACCAATATTTAGATGATTTTTCTAAACGGGGTGTTCTCGGATTTATCGCCTTACTTGCCGTATTTTTAGTACCAATGCGGTTTTTCCGGAAGAATTTATCTGACCGGTTGGAAGTGAAAGTGGTTGCCATATTCGGTATGGTTCACGTGATTTCCGTGATGTTTTATTGCTTCAGCCAAGGATTTTTCAGCCATAACTCGGGCAATATTTTTTACTTTTTCCCGGTGATTTTATTTTATGCGGTGATTTTGAACTTGACGGCTAAAAAATCAGCAGAATCAACCAAATCATAACGCAGTTGGCAATAGCCACAAAAACGGCGGCGGAGCCCTGGTCTTTGGCTCTGCCCGATAATTCGTGACGTTCGCTGCCAATGCGATCCACAACCGCTTCTAATGCGCTGTTTAATAATTCGGTAACTAATACGATTAAATAGCTGCCAATCATCAGCACCATTTCAAATTTATCGTTAGCCAAATAAAGCGCTGCGGGAATTAAAATAAGCCCGGCGGCTAATTCGTGGCGAAATGCGGCTTCGTATTTAATCGCACTTTTTAAGCCTTGAATAGAATAACCGGCAGATTTAATAAAATGTGTAAGTCCTGTTGTCTTTTCCATAAATAAAATCCAAACAAAAAGCGCGGAAAATTGACCGCACTTTTTGTTATGTAGTGGGTTAATTATAATCGTTTCACTTCAATTACATCATCTAATTTTGTTAAACGGGTGATAACCTTGCCTAAAATCTGTACATTTTTGAGCTGAATTTCTAAATCCATTGTTGCTAATTGCCGTTTCGAATCCAACCTTGTAGTAACGTTTGCTACCGAAATTTTATCATTTGCCAGCACGGTTGTAATATCGCGTAATAATCCGTTACGATCATTAGCAATAACCCGGATGCTAAGGTTGAAACCGGAAGCCGAATTATAATTCTCGCCCCAAATGGATTCCACCACTCGTTCCGGATGTGCCGCTTTTAATTCGGCAAGTTGTTCGCAATCCGTACGATGGATTGAAATACCCCGACCAAGCGTGATATAGCCTTCGATATCATCACCCGGAATCGGTTGGCAACAGCGCGCAATATGATGCATAAGGTTACCCACGCCTTCGACAATAACATAACCTTTATTTTTTTCATTTTTTTGCTGGTTTGCTGCGCTATTTGCCGTTTTAGTGACTTGTCGCAATACTTCTTCATCAGCTTCCTGAGCCGTCGGTTTAATTAATTTTGCCTGTAAGAAATTAATTAAATGATTTAACCGGATATCGCCGCTACCGATGCCTGAGTACAAATCATCAATACTTTTTAAGTTATAACGAGGCAGTGCAATAGGTTCCACTTGTTTTAACGTAATGGCTAATCGGTTAAGTTCGTTTTCCAACTGCTCTTTACCGATAGGAATATTTTTCTCACGATCCAGTTTTTTAAACCAGGCTTGAATTTTAGAACGTGCCTTAGCCGTATGGGTAAAACCTAAGCTCGGATTCAACCAGTCGCGGCTCGGATTCGGATTTTTCTGCGTAATAATATCGATCTGATCGCCCATCTGCAGCTGATAGGTAAAAGGTACAATCCGACCGCCGACTTTCGCGCCGATACAGCGATGCCCCACATCGCTGTGAATAGCGTAAGCAAAGTCAAGAGGCGTAGAACCCGCCGGTAAATCCACCACTTCGCCTTTTGGCGTAAATACGTAAACCCGATCATCAAACACCTGGGTGCGTAATTCCGGCACAACTTCACCAGAGTTACTGATATCGTGCTGCCAGGCAAGGAGTTTACGCAACCAAATGATTTTTTCTTCGTAAGCGGAAAGCGAGCCCGTATTTCCTTCTTTATATTTCCAGTGCGCGGCAACGCCGAGTTCCGCGTCATCGTGCATTTTTTTGGTACGAATTTGTACTTCAATAGGTTTGTCGCCTTCACCCAACACCACGGTATGAATGGACTGATAACCGTTAGGCTTCGGATTTGCGATATAATCGTCAAATTGATCAGGTAAATGTTTGAAATGGGTATGCACGATACCAAGTGCGGTATAGCAATCCTGTAGCGCCGGCACAATGATCCGAACCGCACGAATATCATATAACTGACTGAAATCCAAATGTTTTTTCTGCATTTTACGCCAGATGCTATAAATATGTTTCGGACGCCCGTATATTTCGGCGCCGGTAACGGATTCATCCAGATATTGCGATACCCGTTGCACAAAATCAGCGATGTATTGTTCGCGATCCAGGCGGCGTTCATTGAGCTTGATTGCGATAATACGATATTGTTCCGGTTGCAGGTTGCGGAAACAATAATCTTCCAGTTCCCATTTAAGCTGGCCTATACCCAACCGATTGGCTAAAGGCGCATAAATATTGGAACATTCTTTAGCGGCGGCAACTTTATCCTGTTTGGAATAGCGTTTTTCCGCATCCCGCAGATAAGTGATGCGCTCCGCAAGTTTGATAATCACACAACGGAAATCATCAACCATAGCCAATAACATTCTGCGTATGTTATCCACCTGGGCGTTGGAGTCAGTGGTGTTTAATTGACGAATATTATTCATTTCAATCACACCTTTAAGCAATTTCCAGATATGGGGACCGAAATCTTCTTTAATTTGTTCCTGATTCACGATTTTCGCATTCACAATCGGAAATAGCATAGCGGTTAGCAAGCTGTCCGCATCCATATTTAAACCGTGCAGAATTTCGACCATTTCCACACCGTCACGCAAATACCAATGGCTGTTCTGGAAAAGTTGTTGCGCTTTTTCCTGGGCGTAATACCAAGCACGCACAATATTTTTTTCCACATCCGGCGTTAATCCCAAACCGGCGCACCAGTCTTCAATAATAAAGTCTTTGGGATTCAATAAATGAGAAACACGCACCGCAACCATAATTTTTCCTTACTAACTTTGTTTTTCGAAAAGTGTAATGCTTTCCAAATGTCCCGTGTGGGGGAACATATCAATCATTGCGACTTTTTTAACCCGATAATCCGAGTTTAATAGAATCTCCGCATCTCGCACCAAAGTCGCAGGATTACAAGATACGTAAAGAATTTTTTCCGCCTTTAACCGGCAAAGTGCATTCAGCGCAAATGCGGCACCGGTTCGAGGCGGATCCAGTAAAATTTTATTAAATGGCTCTGTCGCCCAGACTTCATCTGCAAAATTCTGATCTAAATCAGCACGATAAAATTGGACATTTTGACATTGATTTCGTTCGGCATTTGCTTTGGCTTTTTCCACCATCGCCGAAATTCCTTCAATTCCGACCGCACTTTTTACTCGTCGACTTAACGGCAATGTGAAATTTCCCATACCGCAAAACAGATCTAACACATGATCCTGTTTTTGTACGTCCAGCCAATCCAGCGCTGCGGTGATCATCCGCTGATTCAATAGGCTGTTGACCTGAATAAAATCCCGGATATCAAATTGTAATTGCAGGTTATCCGCTAATTGATAGAAAGGCGGTTGTCCGTAAATTTGTTCTGTTTTTTCATCATCCTGTAAAAAAAGCATTAGCTCTTCCCGAACGGCAAAATCCAACAGTAAAGTGCGGTCGTTTTCCGTCAATTTTCCACTGTAACGCAACAACATGGCAACGCCGTTATCCGCTGCGACCAATTCAATATGCCCAAGATTTTTCGGTTGAGAAAAACGGGATAAAAGTGCGGTCAGTTTTGACAGAATTTTATTTAACGCAGGCTCAATCACCTCACATTGCTCAATATGAACGATTTGGGCGGAATTTTTTTGCCGAAAGCCGATTTCTAATCGTTTCAATTTTCCGTCAAATAACATACTAAGGCGCACGCGGCGGCGATAACCAAAAGCTTCACCAACTATCATCGGCATAAATTCAATGCCTTCCGGTTGCAGTTTCAATAACCGTCGGAATAAGGCTTTTTGTTTTGCTTCCCGTTGCATTTCGACGGGAATATGCTGATTTTGGCAACCGCCGCATTGAGACGCATACTGACATTTCGGCGTTTGCCGTTGCGCACTCGCCTCAAGGATCTTTTTAGTTGTTGCCAGACCGAACTGGCGTTTTTCTTCTTTAATTTTAATCCGAACTTTCTCGCCCGGTAACGCGTTTTCAACAAACCAGGTTTTTCCTTGAATTTTTGCCACGCCTAATCCTTGATAATCAAGATCGAGGATCTCTACTTCCATTTCTCGTTGGAGCTTATTTATTTTTTGGGGAGGTGTATAAAGTAAAACCATGGCAAATTATTTCAAATGTAAAATAGTCTGAGTAAAAAGTTCGCGGCTTTTCAACGGTTTATTGCCTAAATAAGGCTTTAAGGCAACTCGGGTAAAGCGTTTTGCCGCCTGCAATACGGATTTTTCGCTGAAATCCTGCCGTTCGAAAGCGATAAGTTCCCGTCCGAAAAAAGTTAAATTATCCTTAATTAAGGAGGCGATAAAGCCTTTTTCCTCACGGTAGCGGTAAGTCATATTTTCATCTACCGGCTCGCCGGAACCGGCGCAATGGAGAAAATCCACGCCGTATCCCAAAATATGCAGAAGTTTAAATTCAAATTCCCGTAAAGCGGGTTCGACAAAATTCTGCGATACCGCAAGGCTCGTCAAACAATGCAAATAATCCTGGAATAATTGCGGATTCGGCGTTTCCGGCTCAATCACTCGGGTGATTAATTCGTTCACATAAAAGCCGCTGAATAGCGCCGTTTGTTGGAGAGGCAAGGCGATAGCGGCGGGTTCCGCTTTCGTTAAGATTTTAAGGCTGCTTTTACCGGTCCAGCGCAACAATAACGGCGTAAAAGGCTGCAAAACAGATTTTAATGCAGAGCGCTTAGCCCTTGCCCCTTTTGCAAGAACGGTTAATCGTCCGCTTTCTTCTGTGAGCAGATCCACTAACAGACTGGTTTCGCTATAAGGTTTGCGGTGTAACACAAAACCCCGCTGCAGGTTTTCTATAGCCTTTTCTCCCTTTTATTAACACTAGGATTTATGTATATTCCGAGAACGCTTACACAGTAAATCAAGCTTGCCGGAAAACTGACATATTCTATCAGATATTCTACCGCACTTTTATTTATTTTAATCATTAGAATCTATATTAAACACAAATATTCAAGCAGGTTATTGAGGATTCACGGAACTACGAATACAGAACTTTCTTTTTATTTCTGTTATGATAAGCCATTGCTTTTTTACTAATGAGAAATTATGCGAATTCCCAGAATTTATCATCCGGATTCTTTAACGAATATTAAGACCTGTCGTTTAACTGACGAGGCGGCGAATCATGTAGGGCGCGTGTTGAGAATGCAGGCGGGCGAACGACTTGAATTATTCGACGGCAGTAATCATGTTTATACTGCGGTTATTCTTCAGGCGGATAAAAAATCCGTCACGGCGGAAATCCGGGATTGTCAATTAGACGACCGAGAAAGCCATCTGAAAATCCATTTGGGGCAGGTAATTTCTCGCGGCGAACGCATGGAATTTACCGTTCAAAAATCCGTCGAATTGGGCGTGAACGTGATAACGCCTTTGTGGTCGGAACGTTGCGGGGTAAAGCTGGATGCGGAGCGAATGGATAAAAAAATCCAACAATGGCAAAAAATTGCCGTTGCCGCCTGTGAACAATGCGGGCGCAATATAGTGCCGGAAATCCGGCCTATGATGAAATTGCAGGATTGGTGCGCCGAACAAGACGGTATGCTGAAATTGAATTTACATCCGCGCGCTAAATATTCCATTCAAACACTGCCTGACATTCCCGCCGAGGGGGTACGTTTATTAATCGGCTCGGAAGGCGGGCTGTCTCCGCAGGAAATCGCCCAAACGGAACGGCAGGGGTTTACCGAAGTATTATTGGGTAAACGGGTATTACGCACGGAAACCGCGTCTTTAGTAGCAATCACGGCGTTACAGCTCTGCTTTGGCGATTTATAGCAAAGTGCGGTCAAAATTCGGTTAATTTTATAATGCATGCGGAATTATAGATTGGGAACCGTATGCAATAAAAATAAAGACGCCAAACTTGGCGTCCTTACAATCTGTTTTTATAATTCAATTATTTCTTTGCTGCAATGCGCGCTTTTGCGTCCGCAATGGCTTCCGCTACGCGTAACGGTGAGACGCCGCCTTTTGCGCTTCGTTTATCCAGGCACGATTGCAAGGAAAGAATCGGGTAAACGTCTTCGCCTACCACATCACTGAATTGGCGGAATTCTTCAATACTCAGGTCTTCCAGCCCTTTGTGAACTTTAATGGCATAAACGACGGTTTCTCCTACAATATGATGAGAATCACGGAACGGTACGCCTTTTGCCACCAGGTAATCGGCCAGTTCCGTTGCATTGGAATAACCTTTCAGAGCGGCTTCGCGAGTGCGCTCAACATTAACGCGAATATCTTCCAGCACAAATGCCGCCATGGTTAAGCAGTCGTGCCATGTGTCTAACGCATCGAAAATGCCTTCTTTATCTTCCTGCATATCTTTGTTATAGGCAAGCGGCAAACCTTTCACGGTAACCATCATACCTGTTAGCGAGCCGATAACCCGACCGGCTTTGCCTCTAATTAATTCGCAGGCGTCAGGGTTTTTCTTTTGCGGCATTAAAGACGAACCGGAAGTAACGCGATCGGATAATTCAACAAAATCCGCCTCACCGCTATTGAAGATAATCATATCTTCGGCAAAACGGGAAAGATGAACCATACTTAATGAAGCGGTAGAAAGCAATTCGATGATATGGTCCCGATCAGATACGCTGTCTAAGCTGTTGCGGGTGGCAAAAGCAAAGCCTAAGTCTTTGGCTAATTGTTCGCGATCTACCGGGTACGCCGTTCCCGCTAACGCACCGCTGCCTAACGGGCATGAATCCATGCGATTATAAGCATCGGCAAGGCGGGAATAGTCACGCTCTAACATTTCCACATAAGCCATACACCAATGGGCAAAACTAATAGGTTGTGCTCGTTGCAAGTGAGTATAACCGGGCATTACCGCATGTTGATTGTTCTCGGCGGTTTCCACTAATTTTGCCTGTAAATCACGTACGGCATATTGCAATTCGGTTACCTGCGCTTTACACCACATTTTAATATCAAGCGCCACTTGGTCGTTACGGCTACGACCCGTATGCAATTTTTTGCCGAGATTGCCCACTTTGTCGATAAGCTTGCTTTCAACCCAGCTGTGGATATCTTCCGCATCATCCTGCAAAATTGCCTGCGGATTCGAACGTACTTCAATTAACAGTTCGTTTAAAGCCCGTTCCAATTGTTGTTGTTCGTCCGTAGTTAACACGCCTACGCTAACTAAAGCTTTTGACCAGCCTACCGAACCTTCGATATCCTGTTCCGCAAGACGGTAATCAAAACGTAACGAATCGTTAAAATCTTTAAAACGCTGATCCGCCGCTTGTGTAAAACGTCCACCCCAAAGTGCCATATTTATATTCCTTTTAATTTTGTAGGGGCGTATCGCCTACGCCCCTGAATTCGTTATTAAGGTACGTAATGTACCTTTGCAATTTCCGTTACGGATTAATTCTGGTGCCGATAATTTCACCGGCAAAAAGTGCGGTTAATTTTTCAGGATATTTCCAGTTTGCAATATCCACGCCGCAATTTAAAATCTTGGCGGCATCCAATGCGGCATTTACTTTAACGATCATACCGTCGGTAATCACTTTATCTTCGATTAGTTGCTCAATTTGTGCCGAATTCAGTTCCGTTAAGCGTTGTTTATTTGCATCCAGCACGCCGTCCACATCGGACAACATCACCAAATCCGCGTTGATTAACGCCGCAATTGCCGTTGCCGCCTGATCGGCATTTACATTCATTAATAAACCGTTATCATCAACGGCGATAGAACTAATAATAGGTAAAAAAGCGTCACCTAACAAATTATTTAACAAAGCGGGATTTTTCGCCACCACCATCGCCACATGCCCCAATTCGGGATCAAATTGTGTGGCTTGAGTTAAATTACCGTCGGCTAAGCACAAGCCGACCGGATTTAATTTGAATTTTGCCGCCTGCGCCACTAAAGTTTTATTCGCAATACCGGCTAACGCGCCCACAATAATGTCGATTTGATCCGCCGGCGTCACCCGTAATCCGTTTTTCTTTTGCACGGGAAGATTTAAACGCTTCATTAAATCATCAACCAGACAGCCGCCGCCGTGTACAATTAATAAAGGGCGGGCAAAATTCTGTTGATAATCCGCCAACGCGGTAAATAAATTTTCCATGGCGGCGGGTGTGTCTAATAATACGCCGCCAAGTTTAATTACTAAGGGTTTCATTTTAAATTAATCCTAAAACTTCATTGTAGCCATAACGAATGTTAGCGCATTGTACTGCTTGAGCCGCCGCGCCTTTTAATAAATTATCTTCCGCGCCCACAATAATAATATGGTTATTTTTAGTGGCAAAACCGATATCGCAATACGGGCTGAATTCTACCGCCTTAATACTTGGCAAACCCTGTTCATACACACGAACCAACGGTTTATTCGCATAATATTTTGCATAAGCCCGCTTGATCTGTTCATCGCTTACACCTGCTTTCAACTTAGCGGTGATAGTCGCCAAAATACCGCGTTTAAAATTGCCTAAATGCGGAGTAAAAATAACATCCGTACCCAAATGAGTGGCGATTTCCGGTTGATGGCGATGGTTAAACACACCATAGGCGTTTAAACTTACTTCGCAGAAACTGCTGGTCAGTGAAGCTTTTCGCCCGGCCCCGCTCACACCGCTTACCGCATTAATCACCGGCAATTGGTTAACATCCAGTAAACCTTCCTCAATTAAAGGTTTTAAACTTAGCTGAGAAACCGTCGGATAGCAACCGGCAACAGCAACTAAATCCGTAGTTTTGATCTTATCCGCATTCCATTCCGCCAAACCATATACCGCTTGTTTTAACAATTCGGGATGTTTGTGTTCAAAACCGTAAAATTCCTGATAAAAAGATTCGCTGTTTACCCGATACGCCCCCGAAAGATCAAAAACTTTACAGTTATTTTGCAGAAAAACCGGCGCTAAATTCGCACTCACTTCATGTGCCGTACCGAAAAAAGCCAAATCGGCGTTTTGTGCGATTTCCGTTAAATCTTCCGGCAGAGGTTGCAGAGGTAAATCGCAGATAGTTTTGAGTTGAGGATAGAGTGTAGAAATAGATTTGTTTGCATCCGCACTATTGGTTGAAACATATAAACCAGCAAGTTCGAATTCGGGGTGATGAGTCAGGATTCTCGCCAACTCCGCACCGGTATATCCGCTTGCACCGATAACGATTGCTTTTTGTGCCATAATTTATCCCGTATAATAGATTTAAAATTCTTATTAATGATTAATTATGCTATTATTCTGCATAATTATTTAAAAATCAACAACTATTTGGACTACCGCCATGAAACGACTGCCTAAATTTCTCGATATGTATTCACAGTTGATCGCCCTTCCGACCATCAGCGCCCTTGAACCCGAATTTGACCAATCAAACAAAGCGTTAATTGAGTTATTAGCCGATTGGCTGGCGACGCTCGGTTTTAAAACGGAAATTATTCCGGTGGAAAACAGCCGCGCCAAATACAATTTATTGGCGACCTACGGCGAAGGCGAAGGCGGCTTATTATTAGCGGGTCACACGGATACCGTACCTTGCAACGAAGAATTATGGACCACCAACCCTTTTAAACTGACGGAACGTGACGGTAAATTTTTCGGTTTAGGCACGGCGGATATGAAAGGCTTTTTTGCCTTTGTTATTGACGCCGTCCGCCAAATCGATTTAACCAAACTGACTAAACCTTTACGCATTCTGGCAACGGCGGATGAGGAAACCACCATGCTCGGCACCCGTACCTTTATCCGACACACGCACATCCGCCCGGATTGCGCCTTAATCGGCGAACCGACTTCACTTCGCGCCGTACGGGCACATAAAGGACATGTGGGAAAAGCGGTTCGTATCATCGGCAAAAGCGGGCATTCAAGCGACCCGGCAAAAGGCATTAACGCTATCGAACTGATGCACGAGGCAACCGGCTATCTGATGCAAATGCGCGATGAATTACGGGATAAATATCACCACGACGCCTTTGAAATTCCTTACCCGACCATGAACTTCGGAGCGATTCACGGCGGCGATGCGGTAAATCGAATCTGCGGCTGTTGCGAACTGCATTTTGACATTCGCCCGTTGCCGAAAATGCGTTTGGAAGATTTAGACGAAATGCTGCAACAAAAATTGGCGCCTATGTTTGAAAAATGGGGCGATCGTATTTCTATCGAAGCTTTGCATGAACCTACGCCCGGTTACGAATGCGAACATAGCGCGCAAGTCGTGCAGGTTGTGGAAAAATTACTGGGTGAAAAATGCGAGGTGGTAAATTATTGCACTGAAGCGCCTTTTATTCAGGAACTCTGCCCGACCTTAGTGCTGGGCCCGGGTTCTATCGAACAGGCACACCAACCGGATGAATTTTTATCTGCCGAGTTTATTGAGCCGACCCGTGACTTACTCACCAAAATGATTATGCATTTCTGCTGATTCTTATCACTCGTAATTCAAGGCGGGCATGGTTCTGATGCCCGCCGGTTTATCAATAAAAAGTGCGGTCAAAATCGACAAAGTTTTGTATAATCCCCGTTTTCTTTATTTTCCACCCTATAAGAGAATTTCATGGCATTAATTGAATATAACCCACCGACAGAGCCCTGGCTTGATATTGTTTATCATGATAATCATATTTTAGTGGTCAATAAGCCGAGCGGCTTGCTTTCGGTACCGGGAAATCAGCCCCAATATTACGACAGTGCAATGTCTCGGGTAAAAGATAAATACGGATTCTGCGAACCTGCACACCGCCTGGATATGGCAACCAGCGGAATTTTGTTATTCGCCATGAGCAAAGCGGCGGACAGCGAACTAAAACGTCAGTTTCGTGAACGCGAAACCAAGAAATACTACGAAGCCTTAGTCTGGGGACACTTGGAGCAGGATTCGGGCGAGGTAAATCTCCCTTTGGTTTGCGACTGGGAAAACCGCCCGCGGCAAACGATTTGTTTCGAACGGGGGAAAAGTGCGGTCACAAAATACGAAGTTTTACAACGCCTGCCCAACAATACCACCCGGGTCAAACTCACGCCGATTACCGGACGTTCGCACCAATTGCGTTTGCATATGCTGGCGCTCGGTCATCCTATTTTAGGGGACAAATTTTATGCGCATCCGCAGGCGAAAACCATGGCGCCACGTTTATGTCTGCATGCGGAAAGCCTCACCATCAAACATCCAATTAGCGGCGAAGAAATGACCTTTTTCCGCCCGGCGGATTTCTAAGGCAAAAGTGCGGTCGAAAAAGCGCAAATTTTATTTTCTCCGGGATAAAATTTCCGCTAACCGGATAGAGGTAAATTGCAAAGAAATAGTGAGATAATCCCGCTAAAATGATACAATCCGCCCTTAATCGTTTAGGAATGTAAGGAATATTATGTCTCGTCAAAAGAAAAGCCGCAACATCGTTGATGTGATGCCGCAGCGCAAATCGGATAAAAGTCAAATCTCACCGGCAAGTTATACCCGTCCGAGCAAAAAACTCACGCGTTATGAATTGGATGCGAAAGCCCGTGAAGATAAAAAAAAGAAAAAACACAAAGGGTTAACTTCAGGTTCCCGTCACAGCCGGTCTGAACAGCACAACAACCAACAAATGCAGGAAAAACGGGATCCGCGCTTAGGCAGCCGCAAAAAAGTGCCTTTAGTGGTGGAATTCGTCAATAAGCCGGAAAAAGGTCAATTTATCCAACCGGTTCAGGTTCAGCCTGCGGAAGAAAAAGTGAAAAAATTGGATCCGATGCTTGAATTAGAGCAATTGGAAAACAATGAATGCCTTAATCAATTATTGGATGCGTTGGACGAAGGCAAAACAATCAGCGCAGAAGATCAAAAATTCGTGGATGAATGCCTGGATCGCATTGCTCAATTAATGGACGAACTGGGTATTGAAGACGAAGAAGAAAGCGAAGACAACTTGCTGCGTACCTTTGAGAAAATCGATATTAACCAATTTAAATAATTCATTATTTTTATGACCTGGACTTATATTCTTTCCATTCTCGCCATCATTATTATTGTCGCAATGGCGGGTTACAGCATTTATATTTTCCGTGAACTGCACAAGCAAAAACGCCGTTTTGCGCAGGCCCGTCAAGCCAGAATCGCGCGCCTGCACGAAAGCATTACAATTATCGCCAAAGCCATGCAAAGCGGCGAATGCAACCATTCCGAGGGCGTGATCCGGTTAAAAATGCTGCTCGAACCCTTAGGACAAAAAGAGATTGATGCCTATCATTCCATGCACCGGCTTTACCAAACGGTAAAAGATATGCCGACTCACGATTCTCGTCGCGCACTTAAACGCAATGAGCGTATGAAACTCGATCTGGCCCGTGAAACCGCCGAAGCGGAATTGGAAGAAAAAATCAAATCTGAGCTTGAACAGCTTTTGGCTGACATTGCAAGCTATCAAAAAATCAAACAGTAACATATTGTTTTGTGGGGAAACATTTTATGTCTGACATTATTTGGGATTTGGCGCTGATTCAAAAATACAATCAATCAGGTCCCCGTTATACGTCCTATCCGACGGCGCTCGAATTCAACGAGAACTACACCGATGAAGATTTTAAAGCCGCAGCGGCACGTTATCCGGGCCGTCCGCTTTCCCTTTATGTGCATATTCCGTTTTGCCATAAACTTTGCTATTTCTGCGGTTGTAATAAAGTGATTACCCGCCACCAGCATAAAGCGGATATTTATCTTGATTATCTTGAACAGGAAATCAAACACCGCGCCGAATTATTTAAAACCCGCAGCGTTACCCAAATTCACTGGGGCGGCGGCACGCCGACTTATCTGTCCGAAGCGCAATCCGCGCGCTTAATGACCATGCTGCGCAATCATTTCAGCATTGCCGATAGTGCTGAAATCAGTATTGAAATGGATCCCCGTGAAATCGAGCTCAGCATGCTAGACCACCTGCGTAAAATAGGTTTTAACCGCATCAGTATGGGCGTACAGGATTTCAATAAAGACGTACAAAAAGCGGTGAACCGCGAACAGGACGAAGAATTCATTAAAGCCTTGCTGGTACATGCCCGTGAACTAGGTTTCCGGTCCACCAATCTGGATCTTATTTACGGTCTACCGTTGCAAAATGTGGAAAGTTTTATGTTCACCCTGCAAAAGGTAATCGAGTTAAACCCCGATCGCTTGAGCGTGTTCAATTACGCCCATCTACCCAGCCGCTTTGCCGGACAGGCAAAAATTAAAGATCATATGCTGCCGGCGCCGGAAACCAAGTTGACGATTTTACAAAAAACTATCGAAACCTTAGGTGCGGCGGGTTACAAGTTTATCGGTATGGATCATTTTGCCAAACCGGATGACGAACTGGCGATTGCTCAACAAAACGGCGTATTGCACCGTAACTTCCAGGGTTACACCACACAGGAAGAATGCGATTTATTAGGTCTCGGCGTTTCCGCAATCAGCCTGTTAGGTGATACTTACGCCCAAAACCAAAAAGAGTTGAAACGCTATTATGCGGATGTGGATGCAACCGGTATTGCCTTGCACAAAGGCTTAGTGTTAAGCAAGGAAGACTGCCTGCGCCGTGATGTAATCAAACAGTTGATCTGTAATTTTAAACTTAATTACGAGTTAATCGAGAAACAATATAATATTGATTTCAAAACACATTTTACCGAAGATTTAGCCCTACTGGCGCCCCTTGCCGAAGACGGATTGGTGGAAATCACGGATACGGCGATTCAGGTCTCCGCCCGCGGCCGCCTGCTGATTCGTAACATTTGTATGTGTTTTGACACCTATTCAAGACAACTGGCAAAAAGACAGCAATTTTCAAGAATTATCTAGACAAATCCTCTCTTCCTTAAAAGTGCGGTGAAAAATCTCCAAATTTTTACCGCACTTTTTATTTTATTAAGGGAAGTTCGCTATTCCGCCATATTTTCTACATCCGCCGTCATTAAATTATGGCTTTTATCCATGGCCAGATTCATAAACCGTTCGTATTGTTTTAATACGTCTACGATGAGTTCCTCTTGCGTCATGTACTGTACGTCATAACCTTCGCGACCGTCGAAGAAATAGGTAATCGGCTCATAAATTTTACTTTCTTCCAGATTCGGTAAATTATCGTCATCCACCACTAAATCCGATAATTGACGGGATTGTAAACGGATTCCGTATAAGAAATTACGCAAATTTTCATTAACGACTTCAAACTCAATTTTAGGATTTTTACCGTCGATAAAATTCATTTGTGCGTTTAAACCGTGTTCCAAAAATTCTTTCACCAAATCATTAAAGGCAGGACGAGCGATTTGATTCAGAAAACGCCGGATATCTTTGCGATCCGTCGGGTTCACAATTTTTTCCAGCCGTTCTTTCCAGTTTTCACCGGTCCATAACACACTACCTTGAGTAAATTTTTTACTGGAATATTGGGTATCAACCATCAATCCTTTCCACAAACCGAAGCAGAGCACCAGCATAATCGCCATAAAAGGCAGTGCAATAATTAAGGTCATAGACTGCAAAGAAGCCAGCCCGCCGGAATACAGCAGGGAAAGTCCGAGTACCGCAAGCAACGCGCCCCAAAAAACGCTTTGCCACTTCGGCGCTTTTCCGCTGCCTTGCGATGCCATATTGTTTAACACAAAAATGCCGGAATCCGCCGAGGTAATAAAGAAAATAGAAATCACTAATAGTGCGATAACCGAAGCAATTTGACCGAAAGGTAACTGATCAAAAAAACCGAATAACAACGCCTCGGTATTATCGCTGATTGCAGCCAGCGCACCGTGAGTTTGCTGATCGATCCAGATCGCCGAACCGCCGAAACTTGTCATCCACAAAATATTAAATAACGAAGGTACGAACAATACGCCTAAAATAAATTCGCGGATGGTACGACCTTTAGAAATTTTTGCAATAAACATGCCTACAAAAGGCGCCCAGGAAGCCCACCAGGACCAATATAGAATTGTCCAGCCACTTAACCAGGATTGATGTTCGGGCTCATAAGCGAATGTGCGGAAACTTAGCTCAAGCAATGAACTGAAGTAATAACCCAGGTTCTCCGTTAAACCGGAGAATAACCACAAAGTCGGGCCCGCTATAATCACGAAAATAAGCAGTAATCCGCCTAATACCAAATTTGTTTCACTTAGGATCTTTACTCCTTTACCGACACCTGAAATGGCGGAAATAACGGCTAGCATCATGGAAACAATCATAATTACCGCCAATACGACAAAACTATTGCTATCAATTAAACCTAAATTATTAAAGCCAGCATTCACCTGCATCGCCCCATAACCTAAGGTGGTGGTTAAACCAAAAATCGTGCTGCACAGAGCCACAATGTCGATTAAATGCCCCCAAAAGCCGGAAAGATTATTTTTTAATAAAGGATAAAAACCGGAACGTACCGTTAACGGCAGTTTATAGCGGAAACCAAAATAAGCTAATGCCAACGCAATAACCGCATAAATTGCCCAAGCATGGATTCCCCAATGATAAAAAGTTGTCATCATAGCTTCTTTCATGCGTTCCGCTTCCGTTAAATTTTCCTGTACCGGTTTTACATAATGCAACACCGGTTCGGCAACCCCGAAGTACATCAACCCGATCCCCATTCCCGCCGCAAATAGCATAGCGATCCATGAGGTAAAGGAAAATTCGGGTTCATCGTTGTCCGCACCTAAACGAATATCTCCCAAACGGCTACCACACAAGAAAATAAGGAAAAGAAAGAAAATCGATCCGGCTAAAATATAAAACCAACTAAAATGCGTAAAAATACTTTGCTTTACCATATTTAACGTAATTTGAGCCTGCTCGGGAAAAACCGAACAAAAAACGGTAACCAGCAAAACAAATATTACCGTCGGCATAAAAATAGGTGCTTTTAACGTACTCGTAGCACGAAGTTGTTGATATAAACTCATTAAATGCTCCATGTTGTTAGGTCTGTTATCTTCTATAAACATACCCTAATATGAACGCTTTAAATTTATGCTGAACAGGGAATGATTTAAAACATTCAAAAACTTTTGTTACAAAAACAAAAATGAAATAAAGAAACTCAGGGTCTGTTATCGCCCCTTACCGGAGAGGGGATTTTTGATGCGGAATTACCAGAAAAGTAATACCAAAAGATAGCGGGATTCGCTAAACAATAGACAAAATGTAGCTGAATAATAAAATTCAGCAAACAAAATAAGACTGCATGCTACATTAAAATAGTATATTTGTCAAATATTGACCATTTTTATGTATAATAAAATTTAAATGATTTATGAAAACATGCTACAAAATATAAAAATTTATTTTTCAATGACGGATATACAAATCTGACATCGCCATATTAGGCGTAAGCAACGCTAAATCCACTTCGCCACGTTCAAGGCCTGGGTTTCCATAACATTAATGGGCTTCGTCCCAGTTATCGCCCACCCCCACATCAACAATCAGCGGAACATGAAGTTGTGCGGCATTTTCCATTAAGGATTTAATCAGAGCGCTGTAATGCTCGATTTTGTCTTCTTTGACTTCAAAGACCAATTCATCGTGTACCTGCATAATCATGAGAATATCCGGATCATCGGTAATGGCTTTATCAATATCGATCATCGCCCGCTTGATAATATCCGCCGCGGTTCCCTGCATCGGTGCGTTAATCGCCACCCGTTCCGCCGCTTTGCGACGCATGGCGTTAGCGGATTGAATGTCCGGCAAATACAAACGGCGACCGAATAATGTTTCCACATACCCCTGCGATTTGGCTTTTTCCCGAATATTGGTCATAAAGGTCTGTACGCCCGGATAACGCTGGAAATAAAGATCCATGTAACGTTGCGCATCGCCGCGGGCAATCCCGAGCTGACGGGACAGACCAAACGAAGACATGCCGTAAATTAAGCCGAAATTAATGGCTTTGGCGCTACGACGCTGTTCGGCGGTAACATTCTCCAGAGCAAGCCCGAAGATTTCCGCCGCTGTCGAACGGTGAATATCTTTCCCCTCGCTGAAGGCGGCGGTTAACCCTTTATCCGCCGATAAATGCGCCATAATGCGTAATTCGATTTGCGAATAGTCCGCAGCTATCACTTTAAATCCTTTGCGGGCGATAAATGCCTGACGGATGCGGCGCCCCTCTTCATTACGTACCGGAATATTCTGCAAATTCGGATCACTTGAAGATAACCGGCCGGTAGCGGTGACCGCCTGATGATAAGAGGTATGCACACGCCCTGTTTTTCGATTCACCATTTGCGGCAATTTATCGGTGTAAGTGGATTTAAGCTTGCTTAAACCGCGGTGTTCTACCAGCAATTTCGGCAATTCATGCTCATAAGCCAATTCTTCCAGCACTTCTTCATTGGTTGAAGGCGCCCCTTTCGGCGTTTTCTTCAGCACCGGCAAACCGAGCTTATCAAACAAAATCTCCTGTAACTGTTTGGTAGACGCCAAATTAAAATGTTGCCCCGCCAGTTCGTGGGCTTTGTTCTCAAGTGCGGTCAGTTTTTGCGAAAATTCTTTTGATTGCGCCAGCAAAGCCCGGCTGTCGATTAATACGCCGTTACGCTCGATACGGGAAAGCACACTCACTAAAGGCAATTCCATTTCTTGATACAGTTTCACCAATTCCGGACTTTGAGCGACTTCCCGCCATAAGGTTTGGTGCAGTTTCATGGTCACATCTGCATCCTCCGCCGCATATTCCGCCGCTTTTTTGAGTTCGATTTGATCAAACGTCAGTTGGTTTTTCCCTTTGCCGGCAATATCTTCAAAAGCAATGGTGTGATGCCCTAAATAACGTTCCGCTAAATCGTCCATATTATGGCGCCCGGTACTGTCCAGCACATAGGATTCCAACATGGTATCAAAGGTCACGCCCTGCATATTAATGCCGTTATTGGCAAAAATGGTTAAATCGTATTTAATATTCTGCCCGATTTTTTTAATTTCCGGGTTTTCTAATAAGGGTTTTAATTGAGACAGGCATTCCGCTTTGTTCAGCTGTCCGACAACCGGCTCCCAACGACTTTCACGCGATTGCTCCGATTCCGCAAATAAATCGCCCTGCGCATTTTCCGCCTGAGCGGCAACCTGATGAACATGAGCAAGCGGAATATAACAAGCCTCGCCGTTTTCTAAAGCGAAAGATATGCCGACCAGTTCCGCCAGCATCGGATCCAAAGCGTTGGTTTCCGTATCCACCGCAACTAATTTTACCTGCCGGATTTTCTCAATCCACTGTTGCAGCTTGGCTTGATTGTCCACCGTTTCATACAAAGTGCGGTCGATTTTTACCGAATTTTTGACCGCACTTTCCTGTTTAGCAAGCGCCGGCGTTGCCTGATAATTATTAATTTTCACCGCCTGTTCCTGCGGTTTCGTTACCGAACTCTCGCCGTTCAAGGCTTCGTTTAACCAACGTTTAAATTCATAACGGGCAAAATACTCTATTAATTCATCCTTATTCGCCGTACCGATAATAAGCTGTTCCGGGTTCAAATCCAGCTCTACATCCGTTTTAATCGTCGCCAGCACATAAGACAGATCCGCATCGGCTTTCGCCGCCGCCAGTTTTTCCCCTAATTTTTTTGCCCCGCGAATAGGCAAATCGGCAACGTTATCCAAATTGGCATAAATTTCCGCCATGCTGCCGATTCCCTGTAATAAGCCTAATGCGGTTTTTTCACCTACGCCGCTGATACCTGGAATATTATCGGAGCTATCTCCCATCAAGGCCAAATAATCAATGATTAATTCCGGCGGAATACCGTATTTTTCAATTACGCCTTCTCTGTCTAATAAAGTGTTATTCATGGTATTGATAAGCATAATGTTGTCATCCACTAACTGCGCCATATCTTTATCGCCGGTGGAAATCAGCACTTTTTTGCCCGCACTTGACGCCTGTAAAGCGAGAGTGCCGATGACATCGTCCGCTTCAACCCCTTCGATAGAAAGCAGAGGAATGCCTAAAGCGCGAATAATATCGTGCAACGGCTGAATTTGTTTGCGTAAATCATCAGGCATCGGCGGTCGGTGAGACTTATATTGTTCAAAGAGTTCGTCCCGGAATGTTTTGCCTTTAGCATCAAAAACCACCGCAATATGACTCGGCTGTACCTGAGTAATCAGACTCTTCAGCATATTTAACACACCGAACATTGCGCCCGTCGGCTCACCGAGGGAATTTGTCAGAGGAGGAAACGCGTGAAACGCACGGTATAAATAAGACGAACCGTCAACTAAAACAAGCGGATTTTGTGCAATTTGTGCCATAACAATCTCAAAATAAAGCAAAAACAATGCGTCATTATAGCTTAAAATTGAGTGAAACTGCGGATTATCTCGTAAAAGTGCGGTGCTTTTTGAGGGAATTTTGAAAGCATGTTATGATGAAATTCAATCGAATAAGGTTGGTTGGGCGGGATTAACTTGGCTTAGTTTAAAACATTAAACAAAAAACTTGTGGAAAGCTTAAACTTTCCACAAGCACTCGAAAAATTATTTCATTTTCTCATTGGTTAATAATTTCCCTTTAAATTCACCGGTTAATGAATTTAAGAAAGAAACGATATCGTCGAGTTCTGCATCAGAGAAATCTTTATTGCTTTGATAATGTCCCATAATGCGAACCGCTTCTTTCAGGTCTTTCGCCGTTGCGTCGTGCATATAAGGTGCGGTCAACGCCACATTACGCAAAGTCGGTACTTTGAAACGATGCATATCGTAAGGATCTTGGGTTTCGGCGAAACGTCCTTTATCCGCATCCGTTAAATCCGTACCGCGGGCTTTGAAATAATCGTCATAAATACCCATGTATTCGAAGGATTGTCCGCCCATTGCAGTCCCGGTATGACAGGTGTCGCATTTGGCATTTTTGAATAATTCATAACCGCGCTTTTGCTGATCGTTTAAGGCGGATTGTTCACCTTTCAAATAGCGGTCAAAGGCACTGTTCGGCGTAATTAATGTTTTTTCAAACTCGCCGATAGCTTCGGTGACGGTTGCTTGTGAAAGTTCCGGGAAAACCGATAAGAATTCTTTTTTGAATGTCTCGTCTTGATCCAGACGGGCAATAATTTCATCCCAATCTTTTGATCCCATTTCTACCGGATTAACTGGCGGTCCGCCCGCTTGATCCGCTAATGTCTTCGCACGACCGTCCCAGAATTGCCATTTGTTAAATGCCGCATTAAAGACCGTCGGTGCGTTAATGCCGCCTTTTTTACCTTCAATCCCTTCGGACACCGGTAAATTATCTATCCCCGCCTGCTCAAGCTGGTGACAGGTATGGCATTGAATCGAACCGTCGGCGGACAAGCGCCCGTCAAAATACAGTTTCTCGCCCAAGGCGACTTTGTGAGAATCCGTTGCAATCGCATCAGGAATAGGTTGTACTAAACGTGCGGCATCCGCACCCTGGGTGTTTTGAGGTAGGAAATGCGCTTCACGTTGTTGTTTAATCCAGTCTAACAAGACTTGTTTTTCATCCGCATCGGGACGAGTGCCCCAGTGAATATGTAAAAATTTCGCCGCAGGCATCTGATCATTACGAATAACCTGTTCCAATTTAGCCAAATCCGCTTCGGAAAGTTTGCTTGGGTCCTTCATGCCTTCAAACATCCGATCCAAACGGAAACTGCGCAAACCTTGGGCAATATCTTGCTCCATTAACTGTTTGGCAATCGGGAAATTCGCGTAACCGGGAATATCGGCACTCGGCGAATGGCAATATTGACAACCATTGTCAAACATCACTTTAGCAACGGGTTTGAATTGTTGTGGAACCTCCGTTGCGGCATACAGTTTTTCCGATTGGGATTTATCAAAAAAGTGGGCGTAGCCTACCATTGATAAATAGCCCAAACCGGCGATCGCTATGGCGGATAAAAAATATTTTTTCATAGAATTAACTCCAAATAGTGAAACGGGAGTTTAAATTATCCTATAAAAAGTAGGGGCTTTGCCGATTAAAAAATCTATTTCTTTAATAAGAAAAACCAATAAAAAAATCCGCACCTTAATCGGTCGGCTTAATGCCTGACTTTTAAGTGCGGATCGTTCTAGGGTTTAAATCAAAAGTGCGGTCGGTTTTAGCCGATTTTTTATGCTTTTTCCACTTCCAAACGTTCAAACGCAAGGACTTTATGCTCTAATTTACGCAGCAATAAGGTCATTAAACCAGTAATAACCAAATAAATAACGCCGGCAATACCATAAATCGTAATAGCGTCATATTCCGTACCGTAAAGCTGTCTTGCATAACCCATAATATCCATAATTGTGATGGTTGACGCTAAAGAAGTGCCTTTAAATACTAGAATAATTTCATTGCTGTAAGAAGGCAATGCGCGTTTTAAGGCATAAGGGATCAGAATCTTCAACGTCTGCAAACGGCTTAAACCCAATGCGGCACAGCTTTCCCATTGACCTTTCGGAATCGCTTTTACCGCACCATGGAATAATTGCGTAGAATAGGCCGCACTGTTTAACGCTAACGCAAACATGGCGCAAAACCAGGCATTAGATAATAATGGCCACAGAGCGCTGTTGACAATCCATTGAAACTGACCGGGGCCGCTGTAAATCAGGAAAAACTGTACCAATAACGGGGTGCCGGTAAACAGGGTTAAAAAGATATTAATTACTCTTTTAACAGGTTTGTTTTCCATAGATAACAAAAAGGTTAAAAATAAAGCCAGCACAAAAGCAACCGCCAGGGCAACCGCCGTTAACAACAGGCTGGTCGGAATCCCGCGGGCAATTTCCATAAAATATTCCCGGAACATTATTTCACCCCTCTTTCAAAACGAGTAAAACGCATTTCCAATTTACGCATGAAAAATTGGCTGACCAAGGTAATAATCAGATAAAGCAGCGCGGCAAAACTATACCAGGTAAAAGGTTGATGGGTGTTTGTGTTAACCAAACTTGCCTGACGCATTAAATCGTCCACTCCGATTAAGGAAACCAATGCCGTATCTTTCAATAACACAAGCCATTGGTTACTCAAGCCCGGCAACGCGTGGCGCCACACCTGCGGCAGAATAATATTCACAAAGGTATAGCCGCGGCTTAATCCTAATGCGGCGCCCGATTCCCACTGACCTAAAGGAATCGCCTGAATTGCTCCTCTTAGGGTTTGTGAGGCGTAAGCGGCAAAAATAATCGCCAATGCGATTACCCCGCATAAAAACGGACTGAATTCAATATACTCGCCGGTGAGTTTTTCCACCAATTCGGTAGACCCGAAATAGATCAATAACACCACCAAAATCTCGGGCAACCCGCGTAATAGGGTAACGAAAATAGCGGTCGGTTTGCGCACACACACAAATTTGTTCGTTTCCAGCACCACAAAAAAGATGGCTAAAACCAGACCCGCTATTAACGAACAAACCGCTAACCCCAAAGTCATCAGGGTTGCGGTACTCATTAAAGGAAGATATTCAAAAAACATAATCGCTTATTTAGCAGTCATCCATTTATCATAGATTTTTTGGTATTCGCCGTTAGCTTTAATTGCGGCTAAACCTTTATTCAGATTTTCTACTAAGGCTTTGTCAGATTTGTTTACCGCAATACCTAAACCGTTACCAAAATATTTTTTATTGGTGACTTTATCGCCCACAAAAGTAAGTTCGGGCTCTTTAGCCAACATATCCGCCAATACCGCGGTATCGCCGAAGATAATATCAATACGACCGTTTTTTAAGTCTAAAATAGCGTCTTGTAATGAAGTGTAAGCTTTTGGCGAATATTGTTTCGCTTCAGCTACCGTATATTGTTGGAATGTCGTACCGTTTTGTACGCCGATATTTTTAGCGCTGTTTAAATCCGCTTTGCCTTTTACCGCAATAAAACTTGCGGAACTGTCATAATAAGCATCGGAAAACAGCACTTGTTTTGCACGTGTTTCCGTAATATCAATAGCGGAAATTGCCGCATCAAAACGTTTTGCTTTTAAACTTGGAATTAACGCATCAAAAGACTGGCTTTTAAAATTACAATTCGCTTCGATTTCCTTACAAATCGCTTTTGCCACATCCACGTCAAAGCCAATGATTTCGCCTTGCGCATTAGTTAATTCAAAAGGAGGATAACTCGGTTCCATCGCAAAAGTAATATCCCGGGCTTGGGCGGCGAAAGTTGTGCCGGCTAGCGCGGCGGCTAATAATAATTTTTTCATATAAGATCCTTGATTAATCGTGAGATAAATATTGTCTGAATTGTTCTGTTTGCGGCGCTTCAAAACAACTTGCATCGCCCGTTTCCACAATACGGCCTTTTTCCATATACACCACTTTGGTCGCCACTTTACGGGCAACACCGACTTCGTGGGTCACAATCACCTGCGTAATGCCGGTTTCCTGTAATTCCTGAATGATCGAAACAATCTGTGCGGTAATTTCCGGATCCAGCGCGGCGGTCGGTTCGTCAAATAACAACACTTTCGGTTTCATCATTAACGCACGGGCGATAGCAACCCGTTGCTGTTGCCCGCCGGACAGTTGCAGCGGAAAACGATGCGCATGTTCTTCCAAACGCAGGCGGGTTAATAACTCCATCGCTTCTTTTTGTGCTTCCGATTCCGTTAATCCCAGAATTTTCATCGGCGCTTCAATCAGATTTTCCATTACGGTGAAATGCGGCCACAAATTATACTGTTGAAACACCATCCCTACATCCTGGCGAAGCTGGCGCATTTTTTTAGCATCGGTATTTTGCGACAAATCAAAATGATTGTCCGCCACGGTTAAATCGCCGGATTTCGGTACTTCAAGCAGATTAAAGGTACGGATTAAGGTACTTTTCCCCGCCCCGCTCGGTCCGAGCAAAACTACGGTATCACCGTCTTCGGCGGTTAAATTTATATCGAATAACGCCTGCGACGAACCATAGAAAAAATTTAAATTTTTAACACTAATGGTCATTTTTTTATGAATTCTCTACATTTTACAAAATTGAAAGAATATTAATATTTTTTGCATAATTATGCAATAATTAAAGGAGATTGTTATGCTGTTTGCATAGGCCGGCGACATTTTATTATGCGTATAAAAAACTCCCGTAATTCGGTTACGGGAGCCTTATAAGATCCGGATGCCAGGCACGGCGTCCTTATATGGGATAAAACTTTCGGATTTTCGACCGCACTTTTAAACGGCTAAGCCGCTTTTGCCATTTCAAATTCAATCAGCATCATTAAAATGTGGATTACTTTGATGTGCACTTCCTGAATACGGTCGGCATAACGGAAATGAGGAACGCGAATTTCTACGTCCGCAAGCCCCGCCATTTTACCGCCGTCTTTACCGGTCATCGCAATGACTTTCATGCCTTTTGCTTTTGCCGCTTCAATGGCGTTTAACACGTTTTTTGAATTGCCGGACGTTGATAAACCGAATAATACATCGCCTTCTTTACCCACCGCTTCCACATAACGTGAGAATACGTAATCATAGCCGAAATCGTTACTTACGCAGCTCAAGTGGCTCACATCGGAAATCGCAATTGCCGGATAGCCCGGGCGGTTTTCACGATAGCGACCGGTTAATTCTTCGGCAAAATGCATGGCATCGCAATGAGAACCGCCGTTACCGCATGAAAGCACTTTGCCCCCTTGTTTAAAGCTGTCCGCTAAAATCAAGGCTGCCTGTTGGATTAATTTAATGTTGTTTTCATCTTTGATGAATTTGTCTAATACATCCGCCGCTTCATTTAATTCAGCTTTAATTTGCTCTAAGTACATTCAATTTTCCTTCTACGAACAAGTGAAAAATGCGGAAAATACCGCACCCGATAAATGCTTTGCCATTCTATAACAACGTTACGTTTTAATCCATTAAACTCTGAAGCAAATTAAAAATGAAATCCAATCGTTTTTGCGCCTGTTCTAAGGCACAGCTGAATCTGAATTTAGTCGGCCCGTCAAATTTGAACACCGCGGGCTGCTGTTTAATGAGATTAATAAACTTCATCGGATCTATATCGGCAGTCGGTGAAAATTCAATAAAACCGCCATTTTGCGAACCGTCTATGCGGATAATATCCAACTGTTTTGCCATTAAACGCAGTTCCGTAATCTGCATCAGATTTTTTGTCGCTTCCGGCAGTAGACCAAAACGATCGATTAATTCTACTTTCAACTCGTCGAGAGCAGGCTTATTCTCCGCCCCCGCAATACGTTTATAGAAAGAAAGGCGCATATTCACATCACCAAGATAATCTTCCGGTAATAAAGCGGGAATGCGCAAATCAATTTCCACCTGCTGCTGAGTAAGCTCGTCAAGCGAAGGTTCGCGCCCTTGTTTCATCGCTTGCACCGCAGCTTCAAGCAATTCCATATACAAACTAAAACCGATACTTTCAATTTGTCCGCTTTGTTCGCTGCCCAGCAATTCCCCGGCACCGCGGATTTCCAGGTCATGAGTGGCAAGAATAAAGCCCGCCCCTAAATTATCCAGACTTTCTAAAGCTTCTAAACGTTTCACCGCATCTTTGGTCATTAATTTCGGCGGCGGTGTGAGCAAATAAGCATAAGCCTGATGATGGGAACGCCCGACCCGCCCGCGTAACTGATGAAGCTGAGCCAAACCAAAATGATCCGCGCGCTCAATAATAATGGTATTTGCCGTAGGGATATCGATTCCCGTTTCGATAATGGTGGAACAAACCAGCACATTAAAACGCTGATGATAAAAATCCGTCATCACCCGTTCCAATTCCCGTTCGTGCATTTGCCCGTGACCGATAATAATTCTGGCTTCCGGCACAAGTGCGGTCAATTTTTCCGCACAATTTTCAATACTTGCCACATCATTATGCAAATAATAAACCTGCCCGCCGCGCAAAATCTCACGTAAAATAGCTTCGCGAATAAGCAAATCGTCCGCCTGTCGCACAAAGGTTTTGATAGTCAAACGACGTGCCGGCGGCGTAGAAATAATGGATAAATCACGAATACCGTTCATCGCCATATTAAGGGTACGCGGAATCGGTGTAGCGGTGAGAGTTAAAATATCCACATTGGCGCGCAGCTGTTTAATTTTTTCTTTTTGACGCACACCGAACCGGTGTTCTTCATCAATAATCAGTAAGCCTAAATCGTTAAATTTCACATCGGATTGAATCAATTTGTGCGTGCCGATAAGAATATCCACTTTGCCGGCGGATAAATCTTCGAGAATTTTTTTCTGTTCCTTCGCCGTTCTGAAACGTGAAACCATTTCCACATTCACCGGCAAATTCGCAAACCGATCGCGGAAGTTTTCATAATGTTGTTGCGCCAATAAGGTGGTCGGTACTAATACGGCTACCTGTTTATGATTCATCACCGCAAGAAATGCCGCCCGCATCGCCACTTCGGTTTTACCAAACCCCACATCGCCGCAAACTAAACGGTCCATTGCTTTCGGCTGACACATATCGGAAATAACCGCATTGATCGCCGCTTCCTGATCATGAGTTTCCTCAAAAGGGAAAGTCGCCGAAAACTGCATAAATTCTTCACGATTATAATGAAAAGCAAAGCCCTTTTGCGCTTCGCGCTGCGCATACACATCAAGCAATTCCGCCGCCACATCGCGGATTTTTTCCGCCGCTTTCCGTCTTGCTTTCGCCCAGCTATCACTACCTAATTTATGCAATGGCGCCGTTTCTTCGGAACCGCCCACATAGCGGCTGATCAAATGTAAATTGGCGACCGGTACATAAAGCTTGGCATCGTTTGCATAAGTGAGCAGTAAATATTCCGCCTTGATACCGGCGTTTTCCAGCGTAACCAATCCGCCGTAACGCCCGACGCCGTGATCCAAATGAACCACCGGCTGACCGATTTTTAATTCCGCAAGATTACGGATTAAAGTATCGGGATTGACTGACTTACGTTTGTCCCGCCCGCGTTGCTGAACCCGTTCGCCTAACAATTCCGTTTCGCAAATAATGGCAATAGGTTCGCCATTTTCTTGCTCGATAATAAAACCGTTATCCAGGCTGCTGATTTGCAGGCTGTAAGTTTGTGACTGCGCCTCAAATAGCGAGTTCACTTGTTTCGGGCGTAATTTAATAGGTGAAAGCAAATCCAGTAGGGTTTCGCGTCGCCCTTCCGTTTCTACGGAAAAAACAATATGTCCTTTGAATTTTTCAATAAAGTGACGAATATTTTGTAAGGGTTCTTTTTGTTGCGGCTGAATTTGCAATTCCGGCAAGGCTTTCAGCGGCAGATTTTTTTGCCGTACCGAAGTCCGCACTTTTTCCGCTTTCAGGCTAATCCGAGGATAATTTCTTAACGCCCGATTGACTTCGTCAATGTGCAACCACAAACGTTCCGGCGCTAGCAACGGGCGCATAGGGTCAATCTTACGGCTTTCAAAACGTTGTACCGCATCCTGATAAAAGCGTTCCGCCTGAATTTGATATTGTTCCATATCCACGAACAACGTATTTGCCGGTAAATAATCAAATAAAGTCGCCATATTCTCAAAAAACAACGGCTGCCAATATTCAATACCGGAAACTAACGTGCCTTTGCTGACCTGTTGATAAATATGCTCCGGATCACGGCGGATTTCGCCGAAAGTTTCGCGAAATTGCGCACGGAAAAATTCAATACTTTTGTCATCCGTAGGGAATTCATGCGCCGGCAATAAATTAATCTGTCTGATTTCTTCCAACGTCCGCTGAGTATCCGCATCAAAAGTGCGGATGCTGTCTATTTCATCATCAAAAAAATCCAACCGGAACGGAAGCGGACTGCCCATAGGAAAAAGATCCAACAAAGCGCCGCGCACGGCAAATTCGCCATGTTCCATAACCTGTTCTACCGCGCGATAGCCCGCATTTTCCAATTGCAGACGTAATTTTTCAATAACCAGACGATCGCCTTTTTTAATCAGCAACACATTATGTTGCAGATACTGCGGCGGGCAAATCCGTTGCATTAAGGTACTCACCGATAAAATCAGAATACCTTTTCGGGTATTTTGCAAATAGAAAAGCGCACTGAGACGAGAGGAAATAATATCCTGATGAGGAGAAAAACTATCGTAAGGCAAGGTTTCCCAATCGGGGAAATAACGGACTTCAAGCTTGCCGGACTCCTGCAAAATTTTCTCTAAACGCACCGCACTTTTGGTATCGTTAGCCACCACAACGGTGAGCCCCTGAAACTGTTCCGCCATTTCACAAATCGCCAATCCGTCCGAACCCGTTAATACGTTGGCTACAATTTTGTGATCTCCCGCTTGAGTGGGAATATCCAAATTAAAATAATGTGTTGTCATTTTGATATATCGCCTTGGCTTACGCTTTACTACTGAATGGCAAATATTATAACAGTTATTACCATAAAAACGGGCGATTAATGTAACGGGTACAAGCGGACAAAAGGCAGAATAAAAGTGCGGTCAAAAATTTGGAAATTTTGCACCGCACTTTTGGTTTTATGTCCGGCGTAAATAAACATTCATTGGAAAATAAGCGCTATCAGTAAAAAGACAATTCCGTTATCTGAAATAACGATAAATTTCAACCGCAGCTTCAATAAGTCTGTCAGCTAACTCATTTTGTTCCTGTAATGAAGGCGAGACATAATCATCCAAAGATGAGTGAAGATGAGTTTGAACCTCAATTAACTTTAAATAAGGTTGCAATTTAGTAGGTAGATTTTGCCAATCCGCTAATTTTACGCCCCTCATATAACCAAAGCACCAATCGTCAACGATAGGATAATCTCCATCCGTAAAGTTACTATATTCAAAACAAGGGGAATAATTCTCTAATCCGGTCTGTAACATCATAATGATACTATTATAATGACGAAATAATAAATCGAAAAACATCGCCATTTCCTGTTCATTTTCCCATTCCGGTAGGTTATTATCCCAAATAGCCGGAATCCACGTACTAGGTTGTATTAACATAGGCGAGGAAATAATTGCGGTAAGATAACCATCCAGTTCGGAAAGAGTAAAAATACCTTCGTCGCTTTCTTCATTTGCATATTCTAGTAATAGATTATCCAACAGCGCTAATTCATCATCATTAAGCGATTTTGAACTTACTTCTTTCATTACAAGCCTCCGTTCATAATTTATCTTTAACATTTAAAGTCTGTTTATCTTTCATAGATTATAACAAAAAGATTATAACAAAAAGCCCCCGGAACAAGAGTCCCGAGGGCTTTAATCGACGAGCTGGCAAGCCCGCCCTATATTTAGGATGGTTAATGCTTATTCCGCATCATCCGCCATATTTAACATTTCGGCAAGACTCGCTGCCGGGTCTTCCGCTATCATATTAAATTCAGCTTCAATTTCCGCTTCGTCCGCCGCAGAGAATTTTACTTCTTGCTCTTCAACAACGTTCGCCTGACCGCGGTTTTTAATGCGGTTTTGATGATAAGCGAAACCGGTACCTGCCGGGATTAAACGACCTACGATTACATTCTCTTTCAAGCCTCGTAATTCGTCACGTTTACCTGCAACCGCAGCTTCCGTTAACACGCGGGTTGTTTCCTGGAACGATGCCGCCGAGATAAATGACTCGGTTGCCAGTGAAGCTTTGGTAATACCGAGCAATTCGCGTTCGAATTCTACCGGCGGTTTACCTTCGGCTTCACGTTTACGGTTCACAATTTTAACGCGCGCCACTTCCACTTGCTCACCTTCTAAGAATTCAGAATCGTAAGCTTTAGTGATGATGCCTTTACGTAACATTTGACGTACGATAACTTCGATATGTTTATCATTAATTTTTACCCCTTGTAAGCGGTAAACTTCTTGTACTTCATTAACGATATACTCGGTTACTGCGTGTACGCCGCGTAAACGTAAAATATCATGCGGAGTTTCCGCGCCATCGGAGATTACGTCGCCGCGTTCAACCATTTCGCCTTCGAATACGTTCAACTGACGCCATTTCGGAATCATTTCTTCGTATGCTTCGCCTTCAACCGGTGTGATAACCAAGCGGCGTTTACCTTTGGTTTCTTTGCCGAATGAAACGATACCTGTAATTTCCGCAAGGATTGCAGGTTCTTTCGGTTTGCGCGCTTCGAACAAGTCGGCTACGCGCGGAAGACCGCCGGTAATATCTTTAGTACCAACGGATTCTTGCGGAATACGGGCTAAAGGTTCACCGACCTGGACTTCCGCACCGTCGTCTAGAGTAACAATGGCTTTACCCGGTAAGAAGTATTGGGCAAGCACATCTACGCCCGGAATAAAGATATCGTTGCCTTGCGCGTCAACAACTTTAATCGCAGGACGTAAATCTTTACCTGCGGTTGCGCGTTCACCCACGTCTTGTACCACAATAGAAGATAAACCTGTTAATTCGTCGGTTTGACGAGTAACGGTTAAACCGTCAACAATATCCACAAATTTCACAAAACCCGCTACTTCGGAGACAACCGGCATTGTATGCGGATCCCAGTTTGCTACCGTTTCGCCCGCTGTTACCGCTTCGCCGTCGCCTTTGTTCAATACCGCACCGTAAGGCACTTTATAATGCTCTTTAGTACGACCGAAAGCATCAATAATGGTTAATTCGGTATTACGTGAGGTAACCACTAATTTACCTTCGTTATTGGTAACGGATTTCACGTTTGTTAAACGGATAGAACCACTGTTTTTCACCTGAACGCTGGATTCTTTAGCCGCCGCAGATGCCGCACCACCGATATGGAAAGTACGCATGGTTAACTGTGTACCCGGTTCACCGATTGACTGCGCAGCAATAACACCGACCGCTTCACCTTGGTTAATCAAGTGACCGCGAGCCAGATCACGGCCGTAACATTTCGCACAAACGCCGAAATCGGTATCACAGGTTACAACCGAACGTACTTTCACGCTATCCACTGAATTTTCATCAAGGATATCACACACTTTTTCATCTAATAATGTGTTACGCGGGAATAATACCTCTTCCGTACCCGGTTTTAAGATATCTTCCGCCGCTACACGACCTAATACGAGTTCGCGTAACGATACTTTTTCATCACCGCCTTCGATAAGCGGAGTCATAACGATACCTTCGTGCGTACCGCAGTCGTCTTCAACGATAACCAAGTCTTGCGCCACGTCAACCAAACGACGGGTTAAATAACCTGAGTTCGCTGTTTTTAACGCGGTATCCGCCAAACCTTTACGCGCACCATGGGTTGAAATAAAGTACTGTAATACGTTCAAACCTTCGCGGAAATTCGCGGTAATCGGGGTTTCAATGATCGAACCGTCCGGACGAGCCATCAGACCACGCATACCCGCTAACTGACGAATCTGTGCTGCGGAACCACGGGCACCGGAATCCGCCATCATAAAGATGCTGTTGAAAGAAGATTGTTTCTCAAGATTACCTTCACGGTTAACCACTTCTTCCGTAGAAAGATTTTCCATCATCGCTTTAGCAACGCGTTCGTTTGCCGTCGCCCAAATATCGATCACTTTATTGTAACGCTCGCCCGCAGTCACAAGACCGGATTGGAACTGTTCCTGAATTTCGGCAACTTCGGCTTCCGCAGCGGAAATAATTTCGTATTTTTTCTCCGGAATAACCATATCGTCGATACCGACGGATGAGCCCGAACGAGCGGCGTAAGCAAAACCTGTGTACATAATTTGGTCGGCAAACATAACACTCGCTTTCACGCCTAAACGACGGTAGCATTCGTTGATTAATTTAGAAATCGCTTTTTTACCGAGCGTTTGGTTAAACAAACTATACGGCATACCTTTAGGTGCAATCATCCATAAAATGGCACGACCGATTGTAGTATCCGTTAAGGTTGTTTGCGGTTCAAACTCACCTTCGGCATTTTTCACATATTCGGTAATACGGATTTTCACGCGCGAATGTAATTCCGCACGACCAGTACGGTAAGCTTTTTCCGCCTCGCGCGGATCTTGCAATAACATACCTTCGCCTTTCGCGTTCACTTTTTCACGCGTCATATAGTAGATACCTAATACAACGTCTTGTGAAGGAACGATAATCGGATCACCGTTCGCCGGTGATAACACGTTATTGGTTGACATCATTAACGCGCGGGCTTCCAATTGCGCTTCAAGTGTCAAGGGTACGTGAACCGCCATTTGGTCACCATCGAAGTCCGCGTTAAACGCCGCACAAACAAGCGGGTGTAACTGCATTGCTTTACCTTCGATTAAGATAGGTTCAAATGCCTGAATACCCAAACGGTGCAAGGTTGGCGCACGGTTTAACAAAATCGGATGTTCGCGAATGACTTCCGCCAGAATATCCCATACGATAGCGTCTTCACGTTCAACCATTTTCTTCGCCGCTTTGATTGTTGAAGCAAAGCCACGGCTTTCTAATTTAGCGTAAATAAACGGACGGAATAATTCCAACGCCATTTTCTTCGGTAACCCGCATTGGTGCAGACGTAGGTAAGGACCAACGGTAATTACGGAACGACCTGAATAGTCAACACGTTTACCAAGTAAGTTTTGACGGAAACGACCCTGTTTACCTTTGATCATATCAGCCAAAGATTTTAACGGACGTTTGTTAGAACCGGTAATCGCACGACCGCGACGACCATTATCCAATAATGCATCCACAGACTCTTGCAACATACGTTTTTCGTTACGTACGATAATATCCGGCGCAACTAAATCCAATAAACGTTTTAAACGGTTATTACGGTTGATTACGCGACGATATAAATCGTTTAAGTCCGAAGTAGCGAAACGACCGCCGTCCAACGGCACCAACGGACGTAAATCCGGCGGCAGCACAGGTAATACGGTCATTACCATCCATTCCGGTTTGTTACCGGACTGCATAAACGCTTCTAATAATTTCAAGCGTTTAGTGATTTTTTTGCGTTTTGTTTCGGAATTGGTTTCCTGTAACTCTTCGCGCAAAGTTTCACATTCGTGTTCTAAATCCATATCGCGCAATAAGGCTTGGATTGCTTCCGCACCCATTTTCGCATCAAATTCATCGGCCCAGCGATCTTCTGCGTCCATGAATTGTTCTTCGGTTAATAATTGACCTTTTTCAAGATCAGTCATACCCGGTTCGATCACAATATATGATTCGAAATATAAAACGCGTTCGATATCGCGTAACGGCATATCCAATAATAAACCGATACGGGACGGCAGGGATTTTAAAAACCAAATGTGCGCAACCGGTGAGGCAAGTTCAATGTGACCCATACGTTCGCGACGAACTTTGGTTTGGGTAACTTCTACACCACATTTTTCACAAATAACGCCACGATGTTTTAAACGTTTATATTTACCGCATAAACATTCGTAATCTTTTACCGGCCCGAAAATACGTGCGCAGAAAAGACCGTCACGTTCCGGTTTGAAGGTACGGTAGTTGATTGTTTCCGGTTTTTTTACTTCACCGAATGACCATGAACGGATCATGTCGGGTGATGCTAAACCAATTTTAATCACATCAAAATCTTCTGAAGTTTTTGATTGTGCTTTTAAAAACTTAACTAAGTCTTTCACAGATTTGCTCCTGTCGGAGTTAAACTTATTCAAAGTGCGGTGGAAATTTTTCAATTTTTTACCGCACTTTGAGCGGAAATTTTCGCATTGCGACGAAGTTTTTTGACGACACGCCTAAAACGCGCCGTCATTTTAATTACTCTTCGTCTAAGTCAATGTTGATACCCAACGAACGAATCTCTTTCATGATTACATTGAAAGATTCAGGGGTACCCGGATCCATTTGATGAGTGCCGCTCACGATGTTTTTATACATCTTCGTACGGCCGTTCACGTCATCGGATTTCACGGTTAACATTTCTTGTAACGTGTATGCCGCACCATATGCCTCTAATGCCCATACTTCCATTTCACCGAAACGCTGACCACCGAATTGTGCTTTACCACCCAACGGTTGTTGTGTAACAAGACTATAAGAACCGGTTGAACGAGCGTGCATTTTATCATCAACTAAGTGGTTCAATTTGAGCATATACATGTAACCCACGGTTACCGGACGTTCAAATTTTTCACCTGTGCGGCCGTCGTATAGCGTAATCTGACCGGAAGTCGGTAAACCGCCTAATTCCAAGAGATCTTTGATTTCTTTTTCTTCCGCACCGTCAAATACAGGTGTCGCAAGCGGCATACCTTTACGTAAGTTTTGTGCTAAACGCATAACTTCTTCATCAGTAAAGGTATTTAAATCCACTTTTTGTGAGCCACCGCCTAAATCATAGGCTTTTTGAATGTATCCGCGTAGTTTCTCAATCTCTTGTTTTTCTTTCAACATACGGTTGATTTGCTCACCGATACCTTTAGCCGCTAAGCCTAAGTGGGTTTCAAGAATCTGACCGATATTCATACGAGACGGTACGCCCAACGGATTCAATACGATTTCAACAGGTTGACCGTTTTCATCGTACGGCATGTCTTCAACAGGGTTAATTTTTGAAATAACACCTTTGTTACCGTGACGACCCGCCATTTTATCCCCGGGTTGAATACGACGTTTCACCGCAAGATAAACTTTAACCACTTTCAATACGCCCGGCGCTAAATCATCACCTTGAATAATTTTGCCGCGTTTCACTTCTAATTTATGTTCGAAGTCTTTGCGTAATTCTTCGTATTGTTCCGCCAGTTGTTCTAATTGGTTTTGTTTCGCTTCATCATTTAAAGTTTGTTCCAACCATTTAGTACGATCTAAACGATCCAATTCTTTCGCATCAACGCCGCCGTCAATTAACAGATTACGAACGCGGGAGAATAAACCTGCTTCCAGAATTTCTAACTCTTCGGCAATATCTTTCTTCGCTTCTTTTAACTGCATTTCTTCGATTTCCAGCGCGCGTTTATCTTTTTCCACGCCGTCACGAGTAAATACCTGAACGTCGATAACCGTACCGGAAACGCTGTTTGGTACGCGTAATGAAGAATCCTTAACGTCAGAGGCTTTTTCACCGAAGATTGCGCGTAAAAGTTTTTCTTCCGGCGTTAATTGGGTTTCGCCTTTAGGCGTTACTTTACCTACTAAGATATCGCCGCCTTTCACTTCCGCACCAACGTAAACGATACCCGATTCGTCAAGTTTGCTTAACGCGGTCTCACCTACGTTCGGAATATCCGCTGTAATTTCTTCGGCGCCAAGTTTGGTATCACGAGCCACACAGGATAATTCCTGAATATGGATAGTCGTGAAACGGTCTTGTTGAACGACACGTTCGGATACTAACATTGAGTCTTCGAAGTTATAACCGTTCCAAGGCATGAACGCCACACGGATATTTTGACCTAACGCCAGTTCGCCTAAATCCGTTGACGGACCATCGGCTAACACTTCGCCGCGACCAATAGGCTCACCTAAATTCACACAAGGAATCTGGTTGATACAAGTATTTTGGTTTGAACGGGTATATTTAATTAAGTTATAAATATCGATACCCGCTTCGCCCGGAATAGTTTCGTCTTCATTGACTTTAACCACGATACGGGAAGCGTCAACGTATTGGATAATACCGCCGCGTTTAGCCACTACCGCAACACCCGAGTCAAGAGCGATCGGTTTTTCCATACCGGTACCTACTAACGGTTTATCCGCACGTAATGTCGGTACTGCTTGGCGTTGCATGTTGGCACCCATCAACGCACGGTTCGCATCGTCGTGCTCCAAGAACGGGATTAATGCCGCAGCCACGGAAACAACCTGTTGAGGCGAAACGTCCATATATTGGATTTCTTCAGGACGATATAAACCCGATTCGCCGTGTTCGCCGCGACAGGTTACGAACGCATCGGTAAAGCGGAAATCTTCATCCAGACTTGCATTCGCCTGTGCAATAACGTAATTACCTTCTTCAATAGCCGATAAATATTCGATTTCTTCCGTTACCTGACCGTCAACAACTTTACGATAAGGCGTTTCCAAGAAACCGTAATTATTAGTTCGGGCATACACGGATAAAGAGTTAATCAAACCGATATTCGGACCTTCAGGAGTTTCGATCGGACATACGCGACCATAGTGAGTCGGGTGTACGTCTCGTACTTCAAAGCCTGCACGTTCACGGGTTAAACCGCCCGGACCTAATGCGGAAATACGACGTTTATGCGTTACTTCCGATAACGGGTTGTTTTGGTCCATAAATTGCGAAAGCTGTGAAGAACCGAAGAATTCTTTTACTGCCGCAGAAACCGGTTTGGCATTGATTAAATCCTGTGGCGTTACCGCATCAAGATCACCTAAAGATAAGCGCTCTTTTACCGCACGTTCAACACGAACCAAACCGATACGGAATTGGTTTTCCGCCATTTCGCCGACGGAACGGATACGACGATTGCCTAAGTGGTCGATATCGTCCACTTCACCGCGACCGTTACGGATATCAATCAGTTTTTTCATCACGCCGACGATATCTTCTTTGCTTAACACGCCGTTACCAACGCCTTCCGCCAAGCCTAAAGAACGGTTGAATTTCATACGGCCTACCGCAGATAAATCATAACGCTCCGCTGAGAAGAACAGGTTATCGAATAGAGCTTCCGCCGCTTCTTTTGTCGGCGGTTCGCCCGGACGCATCATACGGTAGATTTCAACTAACGCACTTAAACGATCCGATGAAGGATCAACACGTAAAGTTTCGGAAATATAAGGGCCGAAATCTAAATCGTTAGTAAATAAAGTTTCAATTGATTTGTAACCCGCCTGAGCTAATTTAGCTAAGATATCAAGCGAAATTTCCATATTCGCAGGGCAAACCAATTCGCCCGACTCTAAATCAATATAATCTTTAGCGGAAACTTTACCTACGATATATTCCGTAGGCACATCAATTTTGGTTACATTATCTTTTTCTAATGTGCGGATATGACGCGCAGTGATACGACGGCCACGTTCAACGTAAACTTTACCGTTCGCTTCAATATCGAATGAGGCAGTTTCGCCGCGTAAACGTTCCGGCACTAGCGCCATTAATAATTTGTTATCTTGAATTTCAAATTGGATTTTTTCAAAGAATAAATCCAAAATTTCTTCGGTACTATAACCTAACGCGCGCAGAATAATTGTTGCCGGCAATTTACGACGACGGTCGATACGGGCGAATAAATTATCTTTCGGGTCGAATTCAAAATCCAGCCAAGAGCCGCGGTAAGGAATAATACGTGCGTTATAAAGCACTTTACCCGAAGAATGGGTTTTACCTTTATCCGAATCAAAGAACACACCCGGGCTACGGTGCAATTGAGAGACGATAACGCGTTCGGTACCGTTAATTACGAAAGTACCGTTATCCGTCATCAATGGGATTTCACCCATATAAACGTCTTGTTCTTTAATATCTTTAATTGTGCCCGGAGCCGCATCACGATCGTAACTTACCAAACGCAAGTTAACGCGTAACGGCGCGGCAAAGGTCGTGCCGCGAATCTGACATTCGCGTACGTCAAATACAGGTTCGCCAAGTTTATAGCTTACATATTGCAATTCCGTGCTACCGTTATTACTTACGATAGGAAAAACTGAACGGAATGCGGCTTCTAAACCCTGCTGACCTTCAGGATCTCTTTGAATAAATTTTTCAAAAGAATCGAGTTGGATTGTTAATAAATAAGGTACGTTTAAAACTTGTGGACGTTTACCAAAGTCTTTACGGATACGTTTTTTCTCAGTATAGGAGTAACCCATTGGTTTTCCTCTGTAATTTCTAGTGAGACCGAGTTGATATAAAATAAAAGTGCGGTCAAAATTTGCGAATTTTATCCCATATCAATGTTTGAACCCGTTTTCAGATACCGCACTCTGAACCTTACTTCTGATGAGCGGATTGCGTTAAGTTAACAGCTTGATTTAACTTAATTTTCTGCAATAAAACGGTGATTTTTTCACGTTATACCAATAACGCAAAAAGCTGACGATACTTTACCGCCAGCTACATTTCTTAAAAATGGCTGGTTATTATAGCGTTTTGAATATTTTTTAGCAATAAATAAAAAGAAAGAATAAAAAAGTGCGGTCAAAAATTTCAAATTTTCTTACCGCAGATTTTCAAAATCTGATTTTTAACGGAAGAAGTTAAATTCATAACTTCCATCAATTTCGTGGGAATCAATTATCTTTCTACATAAAAAAGAAAACCCCGACGTTACCATCGGGGTTTTCCAGAACCAAAAGTCGGTTTAAAGTTTCAATCAAAATTATTTGATTTCTACTTCTGCGCCAGCTGCTTCTAATTCTTTTTTCAGTGATTCGGCTTCTTCTTTAGAAACGCCTTCTTTTAAGTTAGCCGGAGCTGATTCAACTAAGTCTTTAGCTTCTTTTAAGCCTAAGCCTGTTGCACCGCGTACCGCTTTGATTACTGCTACTTTGTTAGCACCGGCCGCTTTAAGAACTACGTCGAATTCAGTTTTTTCTTCTGCTGCCGCTGCGCCTGCTGCCGGAGCTGCCGCTGCTACTGCCGCTGCTGAAACACCGAATTTTTCTTCCATCGCAGAAATTAATTCAACGATTTCTGATACTGATTTAGAAGCAATCGCTTCAATAATTTGTTCGTTAGTTAATGACATAACAATCAATTCCTAATGTAAATAAAGTTAAACGAGTTAAGAAGTTCTTGCTTAAACTTAAGCAGCTTCTTGTAATTTGTCGCGTAATGCCGCAAAAGTGCGAACAAGTTTGCCTGCCGCAGCTTCTTTTATAGTACCCATTAAACGTGCAATCGCTTCGTCGTAAGTCGGTAATGTTGCCAAGAAATCAACATCTTGGATTTTACCTTCAAAGGCTGCACCTTTAATTTCAAACTTATCATTTGCTTTAGCAAATTCTTTGAACAAGCGTGCTGCCGCACCCGGATGTTCATTAGAGAATGCGATAAGTGTCGGACCGGTAAACGTATCTGTTAAACATTCGAATTCTGTGCCTTCAACCGCACGACGTAATAAAGTATTACGAACAACGCGCATTGAAACGCCAGCTTCACGAGCTGTTTTACGTAACTCAGTCATTTTATCAACAGTTACACCGCGAGAATCCGCGATTACTGCCGAAAGGGCACCTTTGGCTGCTTCATTTACTTCAGCAACAATTGCTTGTTTGTCTTGAAGATTTAATGCCATTGGCTTTTAGCTCCTGAATACACTCCGATTGCTCGGAATTAAATTACCTAATACAAACCGCATTAGGACGACTTCGGTGTACAGAAGCAGAAAAATTCGTACTCTGTTCACCATCTACGTAGGATATTAAGAAAACTTAGTGAAAACTCACTGCGCTTTTTAAGCCGGCTTTCCCCTACGGTCTTGGACGGGGCTTGAAAAGGCAAGCACCAACCAGAAAATCATTTGTGATATTCACAAAATCAAGGCGTGGAATTATAAACATAACGCACGCCCTTGTAAAGATTTCAGCGTAAATTATAAGCTGTTTTGATCAACGGCAACGCCGGCACCCATCGTCGTAGAAATACTTACTTTCTTGATGAAGATACCTTTGGCAGTTGTCGGTTTAGCTTTCACTAACGCAGCTAATAAAGCTTGTAGGTTTTGCGTTAATGCTTCTGCTGAGAAGCTTGCTTTACCGATAGTTGTATGGATGATACCGTTTTTATCGTTACGGTAACGAACCTGACCGGATTTCGCGTTCTTAACCGCATCCGCTACGTTTGGCGTTACAGTACCTACTTTAGGGTTTGGCATTAAACCGCGAGGACCTAATACTTGACCTAATTGACCGACAACACGCATTGCGTCCGGAGATGCGATAACAACATCAAAGTTCATTTCGCCTTTTTTGATTTGTTCCGCTAAATCTTCCATACCGACTAAATCAGCACCTGCTTCTTTAGCTGCATCAGCGTTAGCGCCTTGAGTAAATACGGCAACACGTACTGAGCGACCAGTACCGTTTGGTAACACGGTTGCGCCACGAACGTTTTGGTCTGATTTACGCGGGTCGATACCTAAGTTCACCGCTACATCAACGCTTTCATCAAATTTTGCAGTCGCGAATTGTTTTAATACTGCGATTGCTTCGTTGATTTCATATGCTTTAGTAGAATCTACGCCAGCTTTGATTGCTTTCATTCTTTTAGTCAATTTAGCCATTGTATTATTCCTCTACTACTAAGCCCATTGAGCGAGCCGTACCAGCGATTGATTTCATTTTAGTTTCGATAGTTGCGCCTGTCATATCCGCCGCTTTAGTTTCAGCGATTTGACGAACTTGTTCTAAAGTCACTTTACCCACTTTTTCTTTGTTCGGTTTACCTGAACCTGATTTAACGCCCGCAGCTTTTTTCAATAATACCGCCGCCGGTGGAGTTTTAGTTACGAAAGTGAATGAACGGTCTGCGTAAACGGTAATAACGACAGGAATCGGTAAACCTTTTTCTAAGCTCTCTGTGCGAGCATTGAACGCTTTACAGAATTCCATGATGTTTACACCTTGTTGACCTAATGCCGGACCAACCGGTGGTGAAGGGTTAGCCATACCAGCTGCAACTTGCAACTTAACGTATGCTTGGACTTTTTTTGCCATTTTAAGTTTCCTCTAAGCGGGTGATAACGCCGAAATCGGCTCCCCGGTAATATTAAGCACATAAGCATAATGTGCTACACAAAAATATGAGCAAGTTCCCTCGCTCATAGTCAGGGTGCGGATTTTACTAAAAGTGCGGTGGATTTTCAAGCGATTTTTATAATAAAAAAAGCAGGTTTTACACCTGCTCTTATTATAGAAAGATATTTACCAAAATCACGATTAACCGTTCGCTTTTTCCACTTGGCTGAACTCAAGCTCAACCGGTGTAGCTCGGCCAAAAATAGATACCGATACTTTAAGACGACCTTTTTCGTAATCCACCTCTTCAACGGTACCGTTAAAGTCGGCAAACGGACCTTCGGTAACGCGGACTTCTTCACCCGGTTGGAAGGTGTTTTTCGGACGCGGTTTATCCGCATTTTCTTCAACACGGTTTAGAATCAGATCCGCCTCACGTTTACTGATTGGTAAAGGACGATCAGGCGTGCCGCCGATAAATCCCATAACACGAGGCACACTGCGCACTAAATGCCATGTATCGTCATTCATTTCCATTTCAACCAACACATAGCCGGGAAAGAATTTACGTTCGCTTTTACGGCGTTTACCAGCAACATTTTCAACCACTTCTTCGGTTGGTACCAATACTTCGCCGAATTGATCTTCCATGTGGTTTAATTTGATATATTCACGTAATGTAGTTGCAACACGACCTTCAAAACCTGAAAACGCCTGCAACACATACCAACGTTTTTTCACTGCTGTTTCTGTCATTTTAGAATCTCAAATCTGTTAAGAAATTAATGATTGATACGATGATACTATCAAAACCCCATAAAATAAGAGAGGTAAGAACAGTAACGCCAATTACAATTAACGTAGTTTGCATTGCTTCCGGGCGGGTCGGCCATACGATTCTTCTTAATTCAGTTCTTGATTCACCGAAGAATGCCAATGCAACTTTACCCTGATTGGTAACCGCTGCGATCCCGAGTGCAACTGCAAGTAACACAACAACCGCCACTACGCGAACCGCAGTAGAGAATTGTTCCGCATAATATACGTTTCCAAATGCCGCAACTGCGATAACGACAGCTACTAACACCCATAAAAAGGTATTTAAACCCTTTGATTTTTGCTCAACTTCTTCAGGAGCGTTTTTCTTCTTTTTGTCGATTGCTAAAGCCATAATTAACCCATGAATCCAATGTAAAAATTTGGGATGTTTTTGTGAACGAGGGATTGTAGCATTTAATTTTGATCTTTCATATTAAATTATGCGAATCCAATCGGATTTTTTCACGATCCGACTTGCCCTAACAAGAAAGGCCGCCTAGAATACTGCGGACAAAATTTTCTGAATTTTTACCGCACTTTGACAACATTTATGAACAACAAAACAAAATCCGCCGGTTTTACCTTTAAACAATTCCATGTAAGCCACGATAAATGCGCCATGAAAGTAGGAACGGACGGTATTTTGCTTGGCGCTTGGGCAAGCCTGCAGGGCAACCGTTATTTGGATCTCGGTACGGGATCCGGCTTAATCGCTTTAATGTTGGCGCAGCGCACACAAACCGATTGCCATATTACGGGTGTTGAAATTGATTCCTCTGCATATCGACAAGCGACTGAAAACGTCCGTCAATCCCCTTGGGCGGATAAAATTCAGTTAGAGCAGCAAAACATCGTCGATTTTACCCGAACCTGCACGAAAAAATTTGATACCGTTTTGTCAAATCCGCCTTATTTCGAACAGGGTGTCGATTGTCGCGACAAACAGCGCGATACCGCCCGTTATACTCAAACATTAAGCCATTCGGATTGGTTAAACCTAGCGGCTGATTGCTTAACCGATACGGGCCGGATCCATTTAATTCTGCCTTATGCGGCAGGAAAAAATCTGCAAAAACAGACCGCACTTTTTTGCGCCCGTTGCTGTGAAGTAATCACTAAATCGGGCAAAATTCCGCAACGGTTACTACTCACTTTCAGCAAACAACCTTGTACAACAGAACAAAGCCGGCTTGTTGTCTATAATGAACAAAATCAATACACGGAACGGTTTATCGCGCTGACCCGGGATTTTTATCTGAATTTTTAATTTCCAAAAATCCATAAAAAACCACCGCACTTTAATTTAATTGATATGCGAACCTGACTTTTAAGTTACAGAGCAAAGTGCGGTTATTTTTCTGTCATTTTTTATAAGTGCTTTTTATAGTAGCCTAAAATATTATTTTCTTTTTCAACCTTCCGACATCATCTCATATTTTCAGCCCGTTAGAATATTTGAGACCGTTTTTGTCCTCTAACGGAAAGCGTTCAGCAGTTTTATTCCATTTTTATTACTTTTAAAATACAACTTTTAAATATTTTGTGAAGTTCTTCACAAAACCAAGATAAAGTACTTTACACATTTTTAATTAAAAGTATTTTACTTTACATTCTAATGCAAGATTAATTTTTAATGTAATAAGAGGAAAATAAAATGGAAAAATTACGCTTTGCTACACGTTTAAATTCTTTCGCATCAAAAGCACATAGTTATTGGCCTTCCATTAAAGGGAAACCTACTATTCGTCAAATGATTGAGAGAGCGTCAAAAGTAAAAGGGTTAACGGATGTCGATTTAAATTATCCTCAGCATTTAAATGAAGCACCGAAAGAATTAGGTAAATTTATTACAGACTGCGGATTAAACGTGAACGGAATGGCTATGCGTTATAGCACCAATCCGGAATTCCAGTTAGGTGCATTTACTCATCCTGATGAAAAAGTTCGTCGTGAAGCTATTGAGCTTACTAAACGCGGTATTGATTGCGGTCGTGAACTTGGTACCAATTTAATGACAATCTGGCTGGGACAGGATGGTTTTGATTATAGTTTCCAGGCTGATTACAACAAAATATGGGATGATTTAATTTATGCGTTCCGTGAAGTTGCCGAGTATGCCCCGGATTGTGATATCAGTATTGAGTATAAACCTAACGAACCCCGCTCCTTTAGTATTCTTCCCGACGTATCGACCACATTACTCGCTATTTCGGATATCGGTGCCAAAAATATAGGTGTGACTCTTGATTTTGCCCATGTGTTATATGCGGATGAAATGCCTGCTTTCGCCGCGGCGATGATTGCGCGACGAACAAAAATCATGGGATTACATCTTAATGACGGCTATCACAAACGTGATGACGGTTTAATGGTTGCGTCAGCAAATCCTAAGGCGACGTTAGAACTTATTTGGCAACTACGTAAAGCGGGTTTTGACGGAGCCTATTATTTCGACACATTCCCGGATGCCAGCGGTTTAGATCCGGTACATGAATGTGAAGTCAATATACAAACGGTTAATCAATTAGTGAAAATTGCAGACCAACTTAATTCGGTTGATCAATTGAATGTTGCCATCGCAAACCAAGATGCAGTGAGTAGCCAAGGGATTATTAATCAATTTTTACTCGGAAGATAATAATTTTCTTAATTTTTCTTTTCGACCTCAAAAAAGGAGTATCTCATGAGAAAATTTCTTAAAACCACTCTCGTTTCAGCTGTTTTTACATTCATGATTGGTTCCGCTTATGCGCAATTAGCACCCCTTAATTCGGATACGGAACAGGATCGGATCAACTGGACTGAGTTAGAAAGTAAGCTGGGTTCATTTCCGACACTTAAAGAAGGTTTAAAAATCGGCGGCGTATCAAAAACATTAACCAATGAATATTGGCGTTCTTTGGGTGAGGGTTATAAAAACTTTGCGGACAAACATAAAGTGTTTGTGGCTTATCAAGCGGCTGCCAATGAAGGTGATCAATTAGGGCAGTTATCTATTGCCGAAACGATGATTACTGAAGGATACAGTGCGCTTTTATTTTCTCCGCAAACCGATGTGAACTTACAACCTGCGGCGGAAGTAGCCCAATCTAAAAATATTCCCGTTGTAAACGTAAATGATGCGGTAATGCCGACAGCAACGCATTATGTAGGAAACGTACAAAAAGATAATGGAGTGCGGGTTGCCAACTGGTTTATCGAACATCGTGCGGAAGGCGGTAAAGTTGCTGTGGTTGAAGGCCAGCCGGGTGTATTTGCAGCCAAACAACGTACGGAAGGTTTTACCGAAACTATTAATAAATCCGGCAAATTTGAAGTGGTTGCAAGTGTCCCTGCCAACTGGAGTCGTGAGCAGGCTTATAACGTAGCTATGACGATTTTACAACGTAATCCGGATTTAATCGGTTTCTATGTCAATAACGACGGTATGGCGTTAGGTGTTGTTGAAGCGGTTAAGGCTGCGAAACTACAAGGAAAAGTAGCGGTATTCGGAACCGATGGTATTTCCGACGCTTATAAATCTATTTTAGCGGGGGAATTAACGGGAACAGTGGATAGTTTCCCTGTATTAACCGGTGAAGTGGCAATGGAAGTGGTCTTACGTTTAACCGCAGGCCAAAAATTACCTCGTGTGGTAACGACGCCTCAGGCATTAATTACCTTAGAAAATGCAAAAACATATTCTGAGGCTGATGCAAAAACTATCCGGGAAATTTTATCTAAATAGAAAATGAAATAGGAGAGCTCTATGGCTACCGAACGTTTAAGTATGCGCAATATGACAAAGAAATATGGGACGGTGACAGTATTAGAAGATGTTTCTTTTAATGTTAAAGCCGGAGAGGTTCATGCTCTTATCGGCGAGAACGGAGCGGGAAAATCCACATTATTGAATTTGTTATCGGGAGTAAGAGACGCTACGGCGGGAGAAATTTATATTGACGGACAAAAAGTAAATATAAATTCTCCGAAAGCGGCTAAAGATTGCGGTATCGCAATGATACACCAAGAGCTACAAAATGTGCCTGAACTCTCCGTTTTTCAAAATATATTTTTGGGGCGTTCTTTAAAAAAGAATTTGGGTTTATTTGTGGATAAATCTAAAGAAAGTCAATTAGCCTTGGAAGTCTTAAAGAGTTTAGATCCCGGTATTGATCCGTCGGTTCCCATTAAGACGCTTAAAGTTGCACAGCAACAGATTGTTGAGATAGCGCGAGCTTTACTGGATAACGCCAAGATTATCGCAATGGACGAACCGACATCAAGTTTAACGCCGAGTGAGTTCGAACGTTTGGCCGAGTTGATTAAAGGACTGGCGAATAGCGGCGTTTCAATTATTTACGTATCACACAAGATGGATGAAATATTCAAGGTGTGTGATCGTGCGACAATTCTCCGTGACGGACGTTTTATCGACTGTGTAAATATGTCCGAGCAAACGGAAGAAAGTATCGTAACCAAAATGGTCGGCCGTAAAATCGAAAAATTGACTCATATGAGTTATGCCACCGATGAAAAAATTTTAGAAGTACGCAATTTGGGCCGGGATAAAGCGGTAAAAGATATTAATTTTATTGCTCATAAAGGAGAGGTTGTCGGTATTTCGGGTTTAGTCGGCGCCGGTCGTACGGAATTATTCAGATTGATAGCGGGTTTAGATAAACCGACATCGGGAGAGATTCTTGTTGAAGGTAAAAGATTAAAATTAAACAGTGTGCGCGATTCAATCAAAATGGGAATAGGTCTGGTGCCGGAAGACCGGAAAAAAGAAGGTATTTTACGTGATCGCAGCGTATTGATTAATATTGCCATGCCTTCAATGGATCGATTCTCTCAAAACGGATTTATTCGTAAGGATTATCTGGGCGCTGTTTCTCATCGGTTAATGATGGATCTAAATTTAAAACCCTTTGATTTAGAAAAAACGGTAGGGACTTTTAGCGGAGGAAATCAACAAAAAGTCATTATCGGCCGTTGGCTTGCGGCGGGGACTAAAATTTATCTCTTTGATGAACCTACGCGAGGTATAGATATTGGGACTAAATCTGAAATCTACAATTTAATTGAGAATTTAGCAAAAGCAGGAAATGTTATTTTAGTCGTTTCATCAGAAATGCCGGAAATTATTCGAGTATCTGACCGCGTATTAGTTATGAAGGAAGGCTCTATCACAGCCGAATTATGTGGTGGTTATATCAATGAAGAAAATATTGCCCAATATGCGATTGGACAAAATAAAATTAAGAATGAAGAGGGATTAAATTATGTCAGCAATTAAATTAAATGTGCGGGACGCAGGTACTCTTGTCGGGTTAGTGATTATTTTTGTGGTTTTCTCATTTTTATCCCCCGTATTTTTCACCGTACCGAATCTATTAAATATTCTGCAACAATCATCACTGAACGCAGCAATTGCACTTGGTATGACTTTAGTGATTATTTCCGCAGGAATTGATTTATCCGTCGGTCCCACCGCGGCATTGTCCGCGGTGCTTGGCGCCAGTTTAATGGTCTCCGGCGTTCCCGTTCCGATTGCGGTTTTAGGCGCCCTTTGTATCGGGTCTTTAGGCGGGCTTTTCAATGGCGTTTTAATAGCCTATGCCGGTTTACAGCCTTTCATCGTGACATTAGGCAGTCTTTCTCTTTATCGAGCATTATCTTTGATTTATACTGGCGGCAATCCCATATTTGGTATCCCGGCGGAATTTAGAGCGTTTATGAACGGTTCTTTATTCGGTATTCCAAGCTCCATTTTAATTGTTGCAAGTATTGCATTGATTCTATGGGTAGTATTAAATAAAACCCCGTTGGGCGAATATATTTTTGCTGTTGGCGGCAATGAGGAAGCAGCTCGGGTTTGTAGCGTTCCTGTGGCAAAAACCAAAGTTGCGGTTTATATGATTTCCGGTTTTTTGGCTTCGGTTGCTGGTTTAGTACTCGTTGGCCGTCTTGGTGCGGCAGATCCTACCCTGGGTAATTTATGGGAGCTTGATGCTATTGCCGCCGCCGCAATCGGCGGAGCATCACTGATGGGGGGAAAAGGAAGCATTATAGGTACCATACTGGGTGCGGTTATTCTCGGCGCATTACGTAATGGTCTAACGCTGTTAAATATTCAGGCATTCTATCAATTACTCGCAACAGGTTTAATTATTATTGTGGCCATGTTAATTGATAGAGCAACAAGAGGTAAATAATTTCTATGGCTCAGATCGATCCAAAATCTATTGGCGCGCATATTCGGACTCGCAAACAACAATTAACCCCATTAGAACGCAAAGTTTTGGATTGTATTTTAGCTAAAAGCGATTTTGATGAAAAAACATCGCTAAAAGAAATCGCGACGGAAAATCAGGTTTCCGAAGCAATTGTTGTAAAAATTGCCAAAAAACTTGATTTTTCCGGTTACAGAGAATTCCGTTCGGGACTTGCTTATTACAAACAGCTGGAAGTGGCAAATTTACACAATGATATTTCAGCTGATGACACTGCGACACAGGTTATTAAAAAAGTATTTGAAACCTCTATTCAGGCTTTACAGGAAACCATGAGCATTCTTGATATAAGCGAATTTGAGCGATGTGTCAAAATATTGGTTGAAGCCGATCATATCGATTTGTTCGGTATCGGCGGTTCCGCTCAGATCGCAAAAGATATGGCCCATAAGTTTCTGAGAATCGGAATTAAAGCTTCGGTTTATGACGATTCTCATATGATGTTGATGGCAGGTGCGGTAAGTCATCCCGGAAATGTCGTTTTGGCAATTAGCCATTCGGGAACGACGATCGATGTCATCGAGCCTTTGCAGTTGGCGCGTCAAAACGGCGCTAAAACCATCGCTATTACAAATTATGCCATTTCGCCGATTGCCGAATGTGCGGATGTCGTTTTAACTTCGACTTCACAGGGTTCGTTATTATTAGGTGAAAATGCCGCAGCGCGTATCGCTCAGCTGAATATTTTAGATGCGCTCTATGTCGCCGTTGCCAAACAGAATCTCGATATCTCGGAAGATAATTTGAGAAAAACACGCTGTGCGGTTAAGCATAAGAGAACAAAATAAGGAGTAATCTATGCTCAATAAAGTCGTTGTCGTAGGTAGTTTGCATTATGATATTGTTGTTGAATCTACTCACCGCCCGGTTAAAGGCGAAACGGTTATTGGAAAGCGTTGGTACCCTAAATTTGGCGGTAAAGGAGGTAATCAGGCTGTTGCCGCGGCAAAAGCCGGATGCCGGGTATTTATGGTTAGTGCGGTTGGTTCCGATAATTTTGCACCATTTTTGCTGGAACATTTAAATAAATCGGGAGTAAATACCGATTTTGTGCAGAAAATTAGCGGAGTCGGCTCCGGAATGAGCGTTGCTATTATGGATAGTGAGGGCGATTACGGCGCTGTTGTTGTCTCAGGTTCTAATTTAGAGATAGATATTAATCGCCTGGATAATGAAACGCTGTGGGATAACGCTAAAATGCTTATTTTACAAAATGAAGTTTCTGATAGTATCAATTTTGAAGCCGCCAAACGGGCAAGCAGACGCCATATACCCGTTTGTTTAAATGCGGCGCCCGCCAAAAAATTATCTGCAGAGTTTACTAAACTGATTGATATTTTGATTGTGAATTCGGTGGAAGCGGAAGCTATGTGCGGATTATCCGTTAATAGTCTGGATTCGGCTTTACAGGCCGCCCTTAAATTATCGCAGGATTTTTCTCGCGTTATCGTCACCGCCGGCGGTGACGGTGTTGCCTATGCGGATAAAGAATCAAATGGAAAAATAGCTTCTATCAAGGTTAAATTAATCAGTACTCTCGGTGCCGGCGATTGCTTTGTAGGCCATTTATGCACAGCACTCAGTGAAAATAATACATTGCGCGATGCCGTTGCGTATGCAAACCAAAAAGCGGCGGAACACGTATCAACCGTACAAGAGTAAGCCGTATTAGAGATAACTTAAACTTATTGATCATCTGGAGAGTTGGCAACACTGATTTACGGAAAACTGGTTTTGCTGATATGAAACGAGATTTATGAGAAAAACCACCGCACTTTAAACGCCAAAGTGCGGTGGATAATTTCAAAGTTTCCGTTTAAGGAATAGCTTTAGTACACGCCTTGCGCAAGCATTGCATCCGCTACTTTCACGAAACCTGCGATGTTGGCGCCCGCCACGTAGTTAATATTGCCGTTTGCATCCGTACCGTATTTTTTGCAGTTTGCGTGGATATCTAACATAATGCTGTGTAATTTTTGATCCACTTCTTCCGCGCTCCAGAATAAACGTTGCGAACTCTGTGCCATTTCAAGGCCTGAAGTTGCTACACCGCCGGCATTTGCCGCTTTACCCGGCGCAAATAATACGCCTGCCGCCTGTAATGCTTCGGTCGCTTCAATAGTTGTCGGCATATTTGCGCCTTCCGCTACCAATTGCACGCCGTTGGCAATTAATTTTTGCGCATCGGCAAGTTCCAATTCGTTTTGGGTTGCACATGGCAAAGCGATATCCACTTTCACACCCCACGGACGTTCGCCTGGGAAGTATTGCAAGCCGAATTGTTCTGCGTAATCTTTCACACGACCGCGTTTTACATTCTTGATGTCTAATAATGCCGCTAATTTTTCAGTGGTGAAACCCGCTTCATCATACACATAACCGGCACTGTCCGAACAGGTTACTACTTTCGCACCTAATTGAAGGGCCTTTTCGATGGCGTATTGGGCCACGTTACCGGAACCGGACACAGAAACGGTTTTACCTTGGAAACTATCACCTTTTTCCGCCAACATTGCTTGAGCAAAGTAAACTAAGCCGTAACCTGTCGCTTCCGGACGGATTAAGCTGCCGCCGAATGACAGACCGCGTCCGGTGAATACGCAAGCGGCCTGGTTAGATAATTTTTTCATGTAGCCGGCAAGATAACCCACTTCACGACCGCCAACACCGATGTCGCCTGCCGGCACGTCTGTATCCGGACCGATATGGCGATATAATTCGGCTACCAACGCCTGACAGAAACGCATAACTTCCGCATCGGATTTACCTTTCGGATCGAAATCCGAACCGCCTTTACCACCGCCCATCGGCAAGGTTGTTAAGGCATTTTTAAAAATTTGTTCAAAACCTAAGAATTTTAAGATAGATAAGTTCACTGACGGGTGGAAACGCATACCGCCTTTGTACGGACCGATAGCACTACTGAACTGAACGCGAAATGCGCGGTTTACCTGTACCTGACCTTTATCGTCTGTCCAAGCCACACGGAATTGGAATGCACGCTCAGGTTCAACCAAACGTTCTAATAATGCTTGTGAACGATATTGCGGATTTGCTTCCAAAAACGGCCAAATAGAAGTAAACACTTCACGCACCGCCTGCAGGAATTCAGGTTGGTTACCGTCACGTTGCGCAACTAATGATAAAAAGTCTTCTAGAGATGATACTGTGCTGGACATAAGCTTTCCTCTTATTAGTAATATTGTTAATGTTTGCAAATTATGTTTTTGTGTTGAGATTAATATGCAACAATTTCGAATAAAAATACAAATATTTTTTTAAAAATTTATAACTTTATTAAATATATTAAATTATATTTAATTTTTAATCCGTATTTTTATATTTCATTCAATAGACAGAAACCAATTCTCTCACTTGCCCGTTTCTAACTAGTTTGAGTTAATAAAAAAGCTATTTTCTTGTTATCGGAAAATAGCTTTTTATAATTTATTAATAATGCCTATTCTTTATTGCTGACAATAACCCGTAACGAATCCAGCCGCCAATTGGCTTGATCCAGTTGTGTCAAAGACTGTTCGCGGATCTGCGCTAAAATATCAATTTCATCCTGACGGATATTTTTATTCACCGCTTTTAGGGCGTTCAAACGATCAAGTTCCGCGCTTAATGTCTGATCCGCTTTTTGTTTTGCGCTTTGAATGATTTCCCGTGCCTGTTCGGCAATATGTTTATCGCTGCCGGCAATCAATCGTTCAATATTAGGTCGGATCATTTTTGCCATTTTATTTGCCATATTTCTCTTTACCGGACGTAATTGTTTTTCCAGAGCCTGAAAAGAAACCTGCGCGGCTAAATTATTACCTTTTGCATCAAGCAACAAACGCACCGGCGTAGGCGGTAGGAACCGGGTTAACTGCAAGCCTTTCGGTGACTGGCTTTCCACCACATAAATAAGCTCCAGCAACAAAGTTCCCGGCGGTAAGGATTTATTAATTAACAAAGACACCGCTGTTTTGCCGATATCGCCTGAAGTAATCAAATCAATACCGTTGGTGACAATAGGGTGATCCCAGGTTAAAAATTCTAACTCTTCACGGGCAAGCGAAAGCCGGCGATCAAAGGTCACTGTTACGCCTTCTTCTTTTAACCCGGGGAAATCAGGCACTAACATTGTGCTTGCGGGTATAATCGCAATGGACTTCTCACCTAAATCTTCTTGTTCTATACCGATAACATCAAATAAATTCAGTACAAAATTCACCAATGCAGTGGAATTATCTTCGTCTGCAATATGTTCCGCCAATTTTTGCGCCCGTTCGCCGCCGTTGGAATTTAATTCCAATAGACGGTCACGTCCGTTTTCCAGTTCCTGTTTCAGCACCTGTTGTCGTTTACGGGTTTGCGCTACAAATTCCTCAAAACAGTCTAATTGTGTCGGATTTTTCACAAAATTTTTTAATTTTTTACCGCACTCTGTAAAAATCGTCATTCCCATCGGGCAGGTTTCTTCAAAAGCATTCAAACCTTCGTGATACCAACGCGCCAGTACTACTTGCGGCGTGTCGGCAAAACAAGGCGTGTGAATCCGAATATCCCGGGTTTGTCCGATACGGTCTAAACGTCCGATACATTGTTCTAATAAATCGGGATTATCCGGTAGATTAAACAACACTAAATGACAGGCAAACTGGAAATTGCGCCCTTCGGAACCGATACTTGAGCTTAATAGAACCTGTGCGCCTTCCTCCTGTAGAGCAAAGTAAGCGGATGCTCTATCCCGCTCCACAATCGACATGTTTTCATGAAAAACCGCACTGCGAATGACCTCTTTCTCCCGCAACGCCTGCTCAAGCTGAATAGCCGTATTCGCATGACGACAAATAACCAACACTTTTTCCTCACGGTGATTTTTCAGAAACGTAATCAGCCATTCCAGGCGGGGATCAAATTCCCACCATTTTGCTTCAGGGTTCATTTTCTGGAAAATCTGTTCCGGATAAAACAATCCGTCACCAATTTCTTCCCCTAACAAATTCATCACTTTCACCGCATTGACGTATTGTTTCGGCATTTCCAGCGTCACCTGATTATATATGCGATGAGGAAATCCTTTTACCCCCTGACGCGTGTTGCGAAACAATATGCGGCTGGTACCGTGACGATCCACTAAATTATCAATTAATTCTTGACGCGCTTGCAGACGTTCGCTTTCCTCTGCCATTGAATTAATGACTTTAAATAAAGGTTCGACGTCTTGTTCTTCCAACAAATCGGCAATGGCATTTTGTTCTGCCGTATTCAGCGGTTTTTCATTTAATAAGGTTTGTACCGCTTCCGCCACCGGCTGATAATTTTTCTGTTCCGCCACAAAGGCATCGTAATTATAAAATCTGTCCGGATCTAACAAAGCAAGGCGGGCAAAATGGCTTTCTTGCCCGAGCTGTTCCGGTGTGGCGGTTAATAGTAATATCGCCGGAATTCTGCGGGATAATTGTTCCACCACCTGATATGCCATGCTTGGTTGTCGTTCCGACCAAACCAAATGATGAGCCTCATCCACAATCAGCATATCAAATTCAGCCTGTAAAATTTGTTGCGTCCGTTTCGGTTGGGCAACAATCCAGTCTAACGAACAAATAATCAGGTTTTCGCTCTCGAAAGGATTGCGTTCTTCATCATATTCGTTAGCGGCAAAGTCCGCCGCCCGTTCCTCATCAAATAAAGAAAAGTGCAAATTAAAACGACGGAGCATTTCCACCAACCATTGGTGCTGTAAGGTTTCCGGTACAATAATCAATACTCGTTCAACTTTGCCGGCAAAAAGCTGCTGTTGCAAAATCATGCCCGCTTCAATGGTTTTTCCCAACCCCACCTCGTCGGCTAACAGCACGCGCGGATTCACACGGCGCCCCACTTCGTTGGCAATATGCAATTGATGGGGAATCAAGCCCGCCCGAATGCCGCGCAATCCCCGTAACGGCGATTGAAATTGCGCCTGTTGCTGCTGAAGCGCATGGTAACGTAAAGTAAAACGGTCGCTACGATCAATTTGCGCGCTAAACAGGCGCTCCTGCGGCTTGCTAAACGAAATTTTGTGAGCCAGATCCATTTCTCTCAATACCGCTTCTTCCTGCGTATCAAGGCGAATGGTCAAATAAATCAATACGCCGTTATTTTCCATTACATCAATAACCTGTGCTTTCCAGCCCTCATGATGAACGACGGTATCCCCTTTTTGAAACTCCACCCTTGTTAACGGCGCGGCTGCTAATGCGTACACACGTTGTTCATCCGATGCGGGAAATAAAATTGTTACCGTACGGTTATCCATACCCACAATAACGCCTAATCCCAGGTCATTCTCACTCTCACTAATCCAACGTTGACCAACGGCAAACGACATAATTCTCCAACCTATGTATCAAATAAAAATGTAAATTTTTGTAAAAAAGGGGGCTATTTTAGCGATCTTGTTTATAAAAATAAATCGGCCTCATGGAAAAATCACCAAAAACGACCGCACTTTTTCCTATTGCGCTTATTATTGACAAGTAAAGCGGGTGGTGTAAGAATTCCGCAATGATGATTTAGTGCTCGTTTATCTTTTATAACTGTTTGCGTTGTCGCCTAAAATAGCCGCCGGCTAGGCGTAAAACGCCGTGAATAGACAACAGCCCTATTAACAAGTTTTACAACGACGCATATGGCTATTTTAGGCACACTCCGAAGGGACGAGCTTATTTTTCGCCGACTCCGCGTTGAAAATCGTTTGTTTATCTTTTATAAACAGACCCTAACCTAAGGACAGAAACCATGAGTTTATCAAAAAGTTTAAAAGACGAGTTTTTTGGCGGTTGGACGAAATTTGAAGCGTTTTGGCTGATTCTTTTCCTCGCAATTCAAATCGGTCTTTTTATTTACCAACCTGACAGCTGGATTGCCACTATCGCCGCCATTACCGGTATTATCTGTGTGGTATTTGTGGGTAAAGGAAAAATCAGTAATTATCTGTTCGGCTTTATCAGCGTTTCCCTTTATGCCTACACGTCTTATACCTTCAAACTCTACGGCGAAATGATGTTGAACTTATTGGTTTATGTACCGGTGCAATTTATCGGTTTTTTTATGTGGCGAAAACATATGACAAACAAGAACACCTTAAACACGGCGGGCGTTGAGGAAGTGATAGCCAAAGCATTAACCGCCAAACAATGGGTTCTCGTTATTCTCGCCGCAGGTTTGGTTACTTATGCCTATATCGAATGGCTGCGTCATTTAGGCAGCGCATTACCCGCTCTCGACGGCGTGACTGTGGGCGTTTCAATTGTGGCGCAAGTACTGATGATTCTACGTTATCGCGAACAATGGTCATTATGGATTATCGTCAATATCCTTACCATTTCCCTCTGGGTTGGCATGTATTTAGAAAACGGCGAAACAAGCCTGCCGTTACTTACCATGTATATTATGTACCTGTGTAATTCTATTTACGGTTATTATAACTGGACGCAATTAGTAAAAAAACATCAAGCGGGTTAAACAAAATTCGGCAAAAAAATACCGCACTTTTTAATAACAAAGTGCGGTATTTTTTTATACATTTTTTAAACGACGGAAATATCGCTTAACCGAATAAAGTATGCTCCAACAGAATTTTCACGCCTAATCCGATTAAGATTAACCCGCCTAAAATTTCCGCCTTAGTTTTTATCTTCTTGCCTAAAAAGTGTCCGCTTTTCACTCCGATAATGGATAAAGCGGCAGTAATTAAACCGATTGTTACAACAGAAGAATAAATATCCACCGATAAAAAAGCGAAAGTTACGCCAACAGCTAAGGCATCAATACTGGTGGCAAAACCTAAGGTCATCATGGTTTTAAAATTAAAATCATTGGAACAAGAATCTTCATCATCTTCATCACTCAAAGACTCACGCAACATATTGACACCGATAAGAGCCAACAGAAAAAAGGCAACCCAATGATCATAATCCGTAATGTACTCGCTAAACTGAACACCAAGCAAAAAACCGATTAACGGCATCACAGCTTGAAACAAACCGAAGTACAAGCCTGCTTTCAGAGCACCGCACCATTGGAATTTCTCCATCGCTAAACCTTTGCAAATCGAAACGGCAAAAGCATCCATTGATAGCCCGAAAGCCATCACCCACAATGAAAACAAAGACATAAAAAGCCCGATAATAAGAATAGGATAAAAAAGAGCGCTTATTATAAAAGAAAAAGTGCGGTCTGTTTATCGATAATTTTAAAAATCGAGTAAAACTGACCGCACTTTTCAATAGATGAAATAGCCCTATTTCAGCGCTTTTCCTTTTAATTCCGGAATAAGGAAGACAGTTGCAATCATATCGATCACATAAATCACCGCTAATAATGCAATAGCGATTTTAAAGGAATAGGCGGACACCACTGCGCCAACAATCACCGGACCGAAGCCACCCACGGCGCGACCTAAGTTAAATAACACGTTTTGTGCCGTAGCTCGAGCTTCCGTCGGGTAAGCCTCGGACATCAACGCGCCATAACCGCCCATCATACCGTTTACAAACATACCTAATGCGGCACCGGCAAAGAGCATGATTGCAGGATCCGTTAATTGTGAATAGGCGATAATACTAATCACCGCACCAATCTGGAATAATAAGAAACTGGGTTTGCGCCCGATTCGGTCTGCAAGACGGCCGAAAATCCAAATACCCGCCATCATGCCGCAGACGGTTACCGCCGTCCACACACCGGATTTAGTTAAACTGAATCCTAATTGTTTAGACAAGAAATTCGGTAACCAAATCATAATGCCGTAGTAACCGAAATTTTGTACCGAGGTTAGTACTACCATGCCTAAACTGACTTTTGCAGTAGCAACATCTTTTATCAATAACTTAAACGGTGATTGTCGCTTTCCGGTTGCAACTTCCGCCTGTTTTTGCACGAATACTTCCGGTTCGTGTAATTTAGCACGTAAATACCAAGCCACAAAAGCCGGGAAAATGCCCACCAAAAACATGCCGCGCCAGCCGATAACCGGTAGCAATAGCGGCGTTAATAACGCCGCCGCCAACACCCCGACTTGCCAGCCTAAGGCCACATAGGAAGAAGCTTTGGCACGATGACGTGCCGGCCAGGCCTCCGCCGCGAGTGCCATACCGATACCGAATTCACCGCCTAAGCCAATGCCGGCAATAGTACGATAAATTAATAAATCCCAATAACCCTGAGCAAATGCACATAATCCGGTAAATACGGCAAATAACACAATAGTCCAGGTAAGAACCCGTACACGCCCGTATTTATCGCTTAACGCACCAAAAATAATCCCACCGGCTACAGCGCCAATCAGCGTCCAGGTTACCAAAGAACCCGCTTGTGTCGGAGATAGGGATAAATCCGCCGAAATGGCGGAAAGCATAAAACCGAGAATTAAAAGATCAAACCCGTCCATGGCATAGCCCACGGCAGATCCCATTAGGGCTTTCCAGCCGTAACTATTTACTTTATTTGACATTGTGAAGTCCTTTTGTTGCTCGCAGGCAACCTTTAAAGTGAAAGAAGAGAAAAAAGACACTTTCCCTGCTGGGAAATTGAGGCGTAGTTTAGGTAATTCCGCCTGATTTGGCAATAAAATTTCGCAAAAAAAGACCGCACTTTTATTTAAAGTACGGTCTTTTTTCATTAAGTTTTACGTCTTATTCCACGGTTACCGCTTTCGCAAGGTTACGCGGTTGGTCAACATCGGTACCTTTGATTAAGGCGATATGATATGAAAGCAATTGTAATGGCACGGTATAGAAAATCGGCGCCGTCACTTCATCTACTTTCGGTAACACAATTGTTTTGAAGTTATCGGAATCTTCAAAACCTGCGTCACTATCGGCAAAAACATACAGCTGACCGCCGCGGGCGCGTACTTCTTCGATATTGGATTTTACTTTTTCCAATAAATCGTTTTCAGGCGCTACCACCACTACCGGCATTTCGCTGTCGATTAACGCTAACGGACCGTGTTTTAATTCGCCCGCCGCATAAGCTTCCGCATGAATATATGAAATTTCTTTCAGTTTTAAAGCGGATTCCATAGCAATCGGATAATATTCGCCGCGACCTAAGAATAAGGTATGATGTTTTTCCGCAAAATCTTCCGATAATGTTTCAATTTGTTTATCAAACACTAAGGCGCTTTCGATTTGAGCCGGTAAGCGTTGTAAGGATTGAATGATATGGTGTTCCTGCTCTTCGCTTAAATTGCCTTTCAAACGACCGATCGCCGCATTTAACAACAACATACAGGTTAATTGGGTGGTAAAGGCTTTGGTTGACGCCACACCGATTTCCACGCCCGCACGGGTTAAGAAGGCAAAATCAGATTCGCGGACTAAAGAAGAACTTGCCACGTTACAGATTGTCATTGCCGACATATAACCGGATTCTTTTGCCAAACGTAATGCCGCCAAAGTATCCGCCGTTTCACCGGATTGTGAAAGAGTGATTAACAGGCTGTTCGGACGGGTTACGAATTTACGGTAACGGAATTCAGAGGCGATTTCCACATCGCAGCTTACGCCCGCAATAGCTTCAAACCAGTAACGCGCCACCATACCCGCATTGTATGAAGTACCGCAAGCCACGATTTGAACATGTTCCACTTTTGATAAAATTTCAGCGGCATTCGGTGCGATGGCTTCAATGTTGACTTTACCTTCTTTGATACGTCCGTCTAAGGTGTTCATAATCGCAACCGGCTGTTCAAAAATTTCTTTTTGCATGTAATGACGGTAAGGGCCTTTATCCGCCGCATCCGCTTCAAAGTTACCTTCGTGGATTTCACGTTCTACTTTTTGACCGTCACGGGTATAAATCTGTACGGACTTACGGGTGATTTCCGCCACATCGCCCTCTTCAAGATAAGTGAAACGGCGAGTTACGCTTAATAAGGCTAACGGATCCGAAGCTAAGAAGTTTTCGCCGACACCATAACCGATTACCAACGGGCTGCCTGAACGGGCAACGATTAAATGTTCGGGTTCTTCTTCGTTTAATACTACCGTACCGTATGCGCCACGCAGTTGTTTTACGGTTTTTTGTACCGCTTCCAATAAAGAACCTGCCGTACGGAATTCCCATTCCACTAAGTGGGCAATAACTTCGGTATCGGTTTGTGATTGGAAGACATAACCGCGTTCTTGCAACAGCGTTCTTAATTCTTCGTAGTTTTCGATAATCCCGTTATGCACGACGGCAATTTTGCCTGAACGATGCGGGTGCGCATTAGCTTCGGTCGGTTCGCCGTGAGTTGCCCAACGGGTGTGCGCAATACCGGTTCCGCCTAATAACGGTTTTTCGGCAATCGCGTCATCTAAGGCTTTTACCTTCCCTACGCGGCGAACAATTTGCATTTCATGCGCATTATTCAATACTGCAACACCGGCCGAATCATAACCGCGATATTCTAAACGATGTAAACCATCGACTAAAATTTCCGCCACATCACGTTGCGCTACCGCACCAACAATACCACACATAAGTTTTTTCCTCTTAGTTGCTGTGGGGCTTTCCCACTAAATGGTTAAATATAAACTTTTCAATTATTTCGCAATAATCACTTCGATATTATGTCGTTCAATAACCGCTTTATCTTTTTCCGACAGCAAATCATCCGTTACTAACACGTCAATCTGCTGCCAATTCAATTCTAAATTTGGCATTTTGCGTCCGATTTTCTGGCTCTCCACCATCACAATCACTTCCCGGCTCACTTCCGCCATCACCCGGCTAAGCTCCACCAACTCGTTAAAAGTGGTGGTACCGCGCGCTAAATCAATGCCGTCAGCACCAATAAAAAGCTGGTCAAAATCGTAAGAACGCAACACTTGTTCCGCCACTTTACCTTGAAAAGACTCCGAACGAGTATCCCAGGTACCGCCGGTCATCAGCAAAGTCGGTTCGTTTTCCAGTGAACGTAATTCGCTTGCCACCGACAGGGAGTTGGTCATCACCACCAATCCTTGTTTACTGTTCAACTGCTTGATTAAAGCCGCCGTTGTGCTGCCACTATCAATAATAATACGATGATGATCTCTAATCCGCTCGGCCGCCGCTTTTGCTATAGACAACTTTTGTTTCGAAAGGTTCTCATCTTGTGACTCATCCATTAAATCTTGCGGCATCAAAATTGCCCCGCCGTAACGACGCAACAAAAAACCATTAGACTCAAGTGCAGTCAAATCTTTACGAATGGTAACTTCCGAGGTTTCAAATAGTTGAACTAATTGTTCGACACTCACTTCGCCTTTTTGTTGTAACAATTGCATAATACCGTGTCGGCGCTGTTGCGTATTTCGTTGCTGAAAATTTCGCTTCATAATAAAAAAACACCAAAATAAGTTTCGATTCGAAATTTTATAGAGGATAAATCTAAATGTAAATATTTTATTTGGTTAAATTTTGTCACAAAAAAACCCTGCAAAAGCAGGGTTTAAAAATAATTATCGACTAATTAACCGTTTACAGCATCTTTTAATGCTTTACCAGATACGAACGCAGGAACTTTAGATGCTGCGATTTGAATTTCTGCACCTGTTTGCGGGTTACGACCTGTACGAGCTTTACGTTCGCTCACTTTGAATGTACCAAAGCCGATTAATTGTACTGAATCACCAGCTTTTAAACTTGCTGTGATTGCGTCTAGAGTTGCTTCTAATGCTGCTTTAGCTTGTTTTTTGTTTAACTCAGCTGCACTAGCAATCGCATCAATTAAATCCGTTTTGTTCATAAATTAGACCTTCTTTATTTTCTATTAAACTTGGTTATGTCTTCGATAAAGCTTATATTTTGTTTACCGACACCATCAGTAACTGTTAATAACAGCGTGTAAAGCTTAATCTAACTTTGCAAGAAAGCAAAGTATTATCTGTCAATTTTGAGACAAATATCTCGTTTAATGCTCAATTTCTATACCGATATTCGAAATCCCTGCCTCTCTGAGCTCATTTTTCAGGTCAAGAATCAAATTTACGCTGCGCTCTTCCTGCTCTTTTAAAGTACGATAAATTTGCCATTGAACGTCAAGTTCCTGTTGAATATCTTCGCGCGCTTTCAATTCGGTTTCCGTTAATTCGTGATCCTCTTGCGTTTCTAACATCGTCACAATGGTTTGTAAAGAAAGCTGACTGACTTTAATTGCTTGTTCTAATACAGAACCCGCAATAATTGCGTGCAATAACTCGGATAACGCTTCACAAGCATCCAGTGCAGGAACAACGCCGAAAAATTCATAATCGTTAACGTCGGGAATAATGTTCTCTAATTTTTCCAACTGATTATCAAAATTAATTTTCGCCCCTTTAACCGTCAGGGATTCCCATACCAAATTTAAAATATTTTGATAAACTTTTCCGTTTTCACTTTGTTCCGTTACTTTGCAAAACAATTGATAATTCGGATACATTCGTTCACATAAACAAGCCATGAAAGTCAGAGTTTGCCAGGTTTCGAAATTTTCAAGGCGTTTATGAATTGGGTTTCGCATAGGTGTGGTTCCTTACTCTTGAAATTTGGGCGAAGCATAAACCCGCCCTGAAATTATTATTTATGATATGGTTTTGAATACTGGTGAATCGCATCCACAAACACTTTCGGACTTTCAACCGGCACGTCCTGATGAATGCCATGTCCTAAATTGAATACATGCCCGGAACCTTCGCCAAAATCAGCCAAAATCGACCGCACTTCTTGCTCTATGCGTTCAGGCGCAGCATATAATACCGAAGGGTCCATATTACCTTGTAAAGCCACTTTATGTCCTACCTGCGCTTTCGCTTGAGCGAGATTTACCGTCCAGTCCAAACCGATGGCGTCACAGCCCGTATCGGCAATAGCATCCAGCCATAAACCGCCACCTTTGGTAAACAAGGTAACCGGCACTTTACGCCCGTCGTTTTCGCGAATTAAGCCGTTCACGATTTTATGCATATATTGCAATGAGAAATCTAGATATTCGCGATGGCCTAATACGCCGCCCCAAGTATCAAAAATCATGACCGCCTGTGCGCCGGCTTTAATTTGCGCATTTAAATAAAGAACGACGGAATCCGCTACTTTATCCAGTAATTTATGTAATAGCTTAGGTTCCGCATACATCATTTTTTTAATTTTTGTGAACGCTTTTGTAGAGCCGCCTTCAACCATATAAGTGGCTAATGTCCAAGGGCTGCCGGAAAAACCGATTAGCGGAACTTCACCGTTAAGTTCTCGACGAATAGTGCGAACCGCATTCATCACATATTGCAACTCCTGTTCGGGATCCGGAATCGGCAGATTTTCAACCGCACTTTTAGTTTCAACAGGACGGTCAAACTTAGGCCCTTCACCGGCGCCAAAAGTTAAACCTAACCCCATTGCATCGGGAATTGTTAAAATATCGGAAAATAAAATCGCCGCATCCAACTCATAACGGCGCAAAGGCTGCAAAGTTACTTCGCAGGCAAGATCCGCATTGCGACAAAGAGACATAAAATCGCCGGCTTCAGCGCGAGTCGCTTTATATTCAGGCAAATAACGTCCGGCCTGGCGCATCATCCATACGGGCGTCATGTCCACTGGTTCGCGTAATAATGCTTTTAAATAACGATCATTTTTTAAGGTTGTCATTAACTTTCAGTTTCCTCCGGTTACAATAGCGGTTTAGCTATTCTATTTATCTTGATGTTCGGCGCAAAGTTGCAAAGTCGCTTCAATTAATGCCCGTGCGATTGTTCCTTTCTCCGGAAATTCGGGATAAGGTTCGTCATACCGGAACCATTTCGCATCAGCAATTTCTTCCTCTTGCAAACGAATTTCGCCACTTTCATAATCCGCTAAAAAACCGACCATTTGCGAATTTGGAAATGCCCAGGGTTGGCTACCGAAATAACGTATATTCCTTACTTTTATACCGGTTTCTTCAAACACTTCACGATGTATGGTTTGTTCAAAGCTTTCACCCACTTCAACAAATCCCGCCAATGTGGTGTACATACCTCCTTTGCCGTATTTCGGCGCATGACGACGATGATTAGCCAGTAAAATTTCTTTACCGCGGCGAATGGCAACAATAATTGACGGGCAAATAACCGGATAAGTCCGGTAATTACATTCCTCATTCGTGCATTGTACCGCCCACTCGTCCTCGGTCTGTATAGTTTTGTCGCCGCATTTTCCGCAAAATTGATGGGTTTTAAAGAAATGGTTTAATTCAACGCCGCGATTTAACAAATTGAAGGTACGTTCGGGCAGGTAAAGTTGATCCCGTAAATCAAAATAGGCTCTCGTATCATTCGGCTGCTCTTCCACTAACCATAAAGGTTGTTGATCTAACTCACCAATTACCATGCCTTTTTTACCTTGCAGATGAAAATCTTCAGCCCTCCCTTCCGGTAAGTAATTATTAACCAAATGAATATGAGAACCTTGAGAAAGCAACCAGAAACCATAATCGGAAGAACGAATAAGCTGCATAATACATACGACCTATGAAAATTACGAAAAAATAACCGCACTTTGAGTGCATAAGTTCTGCATTATAAAGAAATTCCCAGAATTAGTGAATTCTTTCGGGTGCTTACCTGAGAAATCATAGCTATTTTTTAAAAATTATTTATAATTGTTAAATTAATGTAAATTTTTTTGATTTTTTAACTTTTTAGGAGCTTTTATGAAAAATATCGTCATCGTAGGCGGTGGAGCCGGCGGATTAGAGCTGGCGACTTATCTGGGTAATAACCTGGGCAAAAAACAGCGCGCCAATGTGGTGCTTGTGGATAGAAATCAAACCCACTTATGGAAACCCTTGTTACATGAAGTCGCTACCGGTGTATTGGATTCCGAAACCGACGCGGTTAGCTATCGTGCTCATGCACATAATCATTATTTCAATTTCGAACAGGGTTCCATCACCAGAATCGATCGTACGAACAAATATGTGGAATTAGCACCTGTTACAGGGCAGGAGGGCGATGTATTAGTAGTTGCCCGCCGTATTCCTTATGATTATTTAGTCATTGCTATCGGCAGTAAATCTAACGATTTTAATACCAAAGGCGTTGCCGAAAATTGTATTTTCCTGGATAGCCCGAATCAAGCTTTGCGTTTTCAACACAAAATGCTGGAATTATTCTTAAAATTCTCGGAAAACAACGCGTTAGAAGAAATAGGTGAAGACGATAGCAAACAGCGGCTAGTACAAGACGGAAAAGTGAATATTGCGATCGTCGGCGGCGGCGCCACCGGCGTTGAACTGTCCGCCGAATTATTTAATGCGGCACAGCATTTATCTTCTTACGGTTACGGAAAAATCCAAAGCGGTCATTTACAAGTAACGTTAATTGAAGCGGGTGATCGGATTTTACCGGCGTTGCCGGAACGCATTTCATCTTCCGTTCAACAAGAATTGGAAAACCTCGGCGTTACTGTAAAAACCGGTACAATGATCACGGAAGCTACAGAAAAGTGTCTGATCACAAAAGAAGGTGAAGAAATTAACGCGGATTTAATGGTCTGGGCGGCTGGCATCCGAGTATCCGCCATTACTCAACAATTTGACGGACTGGAAGTTAACCGCATTAACCAGTTAAATGTAAAGAATACCTTACAGACAACCGTTGATGACAGTATTTTTGCTATCGGCGACTGTGCCTTCTTATTACAAAAAGACGGTAAACCGGTACCGCCGCGAGGCCAAGCCGCAAACCAGATGGCAACAATATGCGGTCAGAATATCGTTGCATTATTTAACAACAAGCCGTTAAAGGATTTCCATTATTTTGATAAAGGTTCTCTCGTTTCTCTATCAAAATTTACCGCACTCGGAAATATTACAACGGGCAAAAGAAGTTCATTAACCATTGAAGGACGTTTAGCGCGTTTAGCCTACATCTCGCTATACCGCCTGCACCAACAAAAACTTCACGGCTGTTTTAAAACCGGCTTAATTATTTTAATCGGACGTTTAAACCGATTCATCCGTCCGTCATTGAAATTACATTAAAAATAAAAGGAGCATTTTGCTCCTTATTTTTTACTTAAAAGTGCGGTCGGTTTTTTCAAAATTTTCCGTACCGTCCCTTTCTGAAAATACTTCCTTTGCAACAAATACCGCATTCAATACCTTAGGAAAGCCTAAATAGGGTATGCATTGAATAAAGGTTTCTACAATTTGCTTACGAGATAAACCTACATTCAAAGAGGCGTGAATATGTACATGAAGCTGTTTTTCACAGCCTCCCTGCGAAGCCAACGCCGACAATGTGATTAATTCCCTTTGCTGTAAATCTAATCGCGGACGATTGTAAATCTCACCGAAAGCAAAACTGATAATATATTTGCCTAAATCAGGTGCAATATCGGATAAAGCGTCCATTACTTTATCTGCCTGTGAACCATCTATTTCTTTAAGCTTCTTTAATCCTTCTTCTAAAAGTTGTTGATTATGTAACATGGTTTCTCCTTATTGTTTATTGAAATCGACAATAAGGTTAAACTATGGAGCAAACTCTAAAGCAAGGAATTTTTATGCATATTAAAGAATTTTCTACAAAAATAGGTTTATCCATAGATACGTTGCGTTACTATGAAAAAGAAGGGTTACTTAATCCCGCTCGCAATAAAAGCGGTTATCGTAACTATGGCAAACAGGATCTTGAATGGATTGCGTTTATTCTAAAATTAAAAGCGATGGGCGTACCTTTAACGCAAATAAAGGAATATGCACGGCTCCGTTATTTGGGCGATACTACAATTCCCGAACGTTACGCTATTTTGCAGGCGCACAACCAAAAATTAGTTGAACAAGAAAAAGAAATTAAAAAATATCAACAATTTTTAGCACATAAATTATCAATATACGAAGAAGTAATGAAAAAACAGAATTAAATTACGTTTTTCAAATGTAAAATGGCGGTAAAAAAGTGCGGTAAATTTTCCTACAGTTTTGCGCCTACGCGCGTCAATGGCGGTGATGACGCGCCGGTTCAGTTAGTAGGTATGGGTGTGAGCACAAGCACAAAAAAAAGCCCTCATCTCTCGATGGGGGCCTCTCTTCATAACAACCTGGCGGTGACCTACTCTCACATGGGGATACCCCACACTACCATCGGCATAACAGCGTTTCACTTCTGAGTTCGGCATGGATTCAGGTGGGACCACTGCACTATCGCCGCCAGGATAATTCCGTTTCAGATACTGACCGCGGATTCTTCTCTCCGCTATCACTAGCCTACTTCTAGTCTTCTACTCTTCTATTCTCTAAAATTAAAAACAAGCCGATTCCCTGACTACTTACTTATTCCGTAATAACTTTCACTACCAAAAACACTTGAGCGTTGTATGGCTAAGCCTCTCGGGCAATTAGTACCGGTTAGCTCAACGTCTCGCAACGCTTACACACCCGGCCTATCTACGTCGTCGTCTCCAACAACCCTTACAGTATTAAATACTGGGAGAACTCATCTCGAGGCAAGTTTCGTGCTTAGATGCTTTCAGCACTTATCTCTTCCGCATGTAGCTACCCGGCAATGCGTCTGGCGACACAACCGGAACACCAGTGATGCGTCCACTCCGGTCCTCTCGTACTAGGAGCAGTCCCTCTCAATTCTCCAACGCCCACGGCAGATAGGGACCAAACTGTCTCACGACGTTTTAAACCCAGCTCGCGTACCACTTTAAATGGCGAACAGCCATACCCTTGGGACCTACTTCAGCCCCAGGATGTGATGAGCCGACATCGAGGTGCCAAACACCGCCGTCGATATGAACTCTTGGGCGGTATCAGCCTGTTATCCCCGGAGTACCTTTTATCCGTTGAGCGATGGCCCTTCCATTCAGAACCACCGGATCACTATGACCTGCTTTCGCACCTGCTCGACTTGTCCGTCTCGCAGTTAAGCTTGCTTATACCATTGCACTAACCTGACGATGTCCGACCGTCATTAGCAAACCTTCGTGCTCCTCCGTTACTCTTTGGGAGGAGACCGCCCCAGTCAAACTACCCACCAGACACTGTCCGAGTACCCGTTCCAGGCACTTCGTTAGAACATCAAACGTTAAAGGGTGGTATTTCAAGGATGGCTCCACGATAACTGGCGTTACCGCTTCAAAGCCTCCCACCTATCCTACACATCAAAATTCAAGGTTCAGTGTCAAGCTATAGTAAAGGTTCACGGGGTCTTTCCGTCTAGCCGCGGGTACACCGCATCTTCACGGCGATTTCAATTTCACTGAGTCTCGGGTGGAGACAGCCTGGCCATCATTATGCCATTCGTGCAGGTCGGAACTTACCCGACAAGGAATTTCGCTACCTTAGGACCGTTATAGTTACGGCCGCCGTTTACTGGGGCTTCGATCAGGCGCTTCTCTTGCGATAACGCCATCAATTAACCTTCCAGCACCGGGCAGGCATCACACCCTATACGTCCACTTTCGTGTTTGCAGAGTGCTGTGTTTTTAATAAACAGTTGCAGCCAGCTGGTATCTTCGACCGGTTCAACCTTCAAGGGTATACCTCTACAATCTACGCCGGCGCACCTTCTCCCGAAGTTACGGTGCTATTTTGCCTAGTTCCTTCACCCGAGTTCTCTCAAGCGCCTGAGTATTCTCTACCTGACCACCTGTGTCGGTTTATAGTACGGTTTATTATAATCTGACGCTTAGTGGCTTTTCCTGGAAGTGTGGTATCGGTTACTTCGGCACCTTAGCGCCTCGTCATCATCTCTCGGTGTTGATAAGCGTCCGGATTTGCCTAAACGCTCCACCTACCAACTTAAACGACCATTTCCAACAGGTCGATAACCTAACCTACTCCGTCCCCACATCGCAATTATAACAAGTACGGGAATATTAACCCGTTTCCCATCGACTACGCTCTTCAGCCTCGCCTTAGGGGCCGACTCACCCTGCCCCGATTAACGTTGGACAGGAACCCTTGGTCTTCCGGCGAACGGGTTTTTCACCCGTTTTATCGTTACTTATGTCAGCATTCGCACTCGTGATACGTCCAGCAGCCCTCTCGAACCACCTTCTTCCGCTTACACGACGCTCCCCTACCCAACAGTGTTTCCACTGATGCCGCAGCTTCGGTGCTATATTTGAGCCCCGTTACATCTTCCGCGCAGGCCGACTCGACTAGTGAGCTATTACGCTTTCTTTAAATGATGGCTGCTTCTAAGCCAACATCCTAGCTGTCTAAGCCTTCCCACTTCGTTTCCCACTTAATATAAACTTTGGGACCTTAGCTGGCGGTCTGGGTTGTTTCCCTCTCCACGACGAACGTTAGCACCCGCCGTGTGTCTCCTATGCATTACTCTTCGGTATTCGCAGTTTGCATCGGGTTGGTAAGCCGGGATGGCCCCCTAGCCGAAACAGTGCTCTACCCCCGAAGGTATTCACATAAGGCTCTACCTAAATAGATTTCGGGGAGAACCAGCTATCTCCCGGTTTGATTGGCCTTTCACCCCCAGCCACAGGTCATCCGCTAATTTTTCAACATTAGTCGGTTCGGTCCTCCAGTTAGTGTTACCCAACCTTCAACCTGCCCATGGCTAGATCACCGGGTTTCGGGTCTATATCATGCAACTCGACGCCCAGTTAAGACTCGGTTTCCCTTCGGCTCCCCTATTCGGTTAACCTCGCTACATAATATAAGTCGCTGACCCATTATACAAAAGGTACGCAGTCACCCTCGCGGGCTCCCACTGCTTGTACGTACAAGGTTTCAGGTTCTATTTCACTCCCCTCACCGGGGTTCTTTTCGCCTTTCCTTCACAGTACTGGTTCACTATCGGTCAATCAGGAGTATTTAGCCTTGGAGGATGGTCCCCCCTTCTTCAAACAGGATTTCTCGTGTCCCGCCCTACTTCTCGCAAGCTCAGTACCACACAATGATTTTCAAGTACGGGGCTATCACCCTGTGCCGCCCGGCTTCCCAGCCGGTTCCTCTAATCCTCATGCTATCACTTGCAGGCTCTTACGCTTTCGCTCGCCGCTACTTACGTAATCTCGGTTGATTTCTTTTCCTCGGGGTACTTAGATGTTTCAGTTCTCCCGGTTTGCCTCAATAACCTATGGATTCGGTTATTGATAGTAGATTCTTCATCTACTGGGTTTCCCCATTCGGATATCTTGGGTTAGACGCTTCTTATCAACTCACCCAAGCTTTTCGCAGATTAGCACGTCCTTCTTCGCCTCTGATTGCCAAGGCATCCACCTTGTACGCTTAGTCACTTAACCATACAACCTCAAGTATTCTTATACCTGTGTCGTTCGTTATTACTAAACACTTGACCGCTTTTGCTCGGCCAAGATTTTTTTATACTCAGACTTTCTTTTCAGAAAATCTCTCAGTTTTTCAGCTTGTTTCCAATTTTTTAAAGAACAAAAAGACAATAAAAATCATCTTTAAATGGCGTCCCCACGGGGATTCGAACCCCGGTTACCGCCGTGAAAGGGCGATGTCCTAGGCCTCTAGACGATGGGGACAACAGTTAAAGCGGATCTCTCGACGCCTTCGCTTGTTCCGCGCTTTTCTCCTTTTATTACCAGACCTAGATGATAATAAAAAAGTGCGGTCGTTTTCTTCTCTTTTTCTATCAAACAATCTGTGTGAACACTTGCCAGTCGCCTAAAACTTAGTAAGGAGGTGATCCAACCGCAGGTTCCCCTACGGTTACCTTGTTACGACTTCACCCCAGTCATGAATCATACCGTGGTAAACGCCCCCCCGAAGGTTAAGCTATCTACTTCTGGTACAACCCACTCCCATGGTGTGACGGGCGGTGTGTACAAGGCCCGGGAACGTATTCACCGCAACATTCTGATTTGCGATTACTAGCGATTCCGACTTCATGGAGTCGAGTTGCAGACTCCAATCCGGACTACGATGCACTTTCTGAGATTCGCTCTACCTCGCGGTATCGCCGCCCTCTGTATGCACCATTGTAGCACGTGTGTAGCCCTACTCGTAAGGGCCATGATGACTTGACGTCATCCCCACCTTCCTCCGGTTTGTCACCGGCAGTCTCCTTTGAGTTCCCATCTTTACATGCTGGCAACAAAGGATAAGGGTTGCGCTCGTTGCGGGACTTAACCCAACATTTCACAACACGAGCTGACGACAGCCATGCAGCACCTGTCTCAGAGCTCCCGAAGGCACTCCCGTATCTCTACAGGATTCTCTGGATGTCAAGAGTAGGTAAGGTTCTTCGCGTTGCATCGAATTAAACCACATGCTCCACCGCTTGTGCGGGCCCCCGTCAATTCATTTGAGTTTTAACCTTGCGGCCGTACTCCCCAGGCGGTCGATTTATCACGTTAGCTACGAGCACCAGGCCTAAAGCCCAATCCCCAAATCGACAGCGTTTACCGCGTGGACTACCAGGGTATCTAATCCTGTTTGCTCCCCACGCTTTCGCATATGAGCGTCAGTATCTTCCCAAGGGGCTGCCTTCGCCTTCGGTATTCCTCCACATCTCTACGCATTTCACCGCTACACGTGGAATTCTACCCCTCCCTAAAGTACTCTAGACTCCCAGTCTGAAATGCAATTCCCAGGTTAAGCCCGGGGCTTTCACATCTCACTTAAAAGTCCGCCTGCATGCCCTTTACGCCCAGTTATTCCGATTAACGCTCGCACCCTCCGTATTACCGCGGCTGCTGGCACGGAGTTAGCCGGTGCTTCTTCTGTGATTAACGTCAATTGCTTGTCCTATTAAAACAAACACCTTCCTCGTCACCGAAAGAACTTTACAACCCGAAGGCCTTCTTCATTCACGCGGCATGGCTGCATCAGGGTTCCCCCCATTGTGCAATATTCCCCACTGCTGCCTCCCGTAGGAGTCTGGACCGTGTCTCAGTTCCAGTGTGGCTGGTCATCCTCTCAGACCAGCTAGAGATCGTCGGCTTGGTAGGCCTTTACCCCACCAACTACCTAATCCCACTTGGGCTCATCTTATGGCGGGTGGCCCGAAAGTCCCACCCTTTAATCCGAAGATATTACGCGGTATTAGCGACAGTTTCCCGTCGTTATCCCCCTCCATAAGCCAGATCCCCAAGCATTACTCACCCGTCCGCCACTCGTCGGCAAAGAAAGCAAGCTTTCCTCCCGCTACCGTTCGACTTGCATGTGTTAAGCCTGCCGCCAGCGTTCAATCTGAGCCATGATCAAACTCTTCAATTTAAAAAGTTCAATCGCTCAAAATACTGACTATAAATCATTAATTAAATTAACTTTGTTCAGCACTCTAAGTCTTGTTTAAATTTTTTGTTTAAACGAATCTTTCAAGTGCCCACACAGATTGTCTGATAAATTTTTAAAGAACGGTTGCATTAAGCAAGGAAGGGAATTCTATTAAAAGCCGATTTCATTGTCAAGCAAACATGTTCAATTTTTTACTCAAATTTACTTATTTTTTATTTTACTTGCTTCCCTTGCGGTGCGGAGGCGTATTATAGAGATTTCAGATTGACTTGCAAGATCTTTTTTAAAAAAATCTTTTAATTGCTTTTTTATTGAACAATTTTGCATAACTTAATGATAAACGGCACAATTTTTTGACTATTAATTCATATTTTGGATCTTTTTAGCAAAGTTTTTCACGCTTTCCCAGTTAGTAAATTCAATTTCTTTGGTAGGATCCGTCTCTCCACCCGTTATTTTCATAATGAATTGGATCATGATCCGATCAATCCATTTGTATCTCGGATAAAACAACGCGCCGGCAAATACGGCTGAATCCGTCGGTTTCCAATGAATCTTTGCTAAGAACTTACGTACATAAACATTAGTTTCCGGCGTATCTTTACCTGCCTTACGCGCTGTGAGATTCACACCATAAAAATAGCCGAGCTTGGTCTGTAAAAGTGCGGTATGTTTTTCAATAAATTTATAAAGATTTTTATCAAAGCGTCCGTAACGAATGGAAGCGCCGATAATAATGCGGTCGAAATCCGCAAGGTTTTGCGTTAGCTCGGTCAGATTAACAACTTCGGCGCCCTTGTCTAAATTCTGAGCCAGATATTCCGCTATTTTTTTCGTTTGTCCGTCATGAGTTGAATAAAGAATGATTGTTTTCATTATGCTTTCCAGAAAGTTGGGCTAAATAAAGCAAGTAAGGTGAAAATTTCTAAACGTCCGCATACCATTGCAATAGTTAAAATACATTTTGCACTATCAGGAATTTCAACCATATTACTGTTGACGATGCCCATTGCAGGCCCAAGGTTATTAATGCAAGCCAATACCGCATTAAATGCGTTAAATACATCGACGCCGCAAGCGATAACCCCTAATAGACAAATGATGAAGACCAATAAATACGCAGAAAAAAATGCCCAAATACTCCCGATTACTCTTTCATCTAAAATACGTTTTCCCCATTTGATCGGATAAACTAAGTTCGGATGAACAAAAAGTTTAAGCTCACGTTTTCCCTGCAAATACAATACTAAAATCCGCGCTACCCGAACACCGCCGCCAACAGACCCGGCACAACCGCCGATAAAAGATGCTATAATGAGCAACATTGGCACAAAAGACGGCCATGCCGAGAAATCCGATGTGGTATAACCTGTTGTGGTTGAAATAGAGACGGATTGAAAAATTACCTGCTCAATATTTTCCCAAGTGGTTTCGAAATAAGAATGACTAAGCATGACCGCCGAACAAATCAAAATCAAAATTACCTGAATGCTAACAAAAAACCGGAATTCCGGATCATTACGGTAAATTTTAAAAAAACCGCCTTTATTAATCTCGGAGAACGCACGGAAATGTAATGCAAAATTACAGGCTGAAATCCATAAAAAAACGGCGGTAATTAAATTAATCCAACTATCATTAAAATAGCCGATACTGGCATCATGAGTAGAAAATCCGCCGATGGATACGGTAGAGAAGCTATGGCTAATAGCATCAAAAGGAGACATACCCGCCAAGTAATAGGCAAGCGCACATAAAATAGTTAATGAGGCATAAATAAACCAGAGAATTTTGGCGGTTTCCGCAATACGGGGGCGCATTTTCTGTTCTTTCATCGGCCCCGACATTTCGGCGCGATATAATGACATTCCGCCGATACCCAATAACGGAATAATGGCAACCGCTAACACGATGATCCCCATTCCGCCCATCCATTGCAACAATTGGCGATAAAAAAGGATCGCTTTAGGCAAATCATCCAGCCCCACGATGGTTGTTGCACCGGTAGTAGTTAAACCGGAAAACGCTTCAAAAAAAGATGAGGCGACGGTTAAATCCGGATATTCAAACAGCATAAAAGGAATACTTGCCAGACTGCCCAAAACCACCCAAAAGGCAACCACAATAATGAACCCTTCGCGGGAACGTAATTCTTGTTTATGGCTATGACAGCTCCACCAAAGTGTGGTTCCGACAATTAGGCTGATTACAAAAGATTGCATAAAGGCTTTACCGCCGCCGTCACCATAAATTAAAGCGACAAAAGCAGGCGCCAACATAGCGACTGAAAAACACATAACCAAAATGCCCACAATCCGAACGATGGATAATATATGCACAATATTCTCTCTTATTCCGCAGGTTCAATAGTCAACTGTCCGGCGGAACGTTCTGTTAATTCTTGTTTGAAAGGTTCAAGTTTATCATCACTAATCGCTAACTGAAACCATACATTTTCTTGGAAAAGCTGGTTCTCAATCAAAACATTATATCTTTCGCAGAGTAATTGTAACCAATTGACCTGTCCATAATCGCAATATAAGCCATAAACCTGGCGTTCAATTTTTACCGTTGTTTCCAATAATTTTAGAGCCTGTTGCACGCCGTTACCGTAAGCGCGAACCAACCCGCCGGTCCCTAATAAAATTCCACCGTAATAACGCACCACAACAGCACTGATTTCACCGATTTGACTGCCTTGCAATGCGCTCAACATCGGTTTACCCGCCGTTCCCGCCGGTTCTCCGTCGTCGGAAAAACCTAATTTCTGAGAATTATTAGGCGCTCCCGCTACACTCGCCCAGCAATGGTGGCGAGCACCGGGATGACGCAGTTTAACGTCTTGCCAAAACGCCTTGGCTTCAACCAGCCCTTCAGTATGCCGCAAATAGGTAATGAAGCGACTTTTCTTAATTTCTTCTTCAAAAACGACCGCACTTTTAGGGATTAAATATTCCATTTACTTTTCGCAAATATCTTTAATTTTGACCAAACTGCACTTGAGTTGTATGATAGCGCCTTAAATTAATAGTATGAAGTATAACACAATGAATGAAATCATTAGTAATCATACCCTTGATGCATTAGGTTTACGTTGTCCGGAACCGGTTATGATGGTACGCAAACAAATCCGCCATATGCAAGACGGTGAGGTGTTATTGATTATCGCCGATGATCCGGCAACAACAAGAGATATCCCAAGCTTTTGCCAATTTATGGATCACACGTTGTTAAACAGCGAAACCGAAAGCCTGCCCTTCAAATACTGGGTAAAAAAAGGATTGTAATGCAAAAAAGTGCGGTAAATTTTACCGCACTTTTGCTATCTGTTTTCGCTGATTATTTATTGTATTTAGTCCGATACGCAATCAGATCTTCAATAGTCACCACCGCATAACCGAATTTTTGTGCAAACGCCACTAATTCCGGCGTTCTGGCCATCGTGCCGTCGTCATTGGTAATTTCGCAAATAACGCCTGCCGGTTTATAGCCGCAAAGACGCGCCAAATCAACGGCAGCCTCGGTATGTCCCGGACGGGCTAATACGCCGTTTTCAGCCGCTCTTAACGGGAATACATGTCCGGGATGGTGTAAATCCGACGGTTTTGCGTTATCCGCAACCGCAACTTTCACTGTGGTGACGCGATCTGCGGCGGATACGCCGGTGCTGACCCCTTCGGCGGCTTCAATTGTCACCGTAAAGGCGGTTTTATTCACACTGGTATTCGCAGCAACCATTGGCGGTAATTCCAGTTTTTGGCAAAGCTCATCGGTAATACATAAGCACACAATACCACTGCCGTAACGAATTAATTTCGCCATTTGTTCCGTAGTAATTGTTTCTGCGGGGAAGATAAGATCACCTTCATTTTCACGATTTTCATCATCTAAAACTAAAACGCCGTTACCTTGTTTGAAAGTATCAAGTGCGGCAATAACACGTTCTTCAGACGAACCAAATGAAGCTAATAATGACTGATTCATAGTAAATTCCTTTATTAATATAAATTATTGATACCAGAATCAGGGCTGATTATAAAAAGAACTCGGCGCAAGTTCTTAAAAAAACTTGCGAAGCGTTTTTTATTCTCTTTCATCCAGACTTTAACTGTTGGCTTTGGAATCTCACCAAATCTGCTGACCCTAATTCTACATCACATAAAAATAGGCGCTCGTGGGCTTATGTAAACATATACCACCAGTAGGGAATTTCACCCTGCCCTGAGAATGCCCGCATAGTATAGCGCAAAGTTTCTGGCGAAAAAATGGTTTTAAATGTTTTTATTTGTAGCAGGATTGCATACAATACAAATTAATTATGCAGATTACAGTACAAATATATCGCGAATACAAAGTGCGGTTAATTTTTTCGCATTTTTATCATATTTATACTTCATAATGTGAAGAAACAAGGAATACCTCATGTCTAATTTTTCTTATTTACAACAAAAACGTAAACAACTAAATCTCAAGGTAAACGATATCTGTGAGCAAGCTAATGTTACGCGGGCTTACTTTAATCAACTTGTAAGTGGAAAAATAAAAAACCCCAGTGCGGCAAAATTAACGGCATTACATAAAGCATTACAAATTACGGAACAAGACAACAAAAAAGTCGGCGTGATTTTTGGCAAATTTTATCCCGTGCATACCGGCCATATCAATATGATCTATGAGGCCTTCAGTAAAGTGGATGAGCTACATGTAATTGTGTGCAGCGATACCGAACGTGATTTGCAGCTTTTCTATGACAGCAAAATGAAGCGTATGCCAACAGTGCAAGATCGTTTGCGCTGGATGCAACAAATTTTCAAATATCAAAAGAATCAGATTTTTATTCACAATCTGGTGGAAGACGGTATTCCGAGTTATCCGAACGGCTGGCGAGCCTGGTCCAATGCGGCAAAAGCATTGTTTAAAGAAAAAGAAATTAATCCGACGGTAGTATTCAGCAGCGAACCACAGGATAAAGCGCCTTATGAAAAATACCTTAATTTAGAAGTACATTTGGTTGATCCGGCGCGTGAATCTTTTAATGTATCCGCCACAAAAATCCGCACTCAGCCGTTTAAATATTGGAAATATATTCCAAAAGAAGTGCGCCCGTTCTTTGCCAAAACCATAGCTATTTTAGGAGGAGAAAGTAGCGGTAAATCCGTGCTTGTCAACAAATTGGCGACGGTTTTTAATACGACTTCCGCTTGGGAATACGGACGTGATTTCGTATTTGATAAACTTGGCGGCGACGAACAAGCTATGCAATATTCTGATTATCCGCAAATGGCGCTCGGTCATCAGCATTATATTGATTATGCCGTGCGTCATGCTCATAAAGTAGCATTTATTGATACGGATTTCATTACCACGCAAGCATTTTGTATTCAATATGAAGGAAAACCGCACCCGTTTTTGGATTCTATGATTAAAGAATATCCTTTTGATGTGACTATATTGCTAAATAATAATACAAAATGGGTAGATGACGGACTACGTAGCCTGGGCGATTATAAACAACGCCAACGTTTTCAACAGTTACTGAAAAAATTGTTAGATAAATATAAAGTTCCTTATATTGAAATTGAGTCACCAAGTTATTTAGAACGCTATGATCAAGCAAAAGCGATTGTTGAAAAAGTACTGAATGATGAAGAAGTCTCGGAACTGACTCATGAAAACGATTAATCTATTTTAAATCAGGATAAATTATGATTTTATTTGCCGGAGATCCCCACGGATACTTTAAGCATTTATATCCTTTTGTGCGAGGAAAAGAGGATATTGCTCTCATTATCTTAGGTGATCTTCAATTAACCACCGTAGAAGAATTAGATAAATTATCCCAATATTGTGATCTTTGGTATATTCATGGTAATCATGACAGTAAAACTGTTGCCGCTTTTGAAGCCTTATGGGGTTCAAAATGGAAAAATCGTAACCTGCACGGACGAGTAGCTGAAATTCAAGGCAAAAAAATTGCCGGACTGGGCGGTGTATTCAGAGGTCAAATCTGGATGCCGCCAAACAAACCGCTGTTTTTAGATCCGATTCATTATTGTCAGTATTGTTCGCAGGAAAAAATTTGGCGAGGCGGTATCCCGCTTCGCCATCGTTCTTCCATTTTCCCTGCGGATATTGAGAATTTAAGTAAAGAAACCGCAGATATTTTAATCTGTCATGAAGCGCCTAAACCTCATCCCTCCGGTTTTACAGTATTAAATGAATTAGCCTCTCAAATGCAAATTAAGCATTTATTTCACGGGCATCATCATGAAAACTTTGATTATTCCGAATTAGCACCGCAAACACCCTTTGCTATTACCAATGTAGGGTTTCGTAGTCTATGTGATGAAAAAGGTAATTACTTACTTAAAAACATTGATGATAGAAAAAACAAGCCTTGATCAACTCAAGGCATTTTATTTACGATTTAAATTCACTGCGCCGATATAATCCAGCTGGCGCCAGGCTTCATAAACCGTTACCGCAACCGAGTTAGACAAATTCATGCTGCGACTGTTTTCAGTCATTGGAATACGGATTTTTTGTTCCATGGGCATACTATCTAAAATAGCCATCGGAATACCTCGGGTTTCAGGACCAAACATTAAGTAATCACCTAACTCAAATTTCACTTCACTATGTGCCGGCCCGCCTTTTGTTGTCAATGCAAATAACCGCTTAGGTTTTTCCGACTCCAAAAAAACTTCAAAAGTTTTATGTTTTTTAATGTGGGCAAATTCGTGATAATCTAAACCGGAACGACGAAGACGTTTATCATCCCAAGTAAACCCCAACGGTTCAATTAAATGTAAACGGAAACCCGTATTAGCACATAATCGGATAATATTCCCCGTATTTTGAGGAATTTCCGGTTCATATAAAACAATATCTAACATAATTCAAATCTACTCCAGAAAAAAGGATCAAAATTGTACAAATTAATGAGAAATTATAGTTTTTCTCAAATCCGTATTAAATAAAAAAACATCGAATAACAAATTTATCATTATCCTAGAGATCTTTTATCAGACAAAAATCCGCAAAAATTAACCGCACTTTTTACCTTTCGGTTTTGCACCATAAAAAAGGGACTCTTTCGAGCCCCTCTTTCAGATTTGCCGTTACATCAATTATTTGATGATTTTCGCAACAACACCCGCACCTACTGTACGGCCGCCTTCACGGATTGCAAAACGTAAACCTTGGTCCATCGCAATCGGGTGGATTAAGCTTACGGTCATTTTGATGTTATCGCCAGGCATTACCATTTCCACGCCTTCAGGTAATTCGATTGTACCTGTTACGTCCGTTGTACGGAAGTAGAATTGTGGACGGTAGCCTTTGAAGAACGGAGTATGACGACCGCCTTCTTCTTTTGATAATACGTAAACTTCTGATTCGAAGTCTGTGTGTGGTGTGATTGAACCCGGTTTCGCTAATACTTGACCACGTTCGATTTCTTCACGTTTAGTACCGCGTAATAATGCACCGATGTTTTCACCCGCACGACCTTCGTCGAGTAATTTACGGAACATTTCAACACCTGTTACCGTTGTTTTCGCCGTTTCTTTGATACCAACGATTTCTACTTCGTCACCCGTACGGATGATTCCGCGCTCTACACGACCTGTTACTACCGTACCACGACCTGAGATTGAGAATACGTCTTCAATCGGTAATAAGAACGGTTGGTCAATCGCACGTTCCGGTTCCGGAATGTATGTATCCAATGCGTTTGCTAACTCAAGGATTTTTTCTTCCCATTGCGCTTCGCCTTCTAACGCTTTTAACGCTGAACCGCGGATGATTGGTGTATCGTCACCCGGGAAATCGTATTGAGAAAGAAGTTCGCGAACTTCCATTTCTACTAATTCTAATAACTCTTCGTCATCTACCATGTCGCATTTGTTTAAGAATACGATGATGTATGGTACGCCTACTTGGCGACCTAATAAGATGTGCTCACGAGTTTGCGGCATTGGGCCGTCTGTCGCCGCTACTACTAAGATTGCGCCGTCCATTTGCGCCGCACCGGTGATCATGTTTTTAACATAGTCCGCGTGTCCCGGGCAGTCTACGTGTGCGTAGTGACGGGTCGGCGTATCGTATTCAACGTGTGAAGTGTTGATGGTGATACCGCGCGCTTTTTCTTCCGGCGCGTTATCGATTTGGTCGAATGCGCGAGCCGCACCACCGTAGTGTTTTGATAATACGGTAGTGATTGCCGCTGTTAAAGTTGTTTTACCATGGTCAACGTGGCCGATTGTACCCACGTTTACGTGCGGTTTTGTACGTTCAAATTTTTCTTTAGACACTTTTCAGTTTCCTTTTGTTATTCCCCAAAAGTGCGGTGCAAATTTGGGGAGTTTTAGTTAATTAAAAAAATTATTTTTTACGAGCTTCGATTACTGCAGCAGCAACACTTGTTGGCGCTTCAGCATATTTTAACGGTTCCATTGAGTATGATGCACGACCTTGAGTTTGTGAACGTAAGTCTGTTGCATAACCGAACATTTCTGATAATGGAACTTCAGCATTGATTTTAACAACAAAATCATTTGCTTCTTGACCGTTAACCATAGCGCGACGACGGCTTAAGTCGCCGATTACGTCACCCACATATTCAGGTGGAGTTTCTACTTCAACTTTCATGATTGGTTCAAGTAATACCGGGTTTGCTTTGTTAAACGCCGCTTTAAATGCGATAGAAGCAGCAAGTTTAAACGCTAACTCGGATGAGTCCACATCATGGTATGAACCGAAGTGTAAACGAACACCAATATCAACTACCGGATAACCCGCTAAAGGACCGGATTTAAGTTGTTCCTGGATACCTTTATCAACCGCAGGAATGTATTCGCCAGGGATTACACCACCTTTGATTTCGTTCACGAATTCGTAACCAGGACCTTCCGGATCTAACGGATACAAGTCGATAACAACGTGACCGTATTGACCGCGACCACCGGATTGTTTTGCGTGTTTACCTTCAACATCGTTAACACGGGTACGGATTGTTTCACGGTAAGATACTTGTGGTTTACCGATGTTAGCTTCCACTTTAAACTCACGTTTCATACGGTCAACGATAATGTCTAAGTGTAACTCACCCATACCTGAAATGATTGTTTCGCCGGACTCTTCATCAGTGTGAACACGGAATGAAGGGTCTTCTTGCGCTAAACGACCTAATGCAAGACCCATTTTTTCTTGGTCGGCTTTAGTTTTCGGTTCAACCGCAACGGAGATAACCGGATCCGGGAATTCCATACGCTCAAGAATGATTGGTGCGTTAGGATCACATAATGTATCACCGGTAGTTACGTCTTTTAAGCCGATTGCGGCCGCGATATCGCCCGCGCGAACTTCTTTGATTTCTTCACGTTTGTTTGCGTGCATCTGTACGATACGACCAAAACGTTCACGTTTTTGGCGTACTGAGTTCACTACCGTATCACCGGAGTTAACCACACCCGAATACACACGGAAGAAGGTTAAGTTACCAACAAACGGGTCGGTCGCAATTTTGAATGCCAATGCTGCGAACGGTTCATCGTCGCTTGCGTGACGTTCACCTTCAGTTTCATCTTCATTGATACCTTTAATTGCAGGAATATCAACCGGTGAAGGTAAATACTCAACAACCGCATCAAGCATTGCTTGAACACCTTTGTTTTTGAATGCAGAACCACAGGTTACCAGAATAATTTCATTGGCAAGAACGCGAGCACGTAATGCGCCTTTGATTTCTTCTTCGGTTAACTCTTCACCACCAAGGTATTTTTCCATTAGCTCTTCTGAAGATTCCGCCGCCGCTTCAACAAGGTTGTTACGCCATTCTTCGCATGCTTCCAGCATATCCGCAGGAATATCATCATAAGTAAATGTCATACCTTGATCTTCTTCATTCCAGTTGATTGCTTTCATTTTGATTAAGTCAACCACACCTTTGAAGTTATCTTCAGCACCTACAGGAAGTTGTAAAGGAACAGCGTTAGCACCTAAACGGGTTTTTAATTGTTCTACAACACGTAAGAAGTTAGCACCAGTACGGTCCATTTTGTTTACGAACGCAATACGCGGAACTTGGTATTTATTAGCTTGACGCCATACTGTTTCCGATTGTGGTTGAACACCACCAACCGCACAGTAAACCATTACCGCACCGTCAAGAACACGCATTGAACGTTCTACTTCGATTGTGAAGTCAACGTGTCCCGGAGTGTCGATAACGTTGATACGATGTTGTTGGAATTGTTGTGACATACCGGACCAAAATGCTGTTGTTGCAGCAGAAGTGATGGTAATACCACGTTCTTGTTCCTGTTCCATCCAGTCCATGGTTGCCGCGCCATCGTGTACTTCACCGATTTTGTGACTAACACCTGTATAGAACAAGATACGCTCTGAAGTTGTTGTTTTACCCGCGTCGATATGCGCACTGATACCGATATTACGATATCTTTCAATAGGGGTTATACGAGCCATTATTATTACCTTGTTTGGGTTTAATATGAAATTTTAAATATGGGTAAGGCTCCATCAAGGATGAAGCCTTTAGTAAATACTACTAGATGATTACCAACGGTAGTGAGCAAACGCTTTGTTTGCTTCCGCCATGCGGTGAACATCTTCACGTTTTTTCACTGCTGAACCTTTATTTTCTGACGCATCAGATAATTCGTTCGCTAAACGTAACGCCATTGATTTATCACCGCGTTTACGTGCAGCTTCAACGATCCAACGCATACCTAATGCGTTACGACGTGCAGGACGCACTTCAACCGGTACTTGATATGTAGAACCACCGACACGACGAGATTTAACCTCTACGGTTGGACGGACGTTTTCCAATGCTTCTTCAAATGCAACTAACGCATCTTTGTTCGTACGTTGAGCTAAAGTGTCTAATGCATTGTAAACGATTGATTCTGCGATAGATTTTTTACCATCTACCATTAAAACATTAATAAATTTCGCAAGCAATTCTGAACCGAATTTCGGATCTGGAAGAATTTTGCGAGGTTCAATACTACGACGACGTGGCATTGCAATTTCTCCGTTTTTTTATCTTCAGGATACCCAAAACTCATCTTATTGCGATATTTCGCATCTGACTGGAGTTTATGGTTTAAATTGTTTAATTTAGACGTTTGGCCTTACTTAACGGAGAACCATTAAGCTTTAGGGCGTTTAACGCCGTATTTAGAACGACCTTGTTTACGATCTTTAACGCCTGCACAGTCAAGTGCACCACGTACAGTGTGATAACGCACACCCGGTAAGTCTTTTACACGACCACCACGGATTAACACAACACTGTGTTCTTGAAGGTTATGACCTTCACCGCCGATGTATGAAGTTACTTCAAAGCCATTTGTTAAACGAATACGGCATACTTTACGTAATGCTGAGTTCGGTTTTTTAGGTGTAGTAGTGTATACGCGAGTACACACGCCACGTTTCTGCGGGCAAGCCTCTAATGCAGGAACGTTACTTTTTACAACCTTTTTCACACGCGGTTTGCGTACTAGCTGGTTGATAGTTGCCATTAATAAGCTCCAGTTAAAAAATTATTCATGATTGAATTGTTTTACTAAATCCGCTTCCATACTGAAAGTGGACGTTGCATTCTAATGCCGAAAAGGAAATATGTCAAGAAATAGTCTGTAGGATCTTTGAAGATCCTACAGCGCTAATTGAGGGAAATATCGGGTCGTCAATTGCACTAGTTGAGGCATTTGAATCCGGTTAAAAGACTTATTTTTTTGCTGAATTAACGCGCTCAAGCCGCGCGCCCGTATATCCGGCTCAAACAGATAAACTTGCGAGCTGTGTTTGGCAAAATAATCGCCGTACTTTAAAGCGAGTAATACGCCGTCCTGCCATAATAAAACCGCATCCTGCGTCGTAAGCCGGGCAAGCAAATCCGCCAATTCGCGCGGAGAATAATCCGCTTTAGAGAAAGTATATAACATATTAAAAAGTAATAATTTTTTCTGCCTGTTGAAGCTTTTGCAACATCAAAGTGCGGTCGATTTTTTCACAATTTATAACCAAATCATCATAGCTCAAGGCAAAATCATCCATAGATTCGGCACAAATATAACGTTGTCCGATATCGTAAAGATCCAAAAGCTTAAAAGCGCTCGCAATATCCTTTTGCAGGATCAAATCCGCCTGTTGATTCGCCAACAAATTCAACACGCCGTCCGCCATAAAAAATACTGCGATATCCTCTTCATCACAAAATGCGGTAGCGGCAAGCAACGCATCCAATCCTTCCCGGCTAATTGCCGTACCATGGGGGCTTTGGCGAAAAACGAAAGCTAATTTCATAGGGTTATCACTCTGTCTGCTTCTAACATTGCTTTACTGAATTCGCCTAAACCTGCCAACACAAAACCTTCCGCCAGGTTTGTTTGCGCGGGATCGAGAGCGGTCAATTTATCCACCACGCCGCGGCGTTGCGAAGCGGCGATACACAAGTGTAAAGGCACATTGTGCTTTTTTGAGAAAGTCTGCCATGCTTTGACCAGATTAAACTCATCATTTGCAGGATAAACCAATCCGTTGCCGTTAGATACCCCTTCCTGAGAGAAGAAAATCTGGCTGATCAGATGCCCCTGACGGATTAATTCCTGCGCGAACTGATAAGCTAAATAAGCGCCTTGCGAGCCGTAAACCGGCTGCCGGACGGAAAGTACATAACGCATTATTTTTGGTCGTCCTGTTTTATTTGGCGAATATAAAGATAAACGGTATGGCGGGAAATATTTAATCTTTCCGCCACCAGATTAATTGCATCTTTAATATCAAAAATACCTTTCTCAAAAAGCGTGGTAACGATTTGACGGTTTTTATTGTTATTTGCCACAAGGCGATCCGCCGTAATTTCTTCAATGGTGGTTTCTACCGTTTGCAATACCAACTCCTCTACAGAACTGGCGAAATTGCCCGCCGTGGTGACCGGATAGTCTTGAGTCGGAATAAAGGCTTGAATAAACTGGGAAACCGGTACTTCCAGATTAAGATTAATACACAATAAACCGATAATCTGCCGGTTACCGTTACGAATGGCGATACTCGTCGACTTCATCAGACCGTTATTGCCCTTATGACGCGTAAAATACGGCTTTAAAACCATGCCGTTTTCCATAGCTTGCAGAGATTGTAAATCCGCTTCGCTCAGCGTCGTACCCGCTTGCCGATTGGTATTATGTCCGTTGGCAATGTAAACGGCGGTATTATCCAAATCTTCCAAAGAATGCAAGAGGATTTCGCAATGGCTACCGAGTAAAGCGCTTACGCCTTCAACCACGGCTTTGTAGGAATTTAAAATCGCACGGTCTTCATCAGTGAAAGGTCGTTTTATACTTAGCATTATATTACCCGCAAAAAAGGAACCGCACTTTCGTCTAATAACCAAAAAGTGCGGTAGATTTTTCGTTATTTTTTAGCCGGAGTAACGTCTAATACTTCAACTTCAAAATGAAGTGTTGAGTTAGGTGGAATCGTACCTAAATCCTGCTCGCCGTAAGCAAGTTCGGCAGGAATAACCAATTCGATTTTGCCGCCTTTTTTCACTAACTGCAGACCTTCGGTCCAACCCGGAATAACCTGATCCAATAAAAATTCTACCGGCTGACCACGTTCTACCGAGCTGTCAAATACCGTACCGTTAGTTAATTTGCTGGTGTAATGTACTTTCACGGAATCTGTCGGTTTAATAGCTGCGCCTTCACCTTCTTTTTCAATGCGATACAGCAAACCGGATTTGGTTTCTTTCACGCCGTCTTTTTGCTTAAATTCGGCAATGAATTTATCACTTTCCGCTTTGGCCTGTTTCGCTTGTTCTTCGGCTTTGGTTTGGGCGGCAACTTTTAATTTTTCATCAATATCCTTTAACGTGTTCACCACGTCTTGGTTGGTTAAATCAATTTTGCCCTGCAATGCTTCCGCAACGCCCGCAAGAATTTTATCGTTATCATAAGCGATTACGTCTTTCTGCGCCTCAACCAAACCTTTTAAATCGTTACCGATTAACACGCCTACCGCATAAGAAGGATCTTTAACCCGGCTATTTTCCGCCTGCGCGGCTGCCGGCGCTTCCTGTTTTGCAGGCTCTGCTGCCGCTTGCGCTTTTTTGTCATCTTTACAGGCAGAGGTCGCCAATACGGCGCCGACTAATAATGCCACTGCTGAAAACTTTTGAATTTTTAACATCACTATTTCCTTTATTGAGAGCCTCGGCTCAGTGGGTTTAACAAAAATGACGAATAACATATCCTTAAAATTAAAGAGGATTTAACCGCCGATTTTGTTAGAATAGGGTAAAGCCAATTTGGCTATTGTACAACATTTATTTGGGATTACTATGCAAAACTCAGCAAATTTAGAGCAACAGATTGCAGAACTGGAAATGAAAATTACCTTTCAGGAAGGGATAATCGAAGAGCTCAATCAGGCATTGATCGAACAGCAGTTCGTCATTGATAAAATGCAATTGCAAATGCGTCATGTGGCCAATAAATTGAAGGATTTACAACCGGCTAACATCGCAACGCAAGCGGAAGAAACACCGCCGCCGCATTATTAACATCACAAAATTTCAGAAAAACAAACCGCACTTTTAATATTAAAAGTGCGGTTCTTTTTTAGCGATTTTTTAATCGCTTATTTATTAGCAAAATAAGCTTCTAAATCATCGCTGCCGCCAATATGTTTACCGCCGATAAACACTTGAGGGAATGTGGCACGACCACTCATAGCACGTACCGAAGTAACGGTAGCGTCTTTGCCTAACACAATTTCTTCAAACGGATAGCCTTTTTCCGTTAACAGCGCTTTCGCTTTCGCGCAGAACGGGCAACCCGGTTTAGTAAATAACGCGACTGACGGTTTTGGCTCCCAATCCGGTTTGATGAATTTGATCATGGTGTCCGCATCGGAAACTTTGAACGGATCGCCCGGTTCGTTCGGTTCAATAAACATTTTTTCGATTACGCCGTTTTTTACCAGCATAGAATAGCGCCACGAACGTTTACCGAAACCCAGCTCTTCTTTATCCACCAACATGCCCATGCCTTCGGTGAATTCGCCGTTGCCGTCCGGCAGAACGGTGATATTGTCGGCATCTTCATCACATTTCCATGCGTTCATAACAAATGTATCGTTTACCGATACGCAAATCACATCATCAACACCTAATTTTTTAAATTCCGGCGTTAATTCGTTGTAACGCGGTAAATGGCTTGACGAACAAGTCGGCGTATAAGCGCCAGGTAATGAAAATACCACAACGGTTTTATTATCAAAAAGTTGAGCTGAAGTTACATCGACCCAAGCATCGCCTTGACGGGTGTGAAATGTAACTTGAGGGACTTTTTTACCTTCCATATTTGACATAATTTTTCCTCTTTTAATGGACTTATTTATTTTGATGACTGGATTATAGGCAATTTTATGTTATAGTTACAATCAATTAATTCTATGCTTTCAATCGTTTTTTTCTATAACGAGGTAAAAAATGAATATTCGAGATCTTGAGTACCTTGCAGCCCTTGCTGAATATAAACATTTCCGTCGCGCGGCGGATGCTTGCCATGTCAGTCAACCGACCTTGAGCGGACAAATCCGTAAACTGGAAGATGAACTTGGAATTACCTTGTTAGAACGTACCAGCCGTAAGGTTTTATTCACCCAATCAGGTCTTATTCTAGTAGAACAGGCTAAAAAAGTCTTGCGTGAAGTCAAATTACTCAAAGAAATGGCAAGTAATCAAGGTAAAGAAATGACCGGGCCTCTGCATCTCGGCGTTATCCCGACCGTCGGTCCTTATTTGCTACCTTATATTATGCCTGCATTAAAGGAAGCTTTCCCGGATTTAGAATTGTATTTATATGAAGCGCAAACCTCGCACTTATTAGATCAACTGGAATCCGGCCGCTTAGATTGTGCAATTTTAGCCACTGTCCCGGAAACGGAACCTTTTATTGAAGTGCCTATTTTCAATGAAAGAATGTTATTGGCGGTTTCCGAACAACATCCTTGGGCAAAAGAAAAATCAATTAAAATGCATGCATTACAAGGCCATGAAGTACTTATGTTAGATGACGGACACTGCCTGCGGGATCAAGCGTTGGGTTATTGCTTTACCGCGGGTGCGCGCGAAAATTCGCATTTCCAGGCCACAAGTTTGGAAACCTTACGTAACATGATTGCGGCAAATGCCGGTATGACCTTGATGCCGGAACTGGCAATGCTAAATGAAGGCACAAGAGCCGGGGTAAAATATATTCCTTGTACCGACCCTGAGCCCAAACGTACCATCGCGCTGGTTTACCGTCCCGGCTCACCGCTTCGTAGCCGCTATGAACGAGTGGCGAATGCCGTGGGTGATGCTGTAAAAGCGATTTTACATACGGAAGGTGATTAATATGGCCGGCGTTCGTGCAATACAAAAAGAAAAAACCCGCCGCGCATTAATTGATGCGGCGTTTAACCAATTAAATGCCGAAAAAAGCTTTTCCAATTTAAGTTTACGGGAAGTGGCGAGAGAGGCGGGTATTGCGCCGACCTCGTTTTATCGTCATTTTAAGGATATGGACGAATTAGGCTTAACCATGGTGGACGAGGCGGGTTTAACCCTGCGCCAACTTATGCGCCAGGCCCGAAAACGCATTGAAAAAGGCGGCAGTGTCATTGTTATTTCGGTAGAAACCTTTTTTGAATTTATCGCCCACAGTCCTAACGTTTTCCGTTTGCTGTTACGCGAAAGTTCCGGCACATCACAGGCTTTTCGTACCGCCGCAGCGCGGGAAATCAAACATTTTGTGGATGAACTCGCCGAATATTTGGCAAATAAAAACAATTATTCGGAATACGTGGCTTACGTGCAATCGGAAGGTATGGTAACCATTGTATTTACCGCCGGCGCCAACGCCTTAGATATGAACAATAAAGAACGGGAATTGCTCAAAGAGCGCCTGATTCTGCAATTACGCATGCTTGCCAAAGGCGCGCATCACCATATGATGGAACGCGAACACCATAGCACCCATCTACCGGCGACGGGCAAATCATAAAAGTGCGGTGAAATTTCGGGGGTTTTTATGGAGTTAACTGAGCCGGCGGGTCAATAAATTCAGCTGATTTAAACAGGTTTGAACTTTTTTATCCATCGCAACAGGCTCAATCAATCTTTAGGTTTTGTTTATCTTTTATAAACAGGCCCTAGTAACCGCCGCTATTATCTTGCAGGCCTTTGATGATTGCGATTCCGGCACTTGCGCCGATACGCGTTGCACCCGCGTTAATCATCGCCATTGCTGTTTGAGTGTCGCGAATACCGCCGGAGGCTTTTACGCCGAGTTTATCGCCGACGGTTTGACGCATTAACGCCACATCTTCCACCGTTGCACCGTCTTTATTAAAGCCGGTTGAAGTTTTCACAAAGCCCACCTTCAGATCACGGCAAATTTCACAGGCTTTTACGATTTCGTCCGGCGTTAACAGACAGGTTTCTAAAATCACTTTCAATAAAGTGCCGTTACAAGCCTGCAAAACCGCCTGAATATCCGATCGCACTTTGTCCCATTCGCCGGATTTAATCCAGCCTACATTAATCACCATATCGATTTCCTGTGCGCCGGCTTTAATGGATTCCTGCGCCTCAAAAGCTTTCACCGAAGTTAAATTAGCCCCTAACGGAAAACCGATAACCGTGCAGATTTTCACATTTGTTGCCGCTAATTTTTCTTTTGCCAACGGAATATAACATGGGTTGATACACACAGACCAGAACTGATTTTCAATCGCTTCATCACAAAGTTTAATGATGTCCTGCGCCGTTTTCTCCGCAGTTAATGCAGTGTGGTCAATAAATTTCGCTAATTCTTGCGGGTGCATAATATCTCCTTCTTTGAATTCTTTTCATGTGAGAATTCTAACTTTTTTATATGATACATCAAAAAAATCTGAAAACTGTGATTTTTATCACTTTCCAATTAAAATCAGCAATATGAAAAATTTCGTGATTTTCTACCGCACTTTTAACAAAAATGCCCCGGCTTTAGCCAGGGCATAATGTTATTTATACAACTTAGCTATTCTTCGGTTTTTACCGGTTTTTTCGCTAAATAGTTGTAGCCCACAAGCAACAGGAAGATAGCCACAATCACGATCATAATCATATCTTTAGACATAAACTGCGCCATATTGCCTAATACGATACCTACACCGCCAAAATCCGTATCTGAGAAGGTGGTATTGGCAAAGCCGAGGGAACCTAATACCGGTAATAAGAACACCGGTAGGAAAGTGATCAATAAACCGTGGGCAAATGCACCTAGAATTGCACCGCGACGACCGCCGGTCGCATTACCGAAGACGCCCGCTGTGGCACCGCAGAAAAAGTGCGGTACCACTCCCGGAAGAATTAACACCCAGTTAAGCTGACCGAGCAATACCAAACCGATAATACCGCCCATAAAGCTGGATAAGAAGCCCACTAAAACCGCATTCGGCGCATAAGGGAAAACAATCGGACAGTCTAATGCGGGTTTTGCATCCGGCACCAATTTTTCTGAGAAACCGGTAAAGGCAGGCACGATTTCAGCCAAGATTAAACGCACACCTTGCAGAATGACGTAAACGCCGGCTGCAAAGGTAATGGCTTGAATTGTGGCGTAAACCAAATAATGCTGACCATTACTAAAGTGAGTGGAAACATATTCGTTACCGGAAGCGATAGCAAGAACGAAATAGATGATCATCATGGTTAAGGAGATCGAAATTGAACTATCGCGTAAGAAACTTAAATTTTTTGGCAAATCCATTTCTTCGGTAGAGGGCGAACCTTTACCTACAGCCTGACCGATAGCGCCGGAAAGCACATAACCGATGGTACCGAAGTGACCGAAGCCCACATCGTTACTACCGGTAATTTTTTTCATGTAGAAATGGGCGATTGCCGGGAAAAACGCCATGATTAAACCAAGAGTTAATGCGCCCACAAACACCAATTGCACGCCTTCAAAACCGGCAACGGTTAAAATGACGCCAATCATACAAGCCATATAGAAGGTATGATGGCCGGTTAAAAAAATGAATTTTAAACGGGTAAAACGCGCCACAATAATGTTCGCCACCATACCGAAGGCCATAATAAGTGCGGTCGCCGTGCCGTATTTTTCAAGCGCCATGGAAACGATTGCTTCGTTATTCGGAATAATTCCCTGTACGTTGAACGCGTGTTCAAACATACTGCCAAGCGGAGTTAACGAGCTCAGCAATACGGTTGCCCCACCGCCTAACACAAGGAAACCTAAAATTGTTTTAACCGTTCCTTTGATGATGTCCGGAAAAGCTTTTTTCTGAGCCACTAAACCGACCAAGGCAATTAACCCCACCAACACCGACGGCACTTTTAAAATATCTAATATAAAGAAAAGTATTGAGTCCATAGGTTATCTCCTATTGATTGAAATATTCGGCAAGTTTTTCTTCGAATTCTTTTACGCTGACAATATTTTTTACCACCACCACTTTGTCAGCGGGCAAACCGCTACTGTTGGCAATATCCGCACCCATTACGAATAAATCCGCTTCATTCGCCGTAACGGAGGCCAGATCCTGATGGCTGACCTCCGCCTCTTTACCTAAGGTTTTTAACGCTTTTTTAATGTTCATTTCCATCATGAAGCTACTGCCTAAGCCATGACCGCAAACCGCCATAATTTTCATAATGATTCTCCTGTAATAAACTTAATAACGATGAACAATCTCTGCGATTTCAGAAACTGTCGTAGATTGAATAATTTGTTGTACCGCTTCTTCATCCGAGAATAATTCAGCCACCGCCGAAAGCATTTCCAAGTGAGATTCACTGTCTTTTGCCGCCAGCATTAACACCAACTGAACGGGGTCGTTATCCGAACCGAAATTTACCCCTTGTTTCAACACAACCAACGACAACGCCTGCGCATTCGAACCGTCTTCCGGGCGAGAATGAGGCATAGCGATTTGCGGTGCAATCACATAATAAGGGCCGATTTCCCGATGAATTTGAAAAATACGTTCCACATAACGGGGTTCAATCAACTGTTCCGCTAACAAAGGCGCAGCGCTTAACTGCACCGCCTGCTGCCAGTTTTCAACGGAATCCACATATTGAATGTGAGAAAGGGGTAAAAATTGTTTAAGCATAAAAGACCTCTTCTGTTTTGAAGTGATCACAATGTAAACCTCAATGATAGCGTTATCAATAAGAAAAATTTAATTTTGTGATAGCGGTAACATTTTTTATAAAAAATAATTTCCCTAGGCTGTTTTTTATCGTACTTTAATGTTGTAGTTGTAGGAGGATTAGCATGTCGTTAGCCAATAATTCAAATAAAAACCGACGTTCAACAGGCAAAGTCACGCTTGCCGACGTAGCAAAAGAAGTAGGTGTCGGCACTATGACCGTTTCCCGTGCTTTACGCACGCCGAAAATGGTGTCCGAAAATTTACGTCAAAAAATTCACGAAGCGGTACAAAAATTAGGTTATGTGCCGAATTCCGCCGCACGCGAATTGGCTTCCGTATCTTCCCGCAATATCGTTATCGTTACTTCATCATTAGTTTCCGTTGAAAACAACCTTATTCTTAACTCACTCCAAAAAGAATTGCAACCCCTTGATTTACAAATTATTATTCTTGTCGCAAATAAAAAAGGCTGGCTGCGCGAATTAATCAATAACTCACCGTTAGCCGTTATCCTGCTGAATCTGCAATGCCCAAGCACAGAAGCGCAATGGATCCGAAACAGCGGATTAATTTGTTTGGAAATCGGTTCAAAACAGGCAAATCCGTTAGGCATTAATGTTTGCGTGGACAGTAAAAGTGCGGTGCAAAAAGTGATAAGTTTTTTAGTCGCTAAAGGCTATCGGGATATCGGCTTGCTTTGCGCGCAGCAGGAGCAGGCTATTTTCCAACAATATTTAGCCTGCTGGCATTCGGCGCTGCATGCCAACCATTTAAATTCCCACCAGATTCTGCATTGTTCGGAACCCGTTTCTTTTTCCGCCGGCGCAAAATTATTTAATGAAGCGATTTCAACATGGGGCTGCATTGACGCTTTCGTATTTTTATCCGACGAGCTTGCCTGCGGCGCACTTTTTGAGGCGCAACGACAGCACATCGGCATTCCTTACGATGTCGCCATTATCGGCTTGGGCGATCTTGAAATCAGCCAAACCACCTACCCCGCACTCACAACCTTAAACATCCCCTATGCCAAACTAGGCGAAACCGCCGGTAAAAAACTGGCGGAATTACTTCAAACCGAAAAAGCTCCGCAAACCGAATGTATCCAGTTGATAAGCACATTAAGGGAACGGGAAAGCGGGTAAGAAAGCGGGTAAATAAAAAATCCTCAAAAATTCACCGCACTTTTTTAGCACTTCCGGACAAAATCTATTACAATAGACCTAATTTCCGCAAATAAAGAAAAGGACAATTATTATGATTATCGTAACCGGTGGCGCCGGCATGATTGGCGCCAATATCGTAAAAGCGTTAAACGATATGGGGCGCAAAGATATTTTAGTAGTGGATAACCTAAAAGACGGGACAAAATTCATTAATCTTGTCGATTTGGATATCGCGGATTATTGCGATAAAGAAGATTTTATTTCTTCCGTCATTGCAGGTGACGATTTAGGTGATATCGACGCCGTGTTCCATGAAGGCGCCTGCTCGGCGACCACCGAATGGGACGGTAAATATTTAATGCATAACAACTATGAATATTCCAAAGAGTTGCTGCATTACTGCTTAGATCGCGAAATTCCGTTCTTCTACGCATCAAGCGCCGCCACTTACGGCGATAAAACGGATTTCATCGAAGAACGCGAATTCGAAGGGCCGTTAAACGCCTACGGTTATTCAAAATTCTTATTCGACCAATATGTTCGCGCCATTCTGCCTGAAGCCAACTCACCGGTTTGCGGCTTTAAATATTTCAATGTATACGGGCCGCGCGAACAGCACAAAGGTTCAATGGCGAGCGTCGCGTTCCACTTAAATAACCAGATTTTAAAAGGCGAAAATCCGAAATTATTTGCCGGTTCCGAACATTTCCTGCGAGATTTCGTTTATGTGGGCGATGTAGCGGAAGTTAACCTTTGGGCATGGGAAAACGGTGTTTCCGGCATCTTTAACCTGGGCACCGGCAATGCGGAAAGTTTTAAAGCCGTGGCCGAAGCGGTAGTGAAATTCCATGGTAAAGGCGAAATCGAAACCATTCCGTTCCCGGACCATTTAAAATCCCGCTATCAGGAATATACACAGGCGAATCTAACCAAACTACGCGCCGCCGGTTGCGATTTTAAATTTAAAAACGTTGCCGAAGGTGTTGCCGAATATATGGCCTGGCTGAATCGTAAATAATTATAGAGTCTGTTTATCTTTTATAAACAGACCCTGGTTCTGCAAATAAAAGTGCGGTGAAAAATAGAAAAATTTCACCGCACTTTTTTATTTCGCCAAATATTCCCGCAATCCGGCGATTGCCGCTTTACCGTCTTTTAAACCTAGTTCATACATTCGTTGAATCATCTCGGGATCTTTTTCCAACCGGCTGATATTCAGACTTTCAGAAGGACGAATCACAAAAATTTTTTGCTCGTCGTTTAACTTAATAATACGTTCCACGGTTTGATTATAATCCGCATAACGCTGTGCCCAACGTGCTGCCAGCTGCGGATAGTTCGGGTAAAACAATTTGAATAAGGTTTTTGAACTCGGCGTTTTGCGGTACTCCAGCGGACGGGTTAACACTACGATCACTTTATCGTAACCTAAATCGAAACATTTCTGTAGCGGAATGCTGTCGGCAATGCCGCCGTCCAAATATTTTTTGCCGTTAATTTCCACCATTTTTGATACGAAAGGCATGGCTGATGTGGCGCGCAGTACTTCCATTTGCTCAAAAGCGTCCTGAATTTTAAAATACTCCGCCTCGCCCGTTTCCACATTAGTGAGAGTAACCCAAAAATCCATGTCCGATTGGGCGAATGTTTGCTGATCAAAAGGATCAAGAGTATACGGCAATTCGTAAAAAGCAAAATCCCGGTTAACGATATTGCCCGTGGTCAACAGGCTGTGCAACCCCATATAACGTTTGTCGTTCAAATATTTCTTGTTGTAACGAAGAACCCGCCCGCGCTGTTTGGAAGGCAAATTAATGCCGAACAAGGCGCCCGCCGAAACAGTTACCGCACCGTCAATATGAATATTTTCGTCTAAAAAGATATCTAACACGCCGGCGGTAAACATACCGCGCATAGCGCCGCCTTCAAGAACCAACCCGACTTTCATTTACTCTCCGAAATTTTCAAAAATTTTACCGCACTTTTATCAAACCGAACGGGAAAAAACATTAATGATAAGAACACCGCCGACAATTAACAGCATCCCCACAAGCCCCGAACCGTCGATTTTCTGCCCGAAAGCAAAATAGGCGATGATGGCGGTAAGCACAATCCCCACGCCGGACCAAACCGCATAAACAATGCCTACGGGTAACGTGCGGTAAACGATAGACACGCAATAAAAAGACAAACCGTAAAGCAACATTGAACCCACCGTGGGGATAAGTTTGGTAAAACCGTCGCTCAATTTTAACAGGCTGGTTGCAATAATTTCCAATAAGATGGAAATCGCCAGTAAAATCCACGGCTTCATTGTTTACTTACCTTGTGAGTTAAAATATCGTTTAAATTGCTTTCCAGCCAATCCACCAATTCAAACATTTTTTCCGATGCCTGTGCGCCGAATTCGGTCAAGGTATAATCCACATGAGGCGGCACAGTGTTATAAGATTTGCGCACCAGCATGCCGTCTTCTTCCAGTTGTTGCAGAGTTTGCGTCAGCATTCGCTCACTTACGCCGTCGATGGTTTTGCGCAATTCGCTAAAACGTTTAGTGCCGGAACGCAGTGCTATTAAAACCAATCCGCCCCATCTGCTGGTCAAATGTTGCAAAATCTGTCTTGAAGGGCAGGCCGCAGCTAATACGTTTCCCCGTTCAAAAAAATTATTCATTTTTATTTCCTTAAAAATCAATACGTTAAAAAATATTTTAAATTTATTTTAATACTTACATTTATGTAAGTACTTCCAAAAAGTAAGTATTGATATATTATAACCTCCGACAGCCAACCTGGCAAACAAAACAAACTATTTGTAATAAAAAGGAACATTATGATGACAACTAAAACAATCGCAATCACCGCAGCAACCGGACAATTTGGCACAATCGCGTTAGACTTACTAGTTCAACGCAAAGCAAATGTTATCGCTTTAGTGCGTTCGCCGGAAAAAATTTCCAATGCGCAAGCGCGTAAATTCGACTATGCCAATATTGAAGGACAGGTAGAAGCGTTAAACGGCGTAGATACCTTAATTTTAGTTTCCGGTAATGAGATCGGGCAACGTTTTCCGCAGCATAACAATGTGATTCAATCGGCGAAAAAAGCGGGCGTAAAACACATTATTTATACCAGCCTGTTAGGCGCAAGCAATGAAAATACGGTGAAATCCTTAGCCGGCGAACATGTCGCTACGGAACAGGCATTGAAAGAATCGGGCGTGCCTTTCACTATTTTGCGCAACACCTGGTATACTGAAAACTACACAGGTTCCATTGGTGCGGCTTTAGCCAACAACGCTTTCTACGGTTCGGCAAAAGACGGTAAAATTGCATCCGCAACCCGCGCCGATCTTGCCGAGGCAGCGGTAAATGTGGCGTTAAGCGAAGGTCATGAAGGCAAAACTTATGAATTAGCCGGCTCGACAAGCTGGACTTTAGCGGATTTAGCCGCCGAAATTTCAAAACAAACCGGCAAACAAATCCCTTATATTGATATTCCGGCACAAGATTATGCCGCCGCCTTAGTGAAGGCTGGCCTGCCGGAAGGTTTTGCAGGCTTAATCGCAGAATGGGATGTCGATGTGTCAAAAGGTGCATTATATTCCGAAGATAAAACACTGGAACAAATTCTTGGCCGCCCGACCACCAGCCTGGCGGATGCCGTTAAAGCCGCGTTATAATCTGTCTTATACTCTCTAAGCTAATCGAAACCCTGCTTAAAATTAAGCGGGGTTATTATTTAGGAAATTTTATGAAACAACCCGCTATTTTTGTAGGGCACGGCAGTCCGATGAACGTGATTGAGGAGAATAATCCGTTCAATCAAAAATTCGCCGAAATCACCCGCACTTTTGCCAAACCAAAAGCGATTTTATGTATTTCCGCCCATTGGTACAGTAAAGAGCTGGAAGTACAAAGCGGCGCAAACCCGAAAATGATTTATGACTTCTACGGATTCCCTCCGCAATTAAGCCGGGTGCAGTATCCGGCATCGGGAAATCCCAGACTGGCGGCGCAAATTCAACAGTTACTTGCCCCCGAAGAAGTAAGATTAAACCCGGACAGAGGTTATGATCATGGTGCTTGGGCGGTGTTGAAACACCTTTATCCCGAGGCGGATATTCCGGTTATTCAGCTAAGTCTGGATCGCACCAAACCCGCCTTATGGCATTTTGCCTTAGCACAAAAATTAAAATCTTTACGCGAACAGGGCGTATTAATTCTTGCAAGCGGCAATATCGTACATAATTTATCCGCTCTCAGTTATGAACATATTAACCGATTGGATGCGGGCTATGACTGGGCTTATGAATTCAGGGATCAAATTAACCGGGCGATTGCGGGAAATAATATCGAACTGCTGACCCATATTGAACGACTCGGGCGGCCGGCAATGTTATCAGTGCCGACACCGGAACATTATTTACCGTTGCTGTATGTCGTCGCAATGCGGGAAGAACAAGACAATGTCGAGCTCTTTAATGATCACCTTGTAGGCGGATCTTTAAGTATGACATCCGTTTTCATCGGCTAAAAACAAGGCGAACATATTTGTTCGCCTTGTTTCTTAGTATACCTTAGCAATTAATTTTCTTCGTGAGTAAATAAGGCGTCAATAAATTCTTCCGCATGGAAGGGACGTAAATCCTCAATTTTCTCGCCAACACCGATATAACGAATCGGCAGGTTAAATTGGTCGGCAATGGCAAAAATTACACCGCCTTTTGCCGTACCGTCCAGTTTTGTCAGACTGATACCGGTCAATCCCACGGCTTCATGGAATAATTTTGCCTGGCTGATGGCATTTTGACCGGTGCCCGCATCAAGGGTCAGCATGATTTCATGAGGCGCGCTTTCGTCATACTTTTTCATCACCCGAACGATTTTTTTCAGCTCGTCCATCAGGTTATTTTTGTTTTGTAAACGCCCTGCGGTATCCGCAATTAAAATATCCGCATTGCGCGCCGCCGCCGATTGCATGGCATCAAATATCACTGAAGCGGAATCCGAACCCGTACTTTGCGCCACCACGAGAATATTATTGCGCTCGCCCCACACCTGCAGTTGCTCCACAGCCGCCGCCCGGAAGGTATCGCCCGCCGCCAACATAACGGACTTACCTTGTTGTTGGAACTGACGCGCAAGTTTACCAATAGTCGTGGTTTTACCCACGCCGTTCACGCCGACCATTAAAATTACATAAGGTTTTCTGCCCGTATCAACGATTAAAGGCTGTTCCACAGGTTTTAAAATCTCCGCCATTTCCACTTTGAGCTGTTGATACAGCGCCTGCGCATCTTTTAATTGCGCCCGGCTTGCGTGTTCGGTAAGATTTTTGATGATTTTGGCAGTGGTCGGCACACCGATATCGGCAATCAAAAGTTGCTCTTCCAATTCTTCAAATAACTCATCATCAATTTTTTTACCGGTAAATAAACTCAAAAAACCGGCGCCGATATTCTGTTTGGTTTTCAGCAAACCTTTAACCAATCGGCTGAAGAAACCGCCCTTGCCCGGTTTTTCCTGCGTTTCTACGGCGACCTCATTCACATCAAGATCCGTACTATGGGTTGCTTCCGCCGTTTGTTGCTCCTTTTCTGTAGCGGAAACCGCTTCAATTTTCTCTTGCTCGGATTGGTTTTCATCAGACTGCGGTTCGGAATTTAAAAATTTTTCAATTGTCCGTTCGAATTTTTGTTCCGCCTCAACCTGAACCTGATCCACTTGGTGAACAATATCTTGTTTAGTCTGTTCCAGTTTATCCGCTAAATCTTCTTTAATTTCATCAACCTGATCTTTTACCTGTTCGGCAATGCCTTGTGCCTGATTCGCCAGCTCATCAATTTTCCGTTTTGTTTCCTCAACGGTTTGTTCCGCTTTCTCATAGGCCGACGGCGCTTGTTCCGCTTGTTTTTCGGCTGAATCGCCCGCTTCTTTTTTGCCTAAACCGAGCCATGACCAAAAACCGCTTTTTTTCTTTTCATCTGCCATAAATTTCTCTCATTCTCTCTAGGACCTGTTTAATCTTTTATAAACAGACCCCCGAAATTGCGAGCGTTTTAAATACGCCCGGATTTTGTTACACTATTCAAACGCCATAGTGTAACATTTATTTACCAATCCTCTATGAAAAAAAATACAAATTCAACTCGTTCAAATCAATTAAACTCTAAACCGAATCAAAGCAAAGGCGAGGTAAGAATCATCGCCGGCAAATGGCGCGGACGGAAATTACCGGTTCTGAATGCGCAAGGTTTGCGCCCCACCGGAGATCGGGTAAAAGAAACGTTGTTTAACTGGTTAATGCCTTATATTGCGGATGCCGTTTGTTTAGATTGTTTTGCCGGTGCGGGTTCTTTGGGATTTGAAGCGCTTTCCCGCCGGGCTCAAGGCGTGACTTTTTTAGAATTGGACAAACAAGCGGCGACACAACTTAAAAAAAACCTGCAAACCTTAAATGTGCCCGTCGAACAAGGACAGGTGTTAAATCAAAACAGTCTGGATTATTTAAAATTCGGACAAAATTTACCGCAGTTTGATCTGGTTTTTCTTGACCCGCCCTTTCATTTAGGCTTAGCGGATAAAGCCATTGAACTGCTTGGGCAAAATAACTGGTTAAAACCGGACGCGTTAATTTATGTTGAAACGGAACGGGATAAACCGCTTCTTACCCCGCCTCATTGGCAATTGTTAAAAGAAAAAACAACGGGACAGGTAAGTTACCGCTTATACCAAGCCTGATTTCAGGATAAAAAAACAGGGGGAAATTCCCCCTGTTTCTAAATGTTTCTTAAATTTTAAAGGGCAATACCGAAAAAGTCCCGAATTCCCACCAATACGTTGTTCACTGCGACTGCGGCCAAAATCAATCCCATTACCCGGCTGATCACCGCAGCCCCCGTGTTACCGATTACCCGTTGAATTTTATTCGCTATCAAAAACAGCAAATAAGTAATAAACAGAATCAACAACATCACTACGGTGGTTAGACATTGTTCAAAAAAATCAAAGCGATGATTATCCGTTAATAAGACAATCGCCATCATCGCGCCGGGCGAGGCGATAGACGGAACGGCAAGCGGATAAACCGCCAGTTCGCTTAAACTTGTGCGCATTTTCATCTCGGTTTCGGGCTTACCTTCACCAAAAATCATGGTTAAGGCAAATAAAAGCAACACCAACCCGCCGGCAATCTGGAAGGCGGAAAGCGGAATCTGCATGGTTTCGAATAAACCCTGTCCGATAACCAAAAAAAACATTAACACAATTGTGGCAATAATTACGGATTTGCGGGCGACTTTATGACGTTCTTCTACAGACAACCCAACCGTTTTCGATAAGTAAACGGGGACGGAACCGATTGGGTCAATTACCGCCCATAACACGACGAATTGGACAAATAAAGAATCAAACATTGCAAACTAACCTAAAAAAAAGAGAAAATAAACAAACTCCGGACATTCTATAATAAATATCGATAAATAATGATTTTTTTTTCAAATTTAACCTTAAAGCGCGGTCTCAATCTTTTACTTGAAGAAGCGAACGCAACCATCAATCCAAAACAAAAAGTCGGTTTAGTCGGTAAAAACGGCTGCGGCAAATCTTCGCTCTTTTCCTTATTAAAAAAAGAAAATCAACCCGAGGGCGGTGAGATTAATTATCCCGCCGATTGGGCGGTATCCTGGGTGAATCAGGAAACCCCTGCGCTGGACATTTCCGCGTTGGATTATGTCATTGAGGGCGACCGCACTTATTGCCGGTTACAAAAAGAATTGAAGCTTGCCAACGAACATAACGACGGCAATGCTATCGCCCGCATTCACGGACAACTCGACATTATTGACGCCTGGACCGTTCAATCCCGCGCCTCGGCCTTGTTGCACGGTCTGGGCTTTTCCCAGGAAGAACTCGGTCGCCCGGTAAAATCCTTTTCCGGCGGCTGGCGCATGCGTTTGAATTTGGCACAAGCGCTGTTATGCCCGTCGGATTTATTATTACTGGACGAACCCACCAACCATTTGGACTTAGATGCGGTGATCTGGTTGGAACGCTGGCTGGTGCAATATCAGGGCACTTTAGTACTGATTTCCCACGACCGGGATTTTCTTGATCCTATCGTGAATAAAATTATTCATATTGAAGATAAAAAACTCAATGAATACACCGGCGATTATTCCTCTTTTGAATTGCAACGGGCGGAAAAACTGGCGCAACAAAACGCACTGTTTCGCCAACAACAGGACAAAATAGCCCATCTGCAAAAATATATCGATCGTTTCAAAGCCAAGGCCACCAAAGCGAAACAAGCGCAAAGCCGCATGAAAGCGCTGGAACGCATGGAACGTATTGCGCCCGCCCATGTGGATAACCCTTTCACCTTCGAATTTCGCGAACCGCTTTCTCTACCGAACCCTTTGGTAATGATCGATAAAGCTTCCGCCGGTTACGGTGAAGGTGAAAGTGCGGTGGAAATTCTGCAAAAAATCAAACTCAATTTGGTACCCGGCTCCCGCATCGGGTTGCTGGGCAAAAACGGTGCCGGTAAATCCACTTTGATCAAATTACTGGCGGGCGAATTAACGGCGCGTTCGGGCGTCGTACAGTTAGCCAAAGGCGTGCAGCTCGGTTATTTCGCTCAACATCAGTTGGATACGCTGCGGGCTGATGAATCCACACTCTGGCATTTGCAAAAACTGGCGCCGCAACAAACGGAACAGGAACTGCGCAATTATCTCGGCGGTTTTGCCTTTCACGGCGACAAAGTGAAAGATCCGGTAAAGCAATTTTCCGGCGGCGAAAAGGCCCGTTTGGTGCTTGCCTTAATTGTGTGGCAACGTCCGAATTTACTGCTACTGGACGAACCTACCAACCACCTGGATTTGGATATGCGGCAGGCTTTAACGGAAGCCTTAGTGGATTATCAGGGATCACTGGTGGTGGTATCTCATGACCGCCATTTATTGCGTAACACGGTGGAAGAATTTTATCTGGTACATGATAAACAAGTAGAAGAATTCAACGGTGATTTGGAGGATTATGCCAAATGGCTGAATGACCTCAACGTTCAGGAAAAAAGTGCGGTCAAAAATACGGAAGTTTCTAAAGAATCAAATAATGAAAATTCCGGTCAAAACCGCAAAGAACAAAAACGCCGCGAAGCGGAATTACGCCAGCAAACCGCGCCGATTCGTAAACAAATTGCAAAATTTGAAACGGAAATGGATAAACTTACCGCCCAGCTTACCGAAATTGAAGTTCGACTGGCGGATTCCGGGCTTTATCAGACAGAAAATAAAGAAAAACTGACCGCACTTTTAACGCAGCAGGTACAAACCAGAAAAGCGCTGGAAGATGCGGAAGCTCATTGGCTGACTGCACAGGAAGAATTGGAAACGCTTTTGGCGGAATGATAAGAACAACATCTGCATCCGCCGTTCATGCTAGGCGGATGCAGGCGAAATGACTAAATATGCGGCGGGTAATCTCTCGAACCGCCCAATTTCACGTAAGCATCGCGCTTCGGATCGATAACTTTCGAAGTTTCAATCATTTTCTCAATGGTGGTACCCTGTACCAAAATCGAAAACATCACAACCGCGTAAGTCATCAGAATTATTACATCACGCAAATCCAGATTCATTCCGTTACCGCTAATGTTCACCACATTGGACGGGATAGATAACGCCATTGCAAGCGCCAGACCGCCCCGTAATCCGCCCCAGGTAAGAATGCGCAAGGTATAAGGATTATAGCGGCGAAAGCGGCTCATAATTTGATAAGGGATCCATAAGCTGACATAACGCCCGATTAAGCAAACGGGAATCGCCAATAACATAAGCATTGAACTTTCAAAAGTAAATTCCACCAATAACAACGCTAACCCAATTAAAAAGAACAATAACGAATTAAGCGAGTGGTCAATCATTTCCCAGAAATGATCAAGAAAATAACGGTTACGTTCCGAGAAGCCCTGGCGGCGCGTCCAGTTGCCGATAATAATACCTGAAGTCACCATAGCCAAAGCGCCCGAAATATGCAGCAGGTTGGCAAGCATAAAACCTGCCGTCGGAATTGTAAGCGTCAACAGTATTTCAAGGCTGACCTCTTTTGTGAAAGTGATAAGCAAATGAATGGCAAATCCCATTACAAAACCGAACAAAATTCCGCCCACCGCTTCTTTTAAAAACAGCCCGAACACGCCGGAAAAAGTCGGCTCCTGCCCGTTAAACGCCACGGCAAATAAAGTGGTAAAAATCACCAAACCGACACCGTCATTAAACAGTGACTCCCCTTCCACCTGCATGGATAAACGCTTCGGCGCTTTCAGATTTTTGATGATGGCAAGTACCGCAATCGGGTCGGTAGGCGAAATCAGCGAACCGAACACCAAACAGTAAACAAAATCAATCCGCAAACCCACTAACATGGCGGCATAATAAATTAAAATACCAATGAAGAAGGTAGAGGCAAGTGTTGAAAACAGCGCAAATACTGCAATTTCCCGCCGTTGTTCTTTCATTAACGGCAATTTAATGCCCAACGAACCGGCGAATAACAAAAAGCCGAGCATACCGTTGAGCAGAAAGTTTTTAAAATCCACCCGTTCCATAATATGGATGGCGATATCTTCTACCTTAAACCAGCCGAAATAACCGAAAATAATTAACACTAACGAACCAATCATCGCCGAGGCGGTAATGGCAATAGTAGATTGAATTCGGGCGCTGATTTTCCGGGTGAAAAATGCAAGAAAAATAGAAATGCTGAATAAGAAACAAATGTAAGCGTAAACACTCATGCCGCTTTCCTTCTGAAAAAATAAGGCGCTTAGTATAAATAAGCGGCAATAAGGAAGAAAGTAAAAATTGTAAAAATGTTAAAAACAGGAGCTTTTTCTTTATTTTATGCGACAATGCAACCGGTTATAAAAGATAAACAAACCTTAATCCTAAAAGTGCGGTCAAAAATCGCGGAATTTCGACCGCACTTTTAATGTAAAAGCTAAAAAACCCGTTAGTCTACGTCTTCTTTCCCGGCAAGCCAGATACTTAATCCGAACCATAATACACACACCGGCACCGTGAGCCAGGAAATGCCGGTTAAGCTCAACCCCAGCGCACCCAAACCCGCATAACCCCAAGAACCGAGTTGATCGCCGGAACGATAAATTAACGTATCAATCACATTTTTAGCTTTATAGCGATCTTCACGGCTCAGGCGGGTAAATAACACTTCGCGGGAAGGGCGGGCAAAGGCAAAATTAGCTACTCGGCGCGATACTTGTACCAAAACAAATACGACGATGGTCGGATTCATGGCAAGTGCAGCAAAACTGATGACGCTAAATAGCGGCAACAATGAAAGCACCGGTAAAATACCAATATATTTCATCATTCTGCCCGTTAACCCGAACTGGAAAAACAAAGTCAGGCTGTTTACCCACAAATCAATATTGGCAAAAAATGCCGTGCGTTCAGCCCGATCGCTAAAGGTGCTGTTTACTATCTCCGCCTGCTGGAAATACAATACCGTGCTGGTAATCGAATAAAGCAGAATAAATCCTGAAATACCAAGCAAATAAGGCGATTGAAAGGTGCGTTTCAGTCCGTCTAAAACACCGCCGCCGATTTCTTGATTGAATCTACCCGCCGAATTTGACGCCCTGAGCTCGATTTCGCCTAATTTAGATAGTTTTTTTGCCGCTAGTACAGACATTTCCAACAACAAAATTGCCATTAGCAACAATATATAATTGCTGAATACGTCTGCAAAAAACGAAAAGACGTTTACCTTGATCCGTATTGAAAATATCCGCCATCAATGACCAAAATACCGACACCACAAACAGGTTAAATACCGATACCCAAATAAAGAATATACGTCCGGTCCAAACTAACACATCACCTGTCGCCGTCGCCATTAACATCGCAAAAACGACTAAATTCAGCATAAAAAAACGATAGGAAATTGTAATAAATTTCTCACGTTTCCAATATTTAACCAAATAACCGTAAAGAGGCGTTAACATTAGCATTGCCACCAAAGTACCGGTAAACAGCCAGGTGAGTTGCGTTATGCCGCCGGCTGCTCCCAATTCGTCTCGAATGGGGCGAAGAGTATAATAGGCTAAAAAAAGCGCGAACACATAAAGCCAAGACCAAAGCAAAGCCTGTTTTTCATTGGATTTAACATCAACGGGTTTTAAAAGTTTTATCATCGGAAGCTACTTATCTTTCCACCCGGGAACGGCTTTTCTGAATTTATCGATATTGATAAACGGGCTGGCTTCGGACACATTGTAAATTCCCTTTAAATCCGCCTCTACCGCTCGGACCGTTGCATCCACCACCGCATCAATGTGAATTGTCGAGTAACCTTCAATCGGCGCGTTAAATCCGGATTTTCCGCCGTAAATCCAACCGTAACGTAATACAACCGGCGTAAATTTACCGGCTAAGGTTTGTTTTTCCAAATTCATCATAGCCGCCGTTGATTCGCCGTAAACGGGATCTTTAGTAGAAAGCAACGCTGATTCTTCAGTCGGCGGCGTTGCGCTTTCCGCATAGAAAACAAAACTTTGCGTGATAAATTTCGGCGTACCGGCTTTTTCCGTCGCCGCTATCAAATTACGGGTGCCTGCAATGCGGATTCTATTGTCACGCTTCAGGCCTTCCGCCATTTCCTCTTCTTTCAGACCTTTTGGCAGAGAAGAAAGCTGGCTGATGACCACATCCGGTTTGGCATTAACCACCGCTTTTTCTACCGCGGCGGCATCATAAATATCCAGCACAACAGGCGTTATTCCGTCCGCTTCCAGCTGTTTTGCCTTTTCGGCGCTTCGGGTCGTACCGTAAACATGATAGCCCTTGGCGACTAACGCTTTACCTAAGGGCTCGCCGATTACGCCGGTGGCACCGGCAAGAAACACTGTTTTTGCCGGTTGAACCGCAGAATGACAAGCGGACAAGGCGGCTAACGCACCTAAAAGTGCGGTTAATTTTTTGAAAGTTTTGTACATAAAAGTTCCTAAATGAAGTAAAAAAATCAAATTGTTTTACGGCGTACTAACTCGCCTAATTAAATTAAATACCGCGGTTCAGCAGCACTTCTATATCGGGCATTATCCCCCGCCATAATCGGAAAGAATGCGCCGCCTGCCCCACCAGCATGCCAAAACCGTCGCTGACATTGTTTACGCCAAGGGATTTGGCTAAGGCAATAAAGGGCGTGTCAGTCTCTTTAGCATATTGCATATCGTAAACCGCACCGGCCTGTTGCAAAATTTCCGGCTGAATATCTGCGGTTTTACCTGTTAAACCGAGAGACGTTGCATTAATGACAACATCGTATCGGTACGGCGGAATTGTCTTCAGTTCCACCGCGCGGATTTCACCGTACGGGCTGAATTTTTCCGCTAATTCCTCCGCTTTCGCTAAAGTGCGGTTAGCAATCAGGATTTTCTGTTGAGCCTGTAATAACGGCAACAACACGCCTTTAGTAGCGCCACCGGCACCGAGAATTAATATCTGCTGATTCGGCTTCAACCAGCCTAAACGCTGCAAATCACTCACCAATCCGGCACCGTCGGTGTTATCCGCATAAAGTTTGCCGTTTTCCAGTTTTTTCAATGTGTTACAGGCGCCGGCGGTTAAAGCTCGCTCACTGTATTCATCGGCGAGCCGATAAGCCCGCTCTTTAAAAGGAGCGGTAATGTTGCACCCTTTGGCGCCTTGCGCAAAAAATTCCTGTAATTGCCGCTCAAAATGTTGTTCATCGCCTAACATGGCAATATATTTCATGTTCTGCCCGGTTTGTTCGGCAAAAATTTTGTGAATGGCGGGTGATTTGCTTTGCGCAATCGGGTTGCCCCACACAGCGTATGTATCCATAATTTGTTTATCCTGTTTATTTTTCCAATCTTGAGCCAGCATACTGTAAATTTCAAAATCGGCGAATTCGCCGGAAAGCAGCAACAAGCCCTGCCGTTCGATACCTTCCAGCTGAAAACCCAAACGCTGCGGGATTCCTTTGCTTGCAGTATTGCCTATCGCACATTTGATTTGAATCCGGTTAAAATATAATTGATTAAAAGCATAATCTATCATTGTTTGCACGCATTGGGTCATAATGCCCTGCTTTTGCTCGAATTGAGAAAGCCAATAACCGATTTCAAGTTTCAGATTTGAATAATCCGCTTTATTAAAGCTCACCAAGCCGATAATTTCATCGTCACGGCGAATGGTAAAAACCTGCTCCAGCGGTTTGAGGGAACGAATGAATTTAAGGGTACTGCTTACGTTGGAAGTCAATCCCACGCCCGGCAGCCAGCGGGAGAGATAATCCCGTTGCCGGCAAATCAACCGGAAAACGGGTTCTGCATCATCCTCGGTGATTTGTTCCAGCCGTAAATGTTGATTAACAATAAGACTTGATTTCAGTTGCATGATTTATCCCTGCCGAAAAATCTGTCGGCTGAAAATATCCCGGATTTCCGAAGGGTTAACCGCATTTCCCACCGCCATATCCAGCACCGGAAAAAATTCGCCGAATTGTGACCGCACTTGTTGCGCCGTTTTACACGGCGGCAGACCGGAAAGATTGGCGCTGGTTGAAGTGAGGGCAAACCCCGTTTGTTCACAAAGTTGCGCCACCGCAGGATGAGTGCATAATCGCACCGCGACGCTATCAAATTGACCGGTGATAAATTTCGGCGCGCTTAATTTTGCCGGCACAACCCAAGTAGTCGGGCAATCATATTGTTGCGTCAGAAGTTGCCAGTGGGATTGCTTAAGCCGCGATTCGTCAATAAACGGCAGTAACAAGTCTAATTTATGGGCGACTAAAATCAGCCCTTTTTCCACCGGGCGTTGCTTCAAAATTAACAGTTTTTCTACCGCACTTTTACTATTCGGGTTACAGCCCAGTCCGAATACGGCTTCGGTCGGATAAGCAACGACTTCATTTTTTTTAAGGCGTTCTACAATTTGAGCTAATTCCATTTTTACGTCTTCTCTTTTTCACGATCAAACTGGTGCCGACAGGATTTATTCACACATAAAAAAGTGCGGTACGTTTCGTTCTCTTTTTTGAGCAGACAAATATGCCCGCCGCATTGCGGGCAATCCTGCAAATAAGGCTTACCCGGTAAGGTAAATTTACAATGCGGATATCGATTACAGGCATAAAAATATTTACCTTGACGCCCACGGCGGGAAATCAGTTCGCCCTTGCCGCATTCCGGACAAGCAACGCTTTCTTCCGCCGGCGGTTGCTCGTCTTCATGAACAATAAAATGACATTGAGGGTAATTGCCGCAACCGATAAACATACCGAAATTGCCTTGCCGTATCAACAACGGATGGCCGCATTGCGGGCAGCATTCATCAAGCTGTTTAATAATACGGCTTTCCGATTGATTCGAAAGCGGTTTGAGGTAATCGCAGGCAGGATACGCGCTGCAACCTAAAAACTTGCCTTTTTTCCCTTGTTTGATTTGCAACGGCGAGCCGCACTGCGGGCAACATTCTTCCGTTTTCGTATGTTGAAAAAGAGGTTCGCTCATGGTTAATTCCTGTTGTCGATAATGGGTTTGAGATTAACAATAAACCGTTAAATTGACAATAAAAATACCTTTATTTGTTCCCTTGTTAGGCGATTAAAGCCATTTTAGTTTATACTTTTGCCTGACTGCATATTTTTATGAAACAAAATACCGTCGCTAAAAATAAGGAAATTTCAATGCTTGATTTATACCCATTACCGCAAGACCCTTTTCAGATTGCCACCGTAGTGCTGGCAGTCATTTGCCTGATTTTTTTATTTATTATGGCGCGACGCAAACGCGATGTGCAGGAACTGCAACAGGACTTGAATAAAAATATTCTTGATTTCAATCAGTTATTGGAAAAATTCGATATTTTAACCGCGGCAAAAAATCAATTGGATCAGGATGTAATTAAAGCGCAAACCACAGCGGAAGGGTTGCAAATCCGTTTGCAGGAACGCAACGAACTAATTCAGGGGTTACAAACGGAATTAAACGAAGAGCAGCTTCGCCACGAAACCCTTACCGGCAGCATGAATACCTTAAAGGAACGTTTCGGTGTTGCTTCCGCGTTAGTCACCAACCTACAGCAACAATTGGTTGAAAGCCAAAACGCGGTGGCGCGCAAAGAACAGGATTTAAATAAAATTCAGGAAAAAACGACCGCACTTTCGCAAGAACTCACGGAATTAAAAACAACGCTATCCGAAAAAGAGAAAAATTTTGCCGAACAGCAACAGGCGTTTGCCCAGAGCAAACAGCAGCTTTCTGCGGAATTCCAGAATTTGGCCAACCGCATTTTAGAAGAAAAAAGTCAAAGTTTCAGCCAGTCTAACCAAATCGCGCTGGATGCGCTTTTAAAACCTTTTCGTGAACAAATCGACGGTTTTCAAAAGCGGGTGAACGAAATTCATTCGGAATCGCTGAAAGGCAATGCGAATTTAGAATCGGAAATTAAGCGGGTATTGAATATCGGTAATCAAATGTCGCAGGAGGCGAACAACCTCACCTCCGCATTAAAAGGCGAAAAGAAAACCTTAGGTAACTGGGGAGAAATGCAGCTTGAACGCGCCTTGCAATTAGCGGGATTGGTGAAGGGCGAACATTACGAAGCGCAAGCGCATTTTAAAGATGCGCAGGGCAAAAACAATTACCCGGATTTCGTGGTGCATTTGCCCGACAATAAACATTTGGTCATTGACAGTAAAATGTCGTTAGTCGCCTATGAAAACGCGGTCAGTACCGATGATGAAAATAAACGTCAACACTTTTTACGCGAACACGTCAAATCGGTACGTAATCATATGGATGATTTGTGGCGCAAAGATTACACCAACTTAATAGGCATGCGCAGCCCGAATTTTGTACTGATGTTTGTGGCGGTAGAACCCGCTTATATTGAGGCTATGAAAGCGGATTTAAACCTGTTCAATTACGGCTATGAGAAAAATGTGATCCTGGTTTCACACACAACGCTGATGCCGATTTTACGTACCGTGGCGAATTTATGGCGTATTGAACGAGGCAACGCCGAAGCGCGGGAAATCAGCGAACGGGCCGGCGATATTTATAATCAAATCTGCTTGGTTGCCGAACGCCTGGCTAAATTAGGCAATACCTTATCAACGGTAAACGGCCATTATAATAGCGCCGTTACCGCATTAGTGGGCAACCAGGGCTTAGTGGGGAAAGTAGAACGCTTTAAAGATTTATCCGCCAAAGCCAATAAAGCTATGCCGGCAGTAGAAATGCTGCATTCCGACTTAGACACCGAAAAATTACTGGTAGTGAAAGCGGAAGATAAGCGGGATTCCGATGCGGAATAATAGCAAAGCCCGTTAATTTAAAACTAGCGGACTTTGTTCAATAATAAAAATTAATAACTAGGCAAACGCCACCGAGAGATCCAGCTCATTAAGCGCTTTTTGAGCGCTTTGCGGTAAATTATGATCAGTAATAATATCGGTAAGTCGATTTAGCTCAATCACCTTAAACAAAGAGCATTTACCATATTTACTGCTATCCGCCACTAGCACCTTTCTGCGCGAATTTTGTAACAAACATTTCTTCAGGTTCGCTTTATCTTCCGTCGGTGCCGTAATTCCCCGTTCGATAGACCAGGAATTACAACTCACAAAAGCAAAATCCGGGTTAATGTTCTGCAACAAATCCAATCCGTGTTGCCCAATGCAGGATTGACTGCTTTTATCAATTGCGCCGCCGGTCATTACAATATCAATTTGTTTATATTCCGAAAGCAGCAAGGCGATATGTAAATCACTTGTAATCACTCTTAAAGGAATATTGACTAATTTTTTGGCAATACATAATGTCGTGGTCCCCGCATCCAATAATACGGAATCCCCCGGTGAGATTAGCGATACCACATAATCGGCGATATTCTCTTTTTCCGTCACATGCTGATATTGCTTTTCATTAGTTGTGGGTTGGTATGGGATAAATTGGTTTAGCGCCACACCTCCGTGAGTACGAATAATCGAACCTTTTTCATCCAATTTGATGAGATCACGTCGAATAGTTGCAGGCGATGAATTCGTTACTTTCACTAACTGCTCAACCGTCGCCATATTGTGGCTTTTTAGATAGAGCATAATGGTTTCTTGACGATCTTTTGTCATTTTTCAATCCTTTGCATTAACTTAGTTGAAGTTATAAAGCACAAATTTCAAATATCAGTTCACATTTTCACGTAACCACGTTTTAAAATAAACATTATTAATTTTTAGCGTGCCGCCAACATTTCTGGTTAAAAGTTCCGCTCGTTCTAATTTCCGCACTTTACCCTGAATAGTGCTTGTGCTTATATTCTCAAGTCCTAATTTATCAGCAAAGAATTGGCGGGTTCCCTTGCTATAAATAGCAGTTTCACCGTTTAACACAGCGAGTAAAATAAGGCGTTCAAGTTCACTTAATTGAAGCCACGCCTGCCGATTTTCTGAATTTTCATCTACCTGTGTCAATCTATATTCTGCTGCAACTTCAAGTGATAACGTCGGATTTAAAATCATATCTTGAATTACGGCGCGTAAATATAACGGCGAAAAATGAAAACGCTCGAAATAATGATACAGTAAGTCCGTATCCAGTATTTTATTTGTTCGTTGTTGGTAGATGCCGGCAAGAAACTCAATAAAATCTTTCCCTAAATTAGGAAAATCCAATGGGTGAGCAAAGTGAAAAAATGCTGCTTTATTGTCATTAAACATCGCTCGTAATCCATTGGTACTACTCCCTGTAAAAATGACCTTCACTTGATTTTGATTAATATCAAGACCTGTACGCAAAGATTTGACCATTTGCTCAGTCCCTTTAATTCTCGCCAGTTCCTGAACTTCATCTAGCAACATTAAAACAGGCTTATCACTTTTTTGAGCTAATTCATTGATAAGCTGAGAAATACTTAGAAACGGGTGACTTTGTTCATCTTGTAAACCAATCCCCACTCCCATTACATCAATTCGATTAACCCTTTTTAAGGTTTTACCTCCGCTACTGCTAACATCATTTAAAAAAGCCTGTAATGCGACTGTAAAAGAGGTTTGCACATCACCCATTTGATCAAAAAAGCTAAAGTAAAACACATTAAAGCCATTTTTCTCTGCTTGTGGTTTTACATCATTTAATAAAAACTGTGTTTTACCCATTCGACGTGGAGCAAAAAGCGTCAGTGCGTGTGTAATACCGCCTTTTAAATTATAAATTAGCTTATCTGCCAATTCGGTACGATGAAAGTAAATTGGATCTTTCATAGCTTGCCTTATACAATTTTATACACTTTAAATATAATTATACTTTTAGAATATAAAAAAGTATAATCCGAGAGATTTCATTTATCAAGATTGTATTTCATAAAAAAGCCAACAAGAATGTTGGCCTTTATAATTTCTTTAAGAAGATATCCAGTTTAACAAAAAACATTACCAAAATTATTTAATTTAGTTATGATTTCAAATTCTTTATATTTCCTTTTATTTATGTACATCCTAATACGCTAAGAACAATAACATATTCTAACCACACCTTGTATTGTTTAATAAAATTTAAATTGCCGTTTTAAATAGATAGAAATTGTAGCCAATATACACCAACAAGAAAATAAATCCTTTAAAACGATTAATTTCCCCTTTCTTGCCCAAACCGAAAATCAACAATAATACCGTTAATACCGACATCACGAGCATATCGCGAGTGAACACTTCCTGTCCTACATGCATTGGTGAAATTGCTCCCGCAATGCCCACTACGGCGAGCGTATTAAATAGGTTTGAGCCGATAATATTGCCCACCGCCAAATCCACTCCATTTTTGCGTACGGCTGCAATAGACGATGCAAGTTCGGGCAGTGATGTACCAATTGCCACAATAGTTAAACCAATAACTAAATCACTCACACCAAAGTAATGTGCAATTTCCACCGCTCCCCAAACAAGTAGTTGAGAACTCCCCATTAACAAGACTAAACCAATCACAACCCATATTAATGCTTTACCAAGCGACATATATTCCTGTTCTTGTAATTCTTCTTTTACGTCCGCAGCAAAACTATCATCTTTATTGTGCAAACCGTTCCAAATTGTCCAGCCCATATAAACGAAAAATACGCCGAGTAAAATCCACGCATCTAAACGCGACACATCACCATCCATAATCAAAAAGGCAGAAAGCGCAGTCACAAGAATCAACATTGGCAATTCTTGTTTTAACACTTGTGAATTTACCGCTAACGGTAACACTAATGCGGTTAAACCTAAAATTAATGCAATGTTTGTGATATTCGACCCATAGGCGTTACCCAGCGCAATGCCGGGATTACCGTTTAATGCCGAAAATGCCGATACGATCATTTCTGGTGCCGATGTGCCAAAACCAATAATCACGATACCTATTAATAACTGTGGCATACCAAAATGGCGTGCTGTTGCTGCCGCACCATCTACAAAACGATCTGCCGACCAAATTAAAAGCAATAAACCGCCAATAATGGCAAAACTAGGTAATAACATAAAAACTCCTATAAAATATTTAAAGCCAATATATTGAATTATTGGTACTTTTATTTATTTCATTGAATTTAATAAAAAACGCCAGCACTTACTGACGTTTGAATATCATATAATTTCTTTCGGCACTTTAAAGACAGCTTTTCGCACTGTAGCGGGCTCTTTTACCATACAAAGTGCTTGATGCGGTTCACCGGGATAAAAAATGGCAAAATCACCGGAGCATAACAAAATACTATTAGTCAGAACAGGCTTATCTAAGATATATAAATCGGGTTTCTTTTCGACCGCACTTTGTCCAATTGCATTGGTTAAGCTGTAATTGATAATCTCCTCACCTTTCAAAATTAATTGAATATCCAAGTAATTCTCATGAAATTCCGTGTGGCGAGTTTCTGCAGGTGATGTTTGTGAATCCCCAATATTGCAAAACCATTTTGCCCCTTCGGGTTGATATTTACCATCAGGTAGCGCTTGCAATTTTTCTAAGGTGAATTCAGGATGTGACAAGATGTCATAGAGTGATTTCGGCAAAGTCGCTAAATCTAAAATTTTCATATTTCCGGCAATCATAATATTCTCCTATAAAAGAATGCCATTCTCCCGAACGGCATTTTTATGATTAAACATTTTTAACCCAAGATTCATCAACACATACATATTTAATCGCCATACGATAGAACGTATAGGCAATATGTAATTTACCGTCTAAACCTTGTTTAATACTTGGATAAGAAAGCTCGCGGTTAAGCTGTTCTCTTGAGTTATTTGACATACAGTAACCGTCACCTTCGTCCAAATTACGAATGTAAGGCCAAGTTACACCGTTATCGGTTGAAATTGCCAACGACATTGGCGCGCGCGGTGCTCCCCAGAAAGCATTACGTTGCCCTTCGACCAATTCAGCCTCTTTTTTATTTTCTTTACTTTCATCTTCAATTTCATCGTAAAGTGAAAGACGGCGTTCTTTTGCATCTTTTGCGCTAGAGTTGTTAAAAACTAAAGCAATATCGCCGTTATCGAGAACGTCAGCTTGAATAGATGCATTATTGTTCGGCAATGGTAATGTTTTAGGTTCTGACCATGTTTCGCCATTATCATAAGAGCGACTATCATAAATATAATCCGCCCAACGACTGCGATAAAGAGCATATAAACTGCCGTCTTTGAGTTTTAACACATTCATATGAACACAACCTGTACTGTTTGGAACATCAACGGAACGCCATGTTTTGCCTTTATCACTTGAAATCATGACCGCACTTGTGTCATAGCTTCCAACCCATTTTTCACCTGGGCGAGCAATGCAATAGAATACGGGAAGTAGCCAGTTACCGTTATCTAACACAACGATCGGTTGACGAATAAATATACCTTTATTCGGATCCTCAAGTAATACTTCAATTGGCCCCCAAGTTTCACCAAAGTCAGCTGATTTACGATAACGAACTATTGCGGTGTCTTGGTTACCTGAGATTTGTGCTGTATATAAAATCCATAAGACATTGTCAGGATCTAAGAAAAATACCGGGTTTTGTTCCGAGCGGGTTGGGTCATCGGAAAGTTTTACGGCGGGCGTCCAAGTATCAGAATCTTTTTTTAAACGGGAAAAATAGGCTGAAATATCAGAAACCCCTTCTTGTGTACCGCCAAACCACGTGCAGAGTAAATCGCCGTTTGGTAGCTGAAATAAGTTTGCAGCATGGTTTTGTACACATTCTGTTGGCAAATATGCATCTTTTCGATCGGCATCATTCGGATTGACAACAACCTTACCCGATAAATCTAATTTAACAATTTCTTCAGTCATTTTATTTCTCCTATTAAACCGGAAATAGAATCAGCGCACCTGCCGTAAGGGCGAGTAAACGGATAAAGTATTGCGGAATGGTGAATTTCCAAAATTCAATCATTGTATACTTACCTGTCCCCATAATCAGTGCCGGCATACCGTCCACAGGGAGGAAATGACCGCACCATCCAGAAATAACAATTGCCGACGCCGCAGCAGTCGGATTGAATCCGAGTTGCAGGCAAGTTGCAATAGCTAATGGTGCAAATACATATACAGTACCAAGTGTTGAACCAGTTAATGTTGCTAATAAACTTGTTAAAATACAGAAGGTGAAAATTAATAAGAATGGGTTAATATCAGAACCAAGCATATCAGCTACAGATTTACCAACCATTTCCGTGAGTCCTGTACTTCCTAGTGCATCGGCAACCCCAATAACACCGGCCGACATAAGAATGATAGGTGCGCTAATAGCATTTCTTATTTCGCTAAAGTCCAGTACACCGACTAAAAAGATTGGCAGAACCGCAAGGCCTGTCAGTGCATAGCCCGCATCACCGACATAACTTTGTGCAACCATACCGATAACTGCGAATGCAAAGGAAAAGTAGGTCACAAATTCTTGTTTTTTGGTAAGCTGCGTTTTATGTTCTTCCGCTAAATTATCACTATATTCGCCAGTAGAAGTGGAAATCGGATGTTCCGGCAAAATTTTATAGGCTAATAACGACCATGCCAGGAAAGCAAGTGAAAGAATTAAATTAACGATTGAAAATTGGACTAAGTTAACATTGGTTGCAGCACCTGCCGCTCCCAATACAGCAACTGTAACGCCATATTGTAAAGCGGTATTAAACGGTGCAAGCGGGTGGTTGGCCGCAAAACCGGCCGGCATCAATACTTTAGATGGAGCAAGGGCTTTGTTTTCCGGTAGCGCAGACAAAAGTCCGATAACCAACACATAATAAGCTGTTGAGCCCATGCCAAATAGGCTTGTCCCCAGCATAACAACTACAATCAGAAGGGTATAAGCCTTAAAGCCGCCTTTTTTCGCCATATTAAATATAGTCGTTTTAAACGTAGTGATGAAACTTGTCTTTTGTAAGGCTGCAATGATAGCCATAAATGCCGCAAGCATCATAATGGTTGAGTTTGCAAAACCACCGAACGCCATTTTTATATCAGCTACTCCTGTTACCACCAGTAAAAGACAGGCAATAAGCGGCGGAACCCCGAAAGGCAGTTTGTCTCTCATGATTAAGAGAATCATTAAAACCGTAATTGCTAAGGCAATGATCATTTGCATTGTCATAAATAACCTCCATCATGATGCTTAAATTAATAGCAAAATAATGCATTCATTGTTAACCGTAATTATCTTCAATAAACAACAGTTTGATTAGATTAGATAATTTTCTTATAGATTTCGATAATATCCGTTTTCGTCATGGTTTTCGGATTATTATCAAGTAAGCGTTTTACCGTCAAAGCCGCATCAGCAAGCTCACTTAAGGTTTCTTCTGTAATACCGACGGCTTTCAAATCACATTTAATATTTAAATCGCGAATTAATGCATAAAACTCTTCAATCAATTTTTCTGCTGCTTGACGTTGTGTACAACCTTGTACATCTAAGCCCATTGCTTTTGCAAGATTAGCAAATTTCTCTTCGCAAGCATCAAGATTAAACTTCATTACATCAGGTAATAGAATTGCATTTGAGAGTCCGTGTGGAATGTGGTATTTACCACCTAACGGATAAGATAATGCATGAATCGCCACAGTGCTGGATGTAGCAATTGATGCACCACCAAAATAAGAACCAAGCAACATATCTTCACGAGCTCGCAGATTTTTACCATCTTGATAAGCCGTACGAATACTGCGACCAATCAATTCAACCGCTTTTAATGCAAAAGTGTCACTAAACGGACTTGCTTTTTTAGAGATATAGCATTCCACAGCATGACAAAGTGCATCAATACCTGTGTTTGCAGTAATGTGTGGAGGTAAGCCAACCGTCATCGTTGGATCTAAAATAACGCAGTTAGGTAACATTTTCTCATCAACGATACCCACTTTTAATTCACGCTCAGGAATTAATACAATCGAGTTTGGTGTTGCTTCTGAACCTGTACCAGATGTAGTTGGAACCATTAATGTTGGAATACCACGATTTTTGAACTTCGCTTTACCATCAGCAACATCTTGCAATTCGACATCATTATTAAGCAAAATAGCCACTAATTTTGCCGTATCCATCGCACTACCACCACCAATACCAATAACCATTTGGGCATTAGTATCTTTAGCATGCTGATAAATTTGATTTACTTGTGCTAACGGCGGTTCCGGTGGAGTATCACTAATTATTTGAACATTAATTCCTGCTTTTTCAAGTATTGCTTTAGGCTCGTTAATTAAACCGACAGAAAAAACCCCCGGGTCTGTAATAATGACAACATTTTCAGCATTATGACCTTTTACTACATCGGCAATTTGTTGAATACTACCTGCACCACCGATAATTTTATTTGTATGAGATAAAGAATAAACTGACATAAACGACTTCCCATTATTAATCGTAAAATTTGAATACATCTTGTAAAGCTTGATCAATTACTGCATTAGCGCAATTTGAAGGTTCGCGTGCAGGTCCCACATTATGACCACGTAAAAGTGCGGCACGTTTTACTACGGAATTTGGATTACCCATTTGCATCACATTACGGAATGCACGGATTTTTTTCTGCGCTTCGTTTGCTTTTTCAAAGTCACCTTGTTTCCAATATTCATATATGGAAACCATTAACTCAGGGAACACATTTGAACAACCGCTGATAGCGCCTGTACCGCCGGCAAGCAATGTCCACAGGATTAACGAATCACTACCAGCCATCACATTAATATCAGATACAGTATTTTCAATATATTTCAATGTATTATCAAAATTACCACTACTGTCTTTGATACCGATAATATTGTTGTTTTCTTCAGCCAGTTTTTTCACTGTTTTATAATCAATATTATTGCCTGAGCGTGCAGGAATGTTATACATCAAAATCGGTACATTCACATTTTTAGCCACAGAACTAAAATGACGATATAAATCATCCTGGCTGACAGAAACGAAATATGGTGAAATAACAGAAAGGACATCAACACCCAAATCTACGACTTTCTTAGAAAACTCAATGGTTTCTTTAGTTGTAACACAACCGGTGCCTGCATAAACCGGTACTCGACCATTTACCGCTTTAATCGCCGTTTTAATAATTTCTAATTTTTCAGTTTGATCAAATGCATAAAATTCACCATTTGTCCCTAATGGGAAAATACCATGAATACCTGCATTAATAAGATAATCAATAAACTCGCTATAAGCTTCAGGATTGAATTTTTCATTTTCATCCAATGCAGTAAGAACCGGAGCTATAACACCTTGAGGTTTAAACATAATAATCTCCTAATTAACTTATTGATTTGAATATTTAATATTTGCCATTTTGGCACCAAGGTATAAAGCTTCAGTCATACTACGACTATCGGCAATACCTTGACCTGCAATCTGGAATGCGGTACCGTGGTCAACCGAAGTTCGGATAAAAGGCAAACCTGTAGTGACATTTACACCGCTATCAAAACCGATGAGTTTTAATGGGATATGACCTTGATCGTGATACATCACAACCACCATATCAAACTCATCTAAATTTGCTGCGCGATGGAATACCGTATCCGGAGGAATTGGACCGATAACATTAATACCTTTGGCTTGCGCTTCTTTTACGGCAGGTAGAATTTCTTCTTCGTCTTCCGTACCGAATAAACCATGTTCTCCCGCATGCGCATTAAACCCCGCCACCGCAATACGAGGCTCTTTAAAACCAAGCATTTTGGTATATTCTTGAGCGAGTTCAATCACAGTTAATACGCGTTCTTTTTTAATTAAATCGCAGGCTTGGCGCATTGAAACATGTGTAGTGACATGAATAACATTCAATTTTTCACTTGTTAGCATCATCGAAAAATCTTCCGTATTACTCAGTTTCGCCAAAATTTCAGTATGTCCCGGAAACATTTTACCGCCTGCATGAAGCGCTTCTTTGTTTAAAGGTGCGGTCACAATTGCGTGAATTTTTCCTTTTAATGTGAGATCTACTGCCCGCTCAATAAATTCATAAGCCGCTTTCCCCGCACGAGCATCTACTTTTGCAAAGGGAAGATCAGCAGGTAAATTATCTAAGTCGATTACATCAATATAGCCAAACTCGCTTTGGTAATGATCGACATCATCTACTTTACGCAGTTTGAGATTGGATTTAACAATAGGTAACGTCCGTTGCATAATTTTAAAATCACCCACAACAACAGGATGAGCCAAGTCATAAATCCGTTTGTCTTCTAATGCTTTAATAATCACCTCAGGGCCAATACCGGCCGCATCGCCCATCGTAATACCTAAAATAGGTTTCATACTACTCCTCTCCTTTAACTAAGATTTTTAATAACTTCAATTGTATTCTTCAACACTGCATCGGATCCAAAACCACCCGCTTTAGTAATCACAGGAATCCGGCTTAACGGGGAATTCAGGAAATAACCAAAAGGAACGCCATTCTCAACTTCACCGGCAATATGATAAGAATCCGCATTAAGGGCTTTTGCCACAGCTATTGCTATATCGCCTCCCGTCAAAAAAATAGCGGAAAGTTGATAAAAATTTTTAATTAGTATTTCCTTAGTCAATGCAGATAATTTCATACAAATATGATCACCCAGTTCAGTTCTTGTAAGAGCTAATTTCTCACTTAAATCATCTACGTTGTTACGGGCTTCAATAGAACTATCGGTTTTTATAATTACATTTTTACCCAGTTCAAATTGCGCTAGTGCCTGCTTAATAACGGAATCATTATATTGATTGGAAGAAAGCAGTAATTCCGTATCTAGATCAATGACAAAATTTGTTTCATCATGACGAATATAATTCACTTGTTGCGTCGTTTTTTCACTCATAGACGCAACAACAAATAACATTGGTAAAATTGCTTTCCGCATAGTCATACAACCCGCTAAGCCGGAAGAACCGATTAACAATACGGACTCATCTAAACTATTGGATAAATTTATAATGCGTACTAAGTCCTGATTTGTCGTCGCATCAAATGAAAAAATAACTTTCTGATTATGAGCAATCGCTTGTTTGATTTTCGCATTCACAACCATTGGTCGGCATAACTCATCATGCATAACTTCAATCACCGGAATATTCGTTTGAGAAGTAATAATCGCCTTAACACTGGATGAAATAATGGGCGTTTTCGGATCTGTTGCAAACTCAGTCTCAAGCAAAGGCACATCATTCACATAACAAATTCCATTTTTGATAATGCGTCCCGCATCCGGTAGTGCCGAACAAATAAAAGCAATTAATGTATTTGTCACATCCATACAGGCTTCTATTTCAGCACCGATATTACCCCTTAAAGTAGAATCAATCTTTTTATAAACCGACATTCCCTCATATAGAGACAAAACCCTAGTAACGCGTTCTTTAGCCTCTTGTATAGAAACCGCCCGACTATCGGTGTTGAATACCAAAACGTCCGATTTTCCCGAGTAACCTTTTGATATATCAAGCAATATATCTACTTTAATGTTATTTTTTACGAACTGAATACCAGTATCATTAGCCCCGGTAAAGTCATCTGCCAAAATTAACTTTTGCATATCTAACCTACTCAACTAAAAGTTAGGTAAAGTATAATTAATGTACTTTTTTAAAACTGTGATATAAATCACATTATGATTAATTAAAATCATTTTAGATTAATTAAAATCATATTAAGAGATAAGTTTTTATAAAACCGGGCAGGTTATTTTTATAAATGTAGGATAGATCAAATAACCGTTCTGTGATTTGTTTTACAATGCGCCGTTAGGAAAATACCCTCACCTTAATTTTTATTTATTCAATTAATACCGGAGTAAAAAATGGAAAGACGTAGATTTATTCAACTTGGTGCAAGTGCAATGCTTGTGTTGGGAACCAGTCGATATGTTTGGGCACTAGGGGATAACAAAGCCCAACTACGCATTATTGCAACCACGGACGTGCATAGTTTTTTAACAGACTTCGATTATTATAAAGATGCACCCACAGAAAAATTCGGATTCACACGTGCCGCCTCCTTGATAGAACAAGCTCGCAAGGAAGTCAGCAATTCGATATTGGTAGATAACGGCGATTTAATTCAAGGCAATCCTATTGCTGATTATCAGGCGGCGATCGGGGCAAAACAAGGTAAACCTCATCCGGCAATTCAGGTTTACAATGCCATGAAATACGATATGGGTACCTTAGGAAATCATGAGTTTAATTATGGTTTGGATTATCTCAATGAAGTGATTAAACAAGCGGATTATCCGATTATCAACGCCAATGTGGTGAAAATAGGTACCAATGAGCCGATGTTCCGGCCTTATGTTATTCAGGAAAAAGATATCCTGGACCAAGCCAGCAACAAACAAAAAATAAAAATCGCCTATATCGGTTTCACGCCGCCGCAAGTTACGGTTTGGGATAAAGCGAATCTTGCCGGCAAAGCGGAAAGCCGCGACATTATAAAAACCGCACAAAAATACGTACCGATGTTGAAGGGAAAAGGCGCGGATATTGTTATCGCTCTCGCCCATACAGGACCTTCCGATGAACCCTACCATGAAGGCATGGAAAATGCCGCCTTCCATTTAGCCGATGTAAAAGGGATTGATGCGGTGATTTTCGGGCATTCGCACCGCTTATTCCCGAATAAAGAATTTGAGAAATCGGCTAATACGGATATTGCCAAAGGCACGGTGAAAAACGTGCCTGAAAGTATGGCGGGTTACTGGGCGAATAATATCAGTGTTATTGATTTAGCCTTGGTGGAAAAAAATGGTAAATGGATGGTGGTAGACGGTTCTGCCGCGCTTCGCCCGATTTATGATGTGACCGCCAAAAAAGCTACCGTAGAAAATCATGAAAAAATTACCGCACTTTTACAGCCGGTGCATGAAGCGACACGTAAATTTGTAGCGCAACCTATCGGTCAAGCCAACGATAATATGTACAGCTACCTTGCCTTAGTACAAGATGATCCGACAATTCAAATCGTTAATCAGGCACAAAAAGCTTATACCGAAAACGTGGTGAAAAACCTACCTGAATTAGCCGGTTTACCGGTTTTAAGTGCGGGTGCGCCATTTAAGGCGGGCGGGCGCAAAAATGATCCTACCGGTTTCACCGAGGTGGATAAAGGGCGGTTAACCTTCCGTAACGCCTCCGATTTATATCTTTATCCGAATACGCTGGTGGTGGTGAAAGTTAGCGGTGCGGAATTGAAAGAATGGCTGGAATGCAGTGCCGGAATGTTCAAGCAAATTGATATAAACAGCGACAAACCGCAATTTTTATTGGACTGGGAAGGTTTCCGCACTTATAACTACGATGTTATCGACGGCGTAAGTTACCAGTTCGATATTACTCAACCCGCCCGTTACGACGGCGAATGTAAACTCATCAATAAAAATGCTAATCGGGTGGTAAATCTCACCTTTAACGGCAAACCTGTTGATCCGAAAGCGGAATTTTTAATCGCCACTAACAATTATCGCGCCTACGGCAACAAATTCCCCGGTACCGGAGATGCCCATATTGTCTTCGCCTCACCTGATGAAAACCGCCAGATTTTAGCCAATTATATTTCGGCGGAAAGCAAATCTAAAGGCGAGGTCACACCGACCGCCGATAAAAATTGGCGTATTGCTCCGATTCAAAGTAAGGTGAAATTAGATATCCGTTTTGAAACCTCACCTACGGAAAAAGCCGCTGCATTTATCAAACAAAATGCGCAATATCCAATGCAATTGGTCGGTAAAGATGAAATCGGTTTTGCCGTTTATCAAATTGATTTAAGTAAATAAACATCTCTTATGAGAAAATCCCTAGCCTGAACACTAGGGATTTTTTTGCCTGTTTTAAACTAGGGGAAATTAGCTGAATATATGGATTATTAGGTCATGAATCTGTAATGTGATCTAGATCGATGTTTTTAGTTGACAAACTATCTAATATCTGAATGCTACCTAGAAGGCGTGACTATCAATGTGTCTATTTCATTGATAAATATGAAAATAATATATAGAAGGACAGAACTATGAAATTAAGCAAAAGAACATTTCTTAAATCTCTAGTTGCAGTATCTATTCTGGCGGTAACCGGATTGAATTCTAATCCTGTATATTCCAGCTCGGCCGAACCTATTAAATTGGGCTTTTTGGTCAAACAGCCTGAAGAGCCTTGGTTCCAAACGGAATGGGCGTTTGCCGACAAAGCCGCGCAGGCGTTAGGTAACGTTCAAATAATCAAAATAGCCATTCCCGATGGTGAAAAAACCTTAAATGCTATTGATAATTTAGCTGCTAACGGGGCGAAAGGTTTTGTTATTTGTACTCCGGACCCGAAATTAGGTCCTGCCATTATGGCGAAAGCCCGTGCTTATGACTTAAAGGTTATCGCGGTGGATGACCAGTTCTTAAATGCCGCCGGCGAACCGATGACCAATGTGCCGTTAATTATGATGGCGGCAAGTGAAATCGGCCAACGCCAGGGCGAAGAACTTTACAAAGAAATGCAAAACCGGAAATGGGATGTGAAAGATACCGCGGTTTTAGCCATTACCGCCGATGAACTGGATACCGCCCGTCGCCGTACCGAAGGTTCTATTGAGGCATTAATCAAAGCGGGTTTCCCAAAAGAAAAAATTTATAAATCACCGACTAAAAGTAACGACATCCCGGGCGCTCTTGACGCAGCCAACTCTATGTTAGTGCAACATCCGGAAGTGAAAAACTGGCTTATCGTGGGTATGAACGATAATACCGTATTAGGCGGTGTACGCGCAACCGAAGGACAAGGCTTTAAACCGGAAAATGTCGTGGCTATCGGTATCAATGGTGTGGATGCGGTTAATGAACTTTCAAAACCAAGAGCCACCGGATTCTTAGGTTCATTATTACCAAGCCCGGATATTCACGGCTATCGCAGCGTAGAACTTCTTACCAAATGGATCAGAGAAGGCGTGGAACCAGAAAAATATATTGCCGTTCAGGACGTTGTGTTCTTAAAACGTGACAATTTTAAAGAAGAACTCTCCAAGAAAGGCCTTTAATATTTGAAATCAAGGTCTGTTTATTGCCCATAAACAGACCCTAATAAGGAGGACGAGATGCAAGTTCCATATTTAGAATTTGATAATGTGAGCAAAAGCTTTCCCGGCGTTAAAGCATTGCAAAATATTTCCTTTAAATGCTATGAGGGCAAAGTTCATGCGTTAATGGGTGAGAATGGTGCGGGCAAGTCCACCTTGTTAAAAATTTTAAGCGGCAACTATCTGCCTAGCGAGGGCAAATTAAGTATCGGCGGTCGCCAACTGGTTTTCCGTAATACTAAAGAAGCCTTATTAGCCGGCGTCGCCATTATTTACCAGGAATTAAATATTGTGCCGGAAATGACCGTTGCGGAGAATTTATGCTTAGGTCAGTTACCCCATTCTTTCGGCATTGTAGATAAAGCGGAATTAATTGAGAGAACACAACAATACCTGGATAAACTGGATCTCAATATTTCGCCGAATACCCCTTTAAAAGAATTATCTATCGGTCAATGGCAAATGATCGAGATTGCCAAAGCCTTAAGCCGGGGCGCAAAAATCATTGCATTTGACGAACCCACCAGCAGCCTTTCCGCTCCTGAAATTGAGAAATTATTCAGCGTAATTAACGAGTTACGGGATGAAGGCAAGGTGATTTTATATGTATCTCACCGAATGGAAGAAATTTTCCGTATCAGTGATGAAATTACCGTGCTGAAAGACGGGCAATTTGTGGAGACTTTCTCAGATCTTTCAAAAATCACCAATGACGACTTAGTACGCAGCATGGTCGGACGCAATTTGGGTGATATTTACCATTATCGTCCCCGTGAAGTGGGTGATGTCCGTTTGAAAATTGCACATTTATCCGGTGAAAAACTGCAAGGTGATTTTAGTTTAACGGTTCGGGCCGGTGAGGTTTTAGGCTTATTCGGCCTGGTCGGCGCAGGGCGTTCGGAATTATTAAAAGTGATTTTCGGTGCGGATCCTTGTGTGTTGGGAACCATTGAATTAGACGGTAAAACCTTGTCTATCCGCAGCCCTAAAGACGCTATTGAACAAGGTATCGTCCTTTGTCCGGAAGACCGTAAAAAAGAAGGCATTGTCCCCACTGCCAGCGTAGGGGAAAATATTAATATCAGCGCCCGCAGATTACATAATTTTTTTAAATTTATTATCAATGATAAATGGGAAAAGAAAAACGCTGAAAAGCAACGCCAGCAAATGAATGTGAAAACCCCGTCTATCGAGCAATTAATTGTCAATCTTTCCGGCGGTAATCAACAAAAAGCGATTTTAGGCCGTTGGCTTTCCGAAGATATTAAAGTGTTATTGCTGGACGAACCGACCCGGGGTATCGACGTGGGGGCGAAGTCCGAAATTTACGATTTAATTTTTAAGCTGGCCGACCAAAAATTAGCCATTATTGTGGTTTCCAGTGATTTACCCGAAGTTATCGGCGTATCCGATAGAATTATGGTAATGCGCGCCCATCAAATTACCGGTGTGGTAGAACGCGCGGATGCAACGGAAGAAAAAGTATTAAAACTTGCTATGGTAGAAAGCCTTAATGTAGGAGATTGATTATGACTTCAACAACTCAAGAAAAAAGTGCGGGTTCATTCAGCAAAATCTGGAACGCTTATGGCATGCTGTTAATTTTTGCAGTCATTTTTGTCTGCTCTTGTGTATTTATCCCTAATTTTGCCACTGTGGTGAATATGAAAGGGCTGGGTTTGGCCATTTCTATGAGCGGGATTGTTGCCTGCGGTATGTTATTCTGCTTAGCCGCCGGCGAAATTGATCTTTCCGTCGCTTCCGTTATTGCTTGCGCGGGGGTTGTTACGGCGGTGGTCATTAATATGACGCAAAGCGTGACAATCGGTATTCTTGCCGGTCTCGGCCTGGGTATTGCCGTAGGGTTAATTAACGGTTTCGTAATTGCGAAATTAAAAATCAACTCATTAATCACCACCCTCGCCACCATGCAGATTGCCCGCGGTTTCGGTTATATTATTTCTGACGGTAAAGCGGTGGGTATTACCAAAGAAGAATTCTTCGAATTAGGTTATCAGGATATTTTCGGCGTGCCGTTACCGATTATTTTTACCGTTATCTGTATGGTCGTCTTCGGTTTCTTACTCAGCAAAACCACTTACGGACGCAATACCCTGGCTATCGGCGGTAATCAGGAAGCTTCCCGTTTAGCCGGTATCAATGTGGACAGAACAAAATTAATTATTTTTGTGGTATCGGGTTTTGTTTCCGCACTTGCCGGCGTGATTCTGGCCGCCCGTATGACCAGCGGTCAACCGATGACTTCCGTGGGTTTTGAACTGGTGGCCATTTCGGCCTGTGTATTGGGCGGCGTTTCATTGAACGGCGGGGTGGCAAAAATTTCATTTATTATCGCCGGGGTGTTAATTCTCGGTACCATCGAAAATGCCATGAACCTACTGAATATTTCACCTTTTGCCCAATATGTGGTGCGCGGTTTAATCTTGCTGATTGCGGTAATTTTTGATAAATATAAACAGAAATTTATCAAATCTTAAGGTCAGAGGAAATGAAATATCAGCGTGAGGTTCAACAGGAAACCAATCCCTTATTGCCCGGTTATCAGTTCGGCTCGTATTTAGTGGCGGGCTGTACCCCCATCGAAAAAGGTAATGAAGTGGATTTTGCCATTCGTCGCCCCAACGGCATGAAAGGCTATATCATTAATCTCACCACCAAAGGCGAAGGCACGGTATTCGAAGGCGACCGTGCCTTTACTTGTTGTAAAGGAGATTTATTGCTTTTTCCGCCCAATGCCGAACATTTGTATTATCGTTCGCAATCCGCCGAATCCTGGCATCACCAATGGATCTATTTCAGACCCCGCTCCTTTTGGGCAAATTGGCTGCAGTGGAGCCACATATCGGATCATGTGGGCCGTCTTACCATTACTGATCCGACAACTTATGAGGAAATTCTGGCATTATTTAAAAAAATAGAACGGGAATACAACGCTAAAGATATCTTCTCCGAGGCTATGTCCATGTGTTTATTGGAACAGCTGCTCATAAAATGTATCAAATTAGATCCCGTCAACAGCCAAAGAATGCTGGATCCCCGTATTCTGGAAACCTGCCATTTTATTTCCGCCAATCTGCATATTAACCACAAAATTACTGAAATCGCCGAGCATATCCATATGTCCCCTTCCCGCCTTACTCATCTTTTCGCGCAGCAAACGGGTTCCAGTATTATCAAATGGCGGGAAGAACAACGTATGATTAAGGCTCAGCATTTACTCCATACGTCGGGCGCACCCATTTATGCCATTGCAAGACAATTAGGCTACGACGACCAACTCTATTTTTCCCGCCTGTTTAAACGTTATTCCGGCCTAAGCCCGTCTGATTACCGCAATTCCCGTTAAATTCCGGCGGCAAAAGTGCGGTCGGAATTTCCCGGTTTTTTAAAAAAGTGATCCGGCTCGCATCTTATTTTTAGCAGCCGTATTCTCCATATATATAGCGTATTCCGCTCTAACTTTTTCCCTTCGGAAGTCCTACCCTATGGCATATTGATTAATAGAAGTTTTGTAACCACAAACAAGGTCAGGAGTAATGAATATGCAAGATGCAAAAAATCTGATTGCTTCAGGCGGGGCGTCCGTTGGAATCGAATTCGGCTCCACGCGGATTAAAGCCGTATTAATTAGTACGGACGGAACTATTTTAGCCAGCGGCGGCTTTACCTGGGAGAATCATTTCATTGACGGAATCTGGACGTATCCGCAAAGCGAAATCTGGCAAGGATTGCAACAAGCCTACCGGGATCTGGCAAATCAGGTGCAAGAACAATACGGCATTACGCTCACCCGCGCCAAAGCTATCGGCATCAGCGGCATGATGCACGGTTATATTCCTTTTGATAAACAGGGTAACCAGCTGGTTGCGTTCAGAACCTGGCGCAATAATATTACGGCAAAATCTTCGCAAAAACTGACCGCACTTTTTAACTACAATATTCCTCAACGCTGGAGTATTTCTCATTTATATCAAGCGATTCTGAACCAAGAAGAACATGTCGGCGAAATTGATTATTTAACCACACTGGCGGGTTATGTGCACTGGCAATTAACCGGCGAAAAAGTGCTCGGCGTGGGCGAAGCCTCCGGTATGTTCCCTATTGATCCGCAAACCGGTAGTTATTATCAAATTATGCTTAATCAGTTTGACGGCTTAATTGCGGCGCAATCCTATCCCTGGAAAATCGCCAACATTCTGCCGCAGGTATTAACGGCTGGACAACCCGCCGGTCACTTAACGGAACAGGGGGCAAAATTGCTCGATCCGACCGGCCGATTACAGGCGGGAATCCCGTTTTGTCCGCCGGAAGGCGATGCGGGAACCGGCATGGTAGCCACCAACAGTATTAAAACGAATACCGGAAATATTTCCGCCGGTACCTCGGCTTTTGCCATGATTGTATTGGAAAAAGAACTGTCCAAAGTCTATGAACAATTGGATATGGTCACCACCCCGACAGGTAAGCTTGTAGCCATGGCGCATGCCAATAACTGCAGTTCGGATATTAACGCCTGGATCCGCCTTTTCGGTGAAACCTTAAAAGCCTTTGGCGCGGAAGTCGAAACGGATAAATTATACGAAACCCTTTTCCGTAAAGCCTTGGAAGGGGATGCTGACTGCGGCGGTTTATTGGCTTACGGTTTTTATTCCGGCGAACACAGCGTAGGCTTAGCCGAAGGTTGCCCGACCTTCATGCATCCGGCCAATTCCCGTTTTACCCTGGCTAATTTTATCCGCACCCATTTATACAGTGCATTCGGCGCCATGAAATTAGGGGTCGATATTCTTATTCAACAGGAAAAAGTCAATATCGCGCAAATTCTCGGTCACGGCGGTATTTTTAAAACCCCAAATGTCGCTTCGAAGATTCTTGCCTCGGCGATTAATGTCCCCATAGCTGTGATGAAAACCGCGAACGAAGGCGGTGCCTGGGGGATTGCGCTACTGGCAAATTATTTAACCGCTTATCAGGCGGGACAATCCTTAGAGGATTATCTCGACAATCATATTTTTGCCCAAGCCGAAATATCCGTTTCGCAACCGGATGAAGAAATGGCAAAAGGCTATGCAGAATTTATTCAATATTATCAACAAGGTATTCCCGTTGTACGAGCGGCGGTCGATACCTTCCGTCATTCTATTTAAAACGAATCAGGAGAAATATTATGGAATTTCTTAAAAAACTTGAAGTTTGGTTTGTGGTCGGTAGCCAAGATTTATACGGCGATGAAGCGCTTAAACAAGTGAATGCCAATGCGGAACAAATCACCCGTTATTTAAATGACCAAAATCCTTTTATCCAAATCAAGTTAAAACCGCTTGCCACCACACCGGAAGATATTCTGTCTCTCTGTCAGGCGGCGAATTATGAAGAAAACTGTGTGGGCGTGATTGCCTGGATGCACACCTTCTCCCCGGCAAAAATGTGGATTGGCGGCTTAACCCGTTTAAATAAACCCTTATTACAATTCCATACTCAATTAAATAAAAACATTCCTTGGAATGAAATTGATATGGATTATATGAATTTACATCAAACCGCCCACGGTGACCGTGAATTCGGCTTTATGGTATCCCGTTTGCGTAAACCGCGTACCATTGTGGTCGGACATTGGCAAAGCGAGTCCGTCAAACAAAAACTCGACCGCTGGATGCGTGTGCTGGCGGCCATTTATGACCAACAACACCTGAAAGTGGCGCGTTTCGGCGATAATATGCGTGAAGTGGCGGTAACCGAAGGGGATAAAGTGGAAGCGCAAATCAAATTCGGTTACAGCGTGAACGGTTACGGTCTGTACCAATTGGTGAACAGCATAAATACGGTCAATGACGAAGATATTACGGCGCTGGTTAAAGAATATGAAGCCAGTTATCAACTGGCGGACAGCTTAAAGGACGGCGGCGAAAAACGTCAATCTCTGATTGATTCCGCCCGCATTGAATTAGGTTTAAAAGCATTCTTAGACAAAGGCGGATTTAAAGCCTTTACCGATACTTTCCAAAATTTAGCCGGCATAAAACAGTTACCGGGTCTGCCTGTACAGCGTTTAATGGCTCAAGGCTATGGTTTTGGTGCCGAAGGCGACTGGAAAACAGCGGCATTAGTGCGCGCAATTAAAGTAATGAGCTACGGTTTACCTAACGGATGTTCGTTTATGGAAGATTATACCTATAACTTAGACGATAATAATGAAATTGTGCTTGGCGCTCATATGTTGGAAGTTTGTCCGTCTATCGCAAATAATAAACCGATTTTAGATATTAAACCGCTCGGTATCGGTGGAAAAGAAGATCCTGCGCGATTAATTTTTACATCTAAATCGGGCAAGGCAATAGCATCGACAATTGTTGATTTAGGCAACCGCTTTCGTATGATTACCGCAGATATGCAAGCGGTGGACAAGCCTCAGGATATGCCAAATTTACCTGTCGGTCACGCATTCTGGAAACTGGAACCTAATTTTGATATTGGTACTCAAGCCTGGATTTTATCCGGCGGGGCTCATCATAACGTATTCAGTTTAGATATTGACGCAGATATGTTAAGAACCTTTGCGGAATATTTCGACATTGAATTTATCCATATTAACGTCAAAACGGAACTACCGAATCTGAAAAATGAATTACGTTGGAATGAGGCGGCTTATAAATAATATAAGCACTATCTTCTACTAAAAACGCCATAAATAGATAAACCCGACTTAGAGTCGGGTTTATTTTTATAGGCAGCAACAAAAGTGCGGTCAAAAATTCAAAAATTTCGAAAAAACGACCGCACTTTTAGCAATTAAAGAATCTCTTTTGCTTTTGCCACTACATTTTCAACGGTAAAACCGAAGAGTTTAAATAATTGATCTGCCGGAGCGGATTCACCGAAGCGATTCATGCCTACGATGCGGCCTTCTAAACCCACGTATTTATACCAGAAATCGGCAATTTGCGCTTCAATGGCAACACGTTTGGTTACTGAACTTGGTAACACGGATTCGCGATAGGCTTCGTCCTGTTTGTCGAACACGTTGGTGCTCGGCATAGAAACCACGCGAACTGCTTTACCTTCCGCAGTTAACGCTTCCGCCGCTTTTACCGCTAATTCCACTTCCGAACCGGTAGCAATTAAAATAAGCTCAGGCGTGCCGGCGCAATCCTTTAAGATATAACCGCCGCGCGCTACGTTTGCTAATTGTTCGGAAGTACGGTCTTGTTGCGCCAGGTTTTGGCGGGTGAAGATTAATGCGCTCGGACCGTCTTTACGTTCAACCGCGGCTTTCCATGCAATGGCGGATTCCACTTGATCCGCCGGACGCCAGGTTTCCAGGTTAGGAATTAAACGTAATGAAGCGGTTTGTTCTACCGGTTGGTGAGTCGGACCGTCTTCGCCCAAACCGATGGAGTCATGAGTGTAGACGAATAATGAGCGTTGTTTCATTAATGCCGCCATGCGAACCGCATTGTGGGCGTATTCGTAGAACATTAAGAAGGTAGCGCCGTAAGGAATGAAACCGCCGTGCAAGGCGATACCGTTCATAATAGCGGACATACCGAATTCACGCACGCCGTAGTTGATGTAGTTACCGTCTACGTTTTGTTTAGCACGAATCGGTTTTGAACCTGACCACAGGGTTAAGTTTGAGCTTGCCAGGTCGGCGGAACCACCCAAGAATTCAGGTAAAATACGGGCGTAAGCTTCAATAGCGTTTTGTGAGGCTTTACGGCTGGCAATTGAAGCCGGATTTGCCTGTAATTTTTCAATGAATGCCTGAGATTCTGCCGCCCAGTTTGCCGGCAATTCACCGTTTACTCGGCGTTTAAATTCTTTCGCTAATTCAGGATAGGCTTTTTCATAAGCGGCGAATTTTTCATTCCATACCGCTTCTGCGCTTTGACCTGCCGATTTTGCATCCCATGCGGCGTAAATATCCGCCGGAATTTCAAAAGGTGCGTATTCCCAATTTAACGCTTTACGAGTTAAAGCGATTTCTTCATCGCCTAATGGCGCGCCGTGACAATCATGAGAGGCAGATTTGTTCGGCGAACCGTAACCGATAATGGTTTTGCAGATAATGATAGACGGTTTTTCCGTTTCCGCCCGGGCTAATTTCACCGCCGCAGCAATTTGTTCCGGATTATGACCGTCGATATTATCAATTACTTGCCAGCCGTAAGCTTCGAAACGGCCTTTGGTGTTGTCGCTGAACCAACCGTCAACATGACCGTCGATGGAAATGTTGTTGTCATCATAGAACGCGATTAATTTACCTAAACCTAAGGTTCCCGCTAATGAACAGGCTTCATGGGAAATCCCTTCCATTAAACAGCCGTCACCTAAAAATACGTAAGTGTGATGGTCAACAATATCGTGACCTTCACGGTTAAATTGCGCCGCCAAGGTTTTTTCCGCAATCGCCATACCTACGGCATTGGTGATACCTTGACCAAGCGGACCTGTGGTGGTTTCTACGCCCGGTGCGTAGCCGTATTCGGGGTGACCCGGCGTTTTAGAATGAAGTTGACGGAAGTTTTTTAAATCTTCGATAGAAAGGTCGTAGCCCGTCAAATGTAAAAGGCTGTAAATCAACATGGAACCGTGACCGTTTGAAAGCACAAAGCGGTCACGATCCGCCCATTTAGGATTGGTCGGATTGTGCTTCATAAAACCGCGCCATAAAACCTCTGCAATATCCGCCATGCCCATAGGTGCGCCGGGGTGACCGGATTTTGCTTTTTGCACCGCATCCATACTTAAGAAACGGATCGCATTGGCTAGTTTTTTATGATCTGTCATTTTTTTCTCCTAATCATAATTTGAAATAGATTGATATATCTGTTTTTTATTTTACTCTATTTTTTTATAAAAAAGGTCTATTGATTCCATTACTCTTCAAGACCATTATAACTTATGTGATCAATATCACATTTTATTAAATGTTCGCATTACCACGTAGTGCAAATCCATTTGACAGCTCAGGACATTAATTCCAATACTCATTAATTTTATCTCGGATGGCGGCTGCGGTCTGCCGACCTTTTTCCCCAACCAAGGCACGACCGGCGATAAAAGCTTTCGCATTTTTAATCTCTTTAAATAAATGAATATCTTCAGGCACAATACCGCCCGTAATGGAAATCTCCATGCCTAAGGCGGAAAGCCGCTTCATTAATTCTAAATCTTCTTCCGTCCAGCCTTTACCCGCTAATTCGGCATCTCTTGAACGGTGATAAATCACCTGTTTTATGCCCGATTCCAACCAGCTTTCGGCATCCTCTAACGTCCAGTTGCCATATAATTCTATTTGGATTTCTTTTTTGACGTTTAAATCCGGATTGGCCGCATTAAAATCATCCGCCACTTTTTTACAACCAGCTTTGGTTGCCGGGTGAGCTGCGGCGGAAACAGTCAGCCAGTCGGCACCGGCTTCGAATGCCATTTTAGCCAACACGGTTCCCGCATCGGTGGTTTTTAGATCGCACACTAAAATATGCTGCGGATGTAATGCGCGTAATACGGACACCGCTTTCATCCCTTCGGCACAAGCTAAAATCGTACCGCACTCTATGATATCTACTGAAGATTCGGCCTGCTTTGCATCGGCAACCGCTTTTTCTAAAGTGGTTGAGTCTAATGCGATTTGTAACAACGGTTTTGACATAATATCTCCTTTTGAGAAAATTGATTAAATCGGGAATTAATTTTGAACGGACTCAGGTAACCAACCTAATTCAAGGGATATTGCTTCCGCCGTGAGCTTTATTTTTTCAAGCAAATGTTCGATACCGTATTGATTCAGCTTAGATGTGGAAATGGAAACGGACATTGCATACTCTACCTTGTTCTGAAAATTAAAAATGGGGCAGGCAATACAAGAAATACCGATTTCGTTTTCTTCTTTATCTACGGCAAAGCCCTGCTTTTTGATTTCGTCTAATTCTTTTTCCATGACCGGCAATTCAGTAATCGTATTGCAGGTTAAGGTTTGAATATTATCGTTGTTTGTCTGCCAGTATTCCTTTAAATAGGCAGGTCTATCATAAGCTAAATAGAGTTTCCCCATGGCGGAACAATACAATTGCAGATGTTGACCGATATAGGCCCGGGTTCTCATCATGCCGGTGGTGGGTTCAAGCTTATAGATCATAATTGCGTGATCGTTTTCTCTCATTGAGAAATTGATGGTTTCGCCTAAGTCCAGATTTAAGTTTTCTAAATGGGGAGAGATAATATTGATGATATTTAATGAGGAGAATATTTTGTGACCGATAGATAAGCATTTGCTGGTTAATCTATAACTGCCGACGGTTATTGCCGGTTGAACGAACCCTTCTTGTTGTAATCCCTGTAACAATCTATGTACCGTACTTTTATTTAATTCGGAAATATTCGCCAATTGCACTAAAGGACAGCCATTAGGAAACCGGCTTAATATTTCGATTAAACGTAATCCTCGAATAAGACTTTGGTTACCGCTATTTTTTTCCATTTCCTTGAGTCTTCTTACTATAAAAAACAACTGAGATAAGTTTATATCATAAAAATGAGATCTAGTTCACAAATTAAACAATTTATTCTTAACTTTATCTCTCTTGAAACATATCATAATGAATATGGAATCCAATTTCAATATATGAAACGCATAAGCGGGAGAGCAAAAATGAAAGTATCTTATGAAGAATTAAAATCAGAGTTTAAAAGAGTTTTATTATCACGTAACGTCCGCGAAGACATTGCGGAAGAATGTGCAACGGTATTTGCCGATACCACACAGGCGGGGGCTTATTCGCACGGCGTGAACCGTTTTCCCCGTTTTATCCAGCAATTGGAAAACGGCGATATTAAACCTGAAGCTCAACCGACCAAAGTACTTTCATTAGGTGCGATTGAACAATGGGACGCTCATCAGGCAATCGGTAACCTAACCGCCAAAAAAATGATGGACCGAGCTATGGAATTGGCGTCTCAAAACGGTGTGGGAATTGTAGCGCTACGTAATGCCAACCACTGGATGCGCGGCGGTTCATACGGCTGGCAAGCGGCCGAAAAAGGTTATATCGGTATCTGCTGGACAAATGCGCTTGCGGTTATGCCGCCTTGGGGAGCAAAAGAATGCCGTATCGGTACCAACCCGCTAATCGTTGCGGTACCGACAACGCCAATCACCATGGTGGATATGTCTTGTTCTATGTATTCCTACGGGATGTTGGAAGTTCACCGTTTGCAAGGTCGCCAAACATTCGTGGATGCGGGTTTTGACGATAATAATAATCCGACCCGTGATCCGGCAACCGTTGAGAAAAACCGTCGCTTAATGCCGATGGGATTCTGGAAAGGTTCCGGTTTATCCATCGTATTGGATATGATTGCAACCCTGCTTTCTAACGGTGAGTCAACAGCCGCCGTCACCGAAGATAAAGATGACGAATATTGCGTATCGCAAGTATTTATTGCCATCGAAGTGGATCGTTTAATCGACGGCAAAACAAAAGATGAAAAACTTAACCGCATTATGGATTATGTAAAAACCGCCGAACCGGTGGATCCGAATCAACCGGTACGTTTGCCGGGCCATGAATTCACCACAATCCTGGCGGATAATAAAGCGAACGGTATCCCTGTGGACGATACGGTTTGGGCTAAGTTGAAATCTCTTTAATATTTTCGTTCCTTTCCCGTTTACGGGAAGGGAACGATATGTTTTCGGAATAACACATTTTTTCTTTACCTGATACGGTAATTTCATAGTTCAGAGGTATTCAATGATTTTCGGTCATATTGCAAAGGTCAATCCCAAACAGTATCCGCAAGCGATTCGGTTCGCATTGGATTATTTAGCCAAAACGGATTTCGATTCCATGGAAGTGGGGCGTTATCCGTTAAAAGGCGATAAAATTTACGTCCAAGTTTTAGATTTGGAAACCAAGCCAAAAGCCGAATATTTGCCGGAAGTGCACCGCAATTATCTTGACGTCCAATATTTACATTCTGGTACGGAGATTATGGGGGTGTCAACCGACTTAGGCAACAATGCCGTCGCCGTTGAATACAATCCGGAACGGGATATTTTATATTATGCCGAGGCTGAAAATGAGCAGGAATTACATTGTCAGCCGGGAAATTTTGCGGTGTTTTTTCCGGAAGACGCACATAGAGCGGCTATTTATAACGGTTCTGAAAAGATACGTAAAATAGTGGTTAAGATTGCCATGAGCGAAATTTAGGAGTTATCTATGAAAGCCTTAGCTCAATTTGTCGGGAAAGCCATTGAGACCATTTGCGTCATCATTTTAGCAACAATGTCCGTCTTGGTTTTCCTGAATGTCGTATTACGTTACGGATTCAATAGCAGTATCAATATTACCGAAGAAGTCTCCCGCTATATGTTTGTATGGCTGGCTTTTTTAGGCGCCATTCTTGCTTTTAATGAAAATCAACATGTTAGCGTTACGGTGTTTGTTGAAAAACTTTCTCCGTCAGCTAAAAAGTTACTCCATCTTATTACGGATGTAATCATGCTGTTTTGTTGCTACCTTATCGTAGACGGCAGCTGGATCCAGTTTAATTTAAATCTGAATAATCTTGCACCTATATCCGGTTTACCTCAGGGCATTACCTATCTTGCCAGTACGGTAGCCGGTTTTTCTATCGGAATCTTAATTTTGGCCCGTATTGCAACCAATATTGCAGCCTTGGTTAAAGGAGAAACAAAATGACGGTCGTAATTTTTCTTGCTGTTTTATTAGGTGCAATTATTTTAGGTATTCCTGTCGCCTTCTCATTGCTTGTGTGCGGTGTAGCGTTAATGGTTCACCTGGATTTATTCGATTCGCAAATTTTAGCCCAACAAATCGTGAGCGGTGCGGACAGTTTCTCCCTGATGGCGATTCCGTTCTTTATTCTTGCCGGCGAGCTGATGAATGAAGGGGGCTTATCCAAACGAATTATTGATTTACCGATGAAGCTTGTCGGTCATAAACGCGGCGGATTAGGCTTCGTTGCCATCCTTGCCGCCATGATTATGGCGAGTCTTTCCGGTTCTGCGGTGGCGGATACGGCAGCGGTTGCCGCTATGTTGTTGCCGATGATGAAAACCACCGGTTATCCGGAAGCCCGTTCCGCCGGTTTAATCGGTACCGCAGGGATTATTGCGCCGATTATTCCGCCGTCCATTCCTTTTATCGTTTTCGGGGTGGCCAGCGGCGTATCTATCACCAAATTATTCATGGCCGGTATTTTCCCGGGCATTATGATGGGTATTTGCTTAGGCATGCTTTGGTGGTGGCAGGCAAAACGCTTAAATTTAATGACCTTTTCCAAAGCCACCAGACAAGATCTCTGTATCTCCTTTAAAAACAGTATCTGGGCATTATTATTACCTGTCATTATCATCGGCGGATTCCGTACCGGCATCTTTACTCCGACCGAAGCCGGTGCTGTGGCGACTTTCTATGCTTTGGTCGTTTCAATGTTTATTTATCGCGAATTAAAATTCAAAGATCTTTATAAAGTGCTGTTGGCCGCTGCTAAAACAACCGCAGTGGTGATGTTCTTGGTTGCCGCCGCCAACGTTACCGGCTGGTTAATCACCGTTGCCGAATTACCGGCCATGTTAACCGAGTTACTCGAACCTTTACTTGGTAATCCGACGGTCTTATTGCTTGTTGTGATGTTAGCGGTATTTGTTATCGGTATGGTAATGGACTTAACCCCGACCGTGTTGATCTTAACCCCGGTATTAATGCCGTTAATTGAAGAAGCGGGAATCGACCCGGTGTATTTCGGCGTACTATTTATCCTAAATACATCCATCGGCTTAATTACACCGCCCGTGGGCAACGTATTAAACGTGATTACGGGTGTGTCTAAACTTCCGTTTGACCAAGCGGCGAAAGGCATCTTCCCGTATTTAATCATGATGATTTTATTGCTTTTATTATTTGTATTCGTTCCTTCACTTATTCTCGTTCCATTAAGTTGGATGTTGTAAAAAATACTCGGGTATAGGGCAGCCTATACCCACAATAAACAATTTAAATTTACCCACAACTCTAGGAGAATCCTATGAAACTTTTTAATTTAAAAACTTTAGCTACATTAGTCGCAGGTGTTGCCCTTATGTCTGCCACTGCGCAAGCTGAAATTTCATTACGTTTCGGTTATGAAGCGCCTCGCTCGGATACTCAACATATCGCGGCGAAAAAATTTGCAGAGTTACTTAAAGACAAAACTAAGGATGAAATCAAATTAAAACTTTTCCCTGACAGCACCTTAGGTAACGCCCAAACCATGATCAGCGGCGTTCGCGGCGGTACCATCGACCTTGAAATGTCCGGTTCGCCGAACTTTACGGGTTTAGAACCTAAATTAAACGTTATCGATATTCCGTTTATCTTTAAAGATCGTGAGCATGCTTTCAAAGTGTTAGACGGTGAAATCGGTCAAGGGTTGTTGAAAGACCTAGAATCTCAGGGCTTAAAAGGCTTGGCTTATTGGGATGTCGGTTTCCGTGCTTTCTCTAACTCAAAACATACGGTGACCAAACCGGAAGACATCAAAGGCTTAAAAGTGCGTACCAACCAAAACCCAATGTACATTGAAGCCTTCTCATTATTAGGCGGTAACCCGGTGCCAATGCCGTTATCCGAACTATACACCGCATTGGAAACCCGCGCGGTGGATGCGCAAGAACATCCGATCGGTATTTTCTGGTCGTCAAAACTGTATGAAGTACAAAAATTCTTAAGTTTGACCAATCACGGTTACACCCCATTAATTGTGGTGATGAACAAAGCAAAATTTGATGGGTTATCACCGGAATTACAACAAGCCGTGTTAGATTCCGCGAAAGAAGCCGGTGCTTTCCAACGTCAATTAAATATCGACAATGAAAAAGAAATCATCAGCAAAGTGCGTAAAGAAGGCGTAGAGGTCACCGAACAAATTGATCAGGCACCGTTCAAAGCCGTGATTGAAGAAAAAGTGCGTAAAACCTTTATTGATAAATACGGTAAAGATTTAGTTGAAAAAATCGACGCTTTAGCGCAATAACCTGCCTGAATAAGCGGTGACGGAATGTTGCCGCTTTTCCGCCTTATGAATGTAGGAGTATGTAATGAAATTATTCTCTCTTAATAAATTATCCGCACTTATCGCAGGCGTCGCTTTATTATCCGCCGTGACGGCGCAGGCGGAAACCGCCTTACGCTTTGGTTATGAAGCGCCGCGTAGCGATACGCAGCATATCGCCGCCAAAAAATTTAACGACTTATTAAAAGAAAAAACCAACGGCGAAATCAAATTGAATTTATTTCCCGACAGCACCCTAGGCAATGCGCAAACCATGATCAGCGCAGTACGCGGCGGGACGGTGGATTTGGAAATGTCCAGTTCCTCTAACTTTACCGGATTGGTTTCCGAATTAAACGTTATCGATATTCCGTTTATCTTTAAAGATCGCACTCACGCTTACCAGGTATTGGACGGCGAAATCGGCCAAAAATTATTATCTCAGCTGGATGCGCACGGGCTGAAAGGTATTGCGTTCTGGGAAGTGGGCTTCAGAGGCTTCACCAATTCCAAACATCCGGTGACTAAACCGGAAGATATTAAAGGATTAAAGGTCCGCACCAACCAAAATCCGATGTACATCAAAGCGTTCAGTATTTTAGGCGCTAATCCGGTACCAATGCCGTTGTCCGAACTTTATACCGCCTTAGAAACCAAAGCGGTAGATGCACAGGAACACCCGATCGGTATTGTTTGGTCGTCAAAACTGTATGAAGTACAAAAATATTTCAGCTTTACCAACCATGGCTACACCCCGTTAATCGTGGTGATGAACAAAGCAAAATTTGACGGACTTTCGCCGGAACTGCAAAAAGCCATTGTGGATGCCGCGCAGGAAGCGGGTAAATATCAACGTCAGCTTAATTTAGACAACGAGCAGGGCATCGTCGAAAAAATGAAAAAAGCCGGCATTGAATTTGTGGATAATTTGGATACCGCACCCTTTAAAGCAGCGGTGGAACAGGAAACCCGTAAAGCCTTTATTGATGCGAACGGCGACAGCTTAATCAAACAAATTGACGCCTTAGGCAAATAACAACCCCAAAAAAGTGCGGTTAAAAAATTTCGAATTTTTGACCGCACTTTTTGAGTCTGTTTATCTTTCATAACCTATAGCAACGAAGTTTATGAAAGATAAACAGACCCTAATGACAGAAGGATAAGATCATGAATTACTACCTTGGTATAGATTGCGGCGGCACCTTTGTCAAAGCCGCTTTATTTGATGAAACGGGCAATTTGCAGGGTATCGCCCGCGAAAACGTGCCTGTGATTAGCGATAAAGCCGGTTATGCGGAACGGGATATGCCGCAGCTTTGGCAGGTATGTGCCGAAGTGGTACGCAAAGCTATTGCCGAGAGTAAAATTTCTCCCGATTTAATCAAAGGGGTCGGCATTTCGGCACAAGGCAAAGGCGCGTTTCTGTTGGATCAAAACCAACAGCCCTTAGGCCGTGCAATTTTATCTTCCGACCAGCGTTCCTTAGACATTGTGAAACAATGGCAAAAAGAGGGCATTCCCGAAAAACTCTATCCGTTTACCCGCCAAACTTTGTGGACGGGGCATCCCGTTTCTATTTTGCGCTGGGTAAAAGAGCACGAACCCGAGCGTTACGCCCGCATCGGCTCGGTGCTGATGTCCCACGATTATCTTCGTTTTTGTTTAACCGGTGAATTGCATTGTGAAGAAACCAATATTTCCGAATCCAATCTCTACAATATGGAGAAAGGGGAATACGACCCGGTTTTAGCGGATTTATTGGGATTGGAAGGCATCATTGAAAAATTGCCACCGGTGATTCAATCAAACCGGATTGCCGGCTATGTCACGGAACAAGCCGCCAAGGTTTCCGGTTTAGCGGTGGGAACACCGGTGGTCGGCGGTTTATTTGACGTGGTTTCTACCGCACTTTGTGCCGGTTTGGAAGACGAAACCAAACTGAATACGGTTTTCGGCACCTGGTGTGTAGTCAGCGGTATTACCGATCATATCGACCCGAACCAATCCCTGCCTTTCGTTTATGGCCGTTATGCGGAAGAAAACAAATTTATCGTACACGAGGCCAGCCCGACCTCCGCCGGAAATTTAGAATGGTTCGTCAAACAATGGAATCTGGATTATCAACGGATTAACGAAGAAATTGCCGCCCTACCGCCGGCCGCCAGTTCCGTATTATTCGTACCGTTTTTATACGGCTCGAATGCCGGCTTAGGCATGCAGGCGGGCTTTTACGGTATTCAATCGCATCATTGCCAGGCACACTTATTGCAGGCCATTTATGAAGGCGTATTGTTCAGTTTGATGTATCATTTGGAACGTATGCTCAAGCGTTTCCCTGCAACCAATGTGTTGAGAGTAACCGGCGGTTCGGCAAAATCAGAAATATGGATGCAAATGTTAGCGGACTTTACCAGCATGACTCTAGAAATTCCCGAAATTGAAGAAACCGGCTGTTTAGGCGCCGCCGTAATTGCTATGCAGGCATTGAATAACAATTTGACGGTTACGGAAATTTTAAACAAAGGTCTTAAAGTCGTTCGTCCTAATCCGGATAACTTTGACCTTTATCAAAAAAAATATCAGCGTTATGTGACATTAACCGCAGCATTAAAAGCAATGCTTTAGTATAATTTATAAACAATATTCATTTAAAAAGACCGAAGGAGTCTATTAATGAGAAAACACAAATTAGGTATTTATGAAAAAGCGTTACCGAAAGGAATCAGCTGGCAGGATCGGTTATCTATCGCCAAAGCCTGCGGTTTTGATTTTGTCGAAATTTCAATTGATGAGACCGACGAGCGACTTGCCCGTTTAGACTGGACGCTGGAACAGCGTATCGAGTTAGTGTCCGCCATCATTAAAACCGGCGTTACCATTCCTTCCATGTGTTTATCCGGACATCGCCGTTTCCCCTTTGGCAGCCATGACGAAGTCACACGCCAAAAAGCTTATGAAATTATGGAAAAAGCCATTAAATTAGCGGTGGATTTAGGCATTCGAACCATTCAACTGGCCGGTTACGACGTCTATTACGAAGAACAGGACGAAGGCACATTACAACGTTTCCGGGAAGGTATGGAATGGGCGACGGAATTAGCCGCCAGCAATGAAGTCACCCTGGCGGTAGAAATTATGGATACCAAATTCATGAGCTCTATCAGCCGCTGGAAAAAATGGGATGAAATCATTAAATCGCCGTGGTTTACGGTTTATCCGGATGTGGGCAATCTGTCCGCCTGGAATGACAATGTGGAAGAAGAGCTGACCCTCGGCATGGATAAAATTTCCAAAATCCATTTAAAAGATACTTACAAAGTGACGGAAAGCTGTAAAGGACAGTTCCGTGACGTACCTTTCGGCGAAGGTTGTGTGGATTTTGTTAATGTATTCCGCATTTTGGATAAACTGAATTATCGCGGAGCATTTTTAATCGAAATGTGGACGGAAAAATCAGACGAGCCGATTGCCGAAATCATCAATGCTCGTCGCTGGATTGAACAAAAAATGAAAGAAGGTGGTTTTCAATGTTAAAAGAGTTAAGAGAACGTGTACTGCAAGCTAATCTTGAGTTGCCGAAACACAAATTAATTACCTTTACCTGGGGTAATGTGAGCGAAATTGACCGCGAAAAAGGTTTAGTCGCCATCAAACCTTCAGGGGTGGATTACGATGTGATGACCGTTGATGATATCGTGATTGTGGATTTGGACGGCAATCACGTTTGGGGCGATAAAAAGCCTTCGTCAGATACGGCGACCCATTTAGAGCTTTATCGCCAATTCCCTGAAATCGGCGGCATCGTACATACCCATTCCCGTCATGCTACCGCCTGGGCGCAAGCGGGTGAAGATCTGATTGCCTTAGGTACCACCCACGGCGACTATTTCTACGGCGCAATTCCTTGCACCCGCAAAATGACAGCGGAGGAAATTGCCGGCGAATACGAACTGGAAACGGGAAAAGTGATTGTGGAAACTTTCCGTGAACGCGGCATTAACCCGACGGATATTCCGGCGGTATTGGTGAATTCCCATGGTCCGTTCGTATGGGGCAAAGACGGTTTCAATGCCGTACATAATTCGGTGGTATTGGAAGAAATTGCTTATATGAACGCATTCAGTAAGCTTATCCGCCCGAATGTACAACCTATGCAACAAGAATTGCTGGATAAACATTATCTGCGTAAACACGGCAAAAATGCCTATTACGGTCAGTAATCCGTAATCATAGATAAGAAAACACCGTTTGCGGTTAAACCTGCAAACGGTGTTTTCTTATTTAAAAATTATTAATTAACCTTGAGATGAAATACGTTTCATATCCGTCATATAACCGCGTAATTCCTGACCGATTAATTCAACCGGGTGGTTACGGATCGCGTCGTTGATATCACGTAAATAAACATTATCTATTTCAGCCGCCGGAGTCGGTTCGCCTAAGTCGCCGCGTTTTAATTGAGACACGATTTCTTTAGCAAGAATAGGTGTCGCCACGTTAGAGAATAAGTAGTTACCGTATTCCGCCGTATCTGAAATTACTACGTTCATTTCGTATAAACGTTTACGGGCGATAGTGTTTGCAATTAACGGTAATTCGTGTAACGACTCATAATAAGCGGATTCTTCGTAAATACCGCTTGCAACCATCGCATCAAACGCCATTTCAACGCCGGCTTTAACCATAGCTACCATTACGACGCCGTTATCAAAATATTCTTGTTCGGAAATTTTGATGCCGTCCGCTTTTGGTGCGTTTTCGAAAGCGGTTTTACCTGTCGCTTCACGCCATGCGAACAAATCTTTATCGCCGTTTGCCCAGTCTGCCATCATAGTTGCTGAGAACTCACCGCTGATGATGTCATCCATATGTTTTAAATATAAGAAGTTCAAATGTTCTTTGATTTCTTCCGCTAATTCAAACGCACGGATTTTCGCACTGTTTGACAGGCGATCCATCATTAAAGTGATACCGCCTTGTTTTAAGGCCTCGGTAATAGTTTCCCAACCGTATTGGATTAATTTACCTGCGTAGGCCGGATCTTTACCGTCCGCTACCAATTTGTCGTAACATACGATTGAACCCGCTTGTAACATACCGCAAAGAATGGTTTGTTCACCCATTAAGTCGGATTTCACTTCCGCTACGAACGAAGATTCCAATACGCCGGCACGGTCGCCACCGGTAGCGCTTGCCCATGCTTTGGCAATCGCCATACCCTCGCCTTTAGGATCGTTTGCCGGGTGAACCGCGATTAATGTCGGCACACCGAAACCGCGTTTGTATTCTTCACGCACTTCCGTACCCGGACATTTCGGCGCCACCATTACCACAGTGATATCTTCACGAATTTGTTCGCCTACTTCAACAATGTTAAAACCGTGCGAGTAACCGAATGAAGCGCCTTGTTTCATTAACGGCATGACATCCGCCACCACTTTGCTGTGTTGTTTATCCGGCGTTAAATTAACCACCAAATCCGCAGTCGGAATTAATTCTTGATAAGTACCTACTTTAAAACCGTTTTCCGTTGCGCGTTGGAATGAAGCGCGTTTTTCAGTAATAGCTTCAGGGCGTAATGCATAGCTGATATCCAGCCCTGAATCACGCATATTTAAACCTTGGTTTAAGCCTTGCGCACCGCAACCGACAATTACGATTTTCTTGCCTTTTAAGAAATTGCAACCGTCAGCGAATTCGCTGCGTTCCATAAAACGGCAACGACCTAATTGATCTAATTTTTGACGTAAGTTTAATGTATTGAAATAGTTAGACATTTTTTAATCCTTTAGTCAGGTTGTTAAATGAATTGTATTATGTTTTGTTTGCATACTGCGTTGTTATATTGTTATGGCAAACGATTATACGCTTTTTTAATGTTGCGTAAATTGATATTATTGAAACCTAATATTGCATATACCGCAATAAATTACCGCTAGGGAAAACCGTTAATTCATCAAAAATCAAGCACATGAGGAAAAAGCCCATGGAATTTAATGAACTCAAATTATTTCTGCATCTGGCGGAATCGCAAAATTTCAGCCGTAGCGCCGCACAAAACCATATGTCCACCTCAACGCTTTCCCGCCAGATTCAGCGTATGGAAGACGAATTGGGCGAGCCGTTGTTTTTACGGGATAACCGCAGAGTTCAGCTTACGGAGTGCGGTGAAAAATTTAAGATTTTTGCCCAACAAAGCTGGAATCAATGGCAACATTTCAAACAACAAATTCATCATAATGAAGACGAATTAAACGGTGAATTAAAAGTATTTTGCTCGGTAACGGCGGCGTACAGCCACCTTCCTCAGGTGTTAGAAAAATTCCGCCTTCGTTATCCTAAAGTGGAAATTAAATTAATGACCGGCGATCCCGCCCTTGCTTTACATCAAGTGCAAAGCCAACAGGTTGATCTATCCCTTTCCGGGCGCCCGCTGCATTTACCGAACAGCATAAAATTTCATTATATTGACGATATCAGCCTTTCCTTAATTGCGCCGCGAATCGCCTGCCCGGCAACTCAGTTATTACAACATTCGCCCATTGACTGGCAACGGATTCCGTTTATCTTGCCGGTGGAAGGGCCCGCGCGCCAACGCATTGACCAGTGGTTCCGCCAGCAGAAAATCAAACACCCGAAAATTTATGCCACCGTAGCCGGGCATGAAGGTATCGTTTCTATGGTGGCGTTAGGTTGCGGTTTAGCCTTACTGCCCGATGTCGTAATAAAAAACAGCCCGATGAATTCTCAGGTTTCCTCATTAACGCTGGATATTCCGGTAGAACCCTTTGAACTTGGTGTCTGCGTGCAGAAAAAAAGCCTGGAACTACCTTTAATAAAGGCCTTCTGGGATAGTTTGCAAACGGAAAATGCCGGATAAATTTCATAATTTTTCGAGCCGTATCGCAAAATTCGTTTTTATTTACAACAAAAACTTAGTAAAAAATGACCGCACTTTATAATTTCGTTCAGGCAATTAGGCTAAAAAGTGCGGTCATTTTATGGATAATTTTACTCAAACCCTATTACGTTTATACCAAGTACCGAAATTGGGCGCTGCGACAATTCAGCAATTATTGGCACAATATTCTGCAGAACAATTGCGCGAATTTGATGCCGCCGAATGGCGTAAAATCGGTTGGAACGATCAACAAATCCAAACTTGGCTTAACCCGAATATGCGTTATTTAGAACCGGCGTTGCGCTGGAATGAACAGCCCGAACAACACATTCTGCATTACCGGCAGGAAAATTATCCCGAATTATTAAAGCAAATCCACAGCGCACCACCACTGTTATTTATTAAAGGCAACCCGGAACTTTTAACACAGCCGCAAATTGCCATCGTAGGTAGCCGGAATTGCTCGGATTACGGCGAATATTGGGCAAAATATTTTGCTTCGGAACTTTCAGCGACCGGGTTTGTTATTACCAGCGGGCTGGCATTAGGCATTGACGGATTCTGCCACCAAGCGACAGTTGAGCAACAAGGGCAAACTATTGCGGTATTAGGCAGCGGCTTACAGCACATTTATCCTGCCAGACATAAAAAACTCGCCCGCCGTATTATTGAAACGAACGGTGCTCTCGTTTCTGAGTTTTTTCCGACTCATCCGCCGATAGCGGAAAATTTCCCGCGCCGCAACCGCATTATAAGTGGTCTCTCTCTTGCTACTCTTATTGTAGAAGCCACGGAACGCAGCGGTTCATTGATTACCGCACGCTACGCCTTAGAACAGAACCGAGAAGTGTTTGCCATTCCCGGCAATATTCAAAATCAATACAGCCAAGGTTGCCACACATTAATAAAGCAAGGGGCAATGCTTGTGGAACGAATCTCGGATATTCTCGAAAATCTACCGCACTTTTCAATAAATTACCGTCCGCCGGCAAAAGTACGCTCGCAGGTACAAACCGCTCAACTGGCTGCACCCGAAGTGCAGGTCAGTTATCCTGAATTATATAAACATATTTCGTCTTTGCCGATAAGTATTGATGACTTAATAAATGCCACAGGATTAAACGTCAATGAATTACTAGTACAATTACTGGAATTAGAATTGCAGAATTTGATTTGCCAACAAAACGGGCTATACCAACGGAATTAGTATAATTATTAATCAAAATTTCATGAAATAATACAATTTAAAAAATTTATCACCTTTAATATTAATAAATTTTGATTAAATCGCTCACTCTGTGATCTATTTCACCTTTTTGTTACTTAAAAATAGGTAATATATGTAAGCTTGTTTTAAGAGAGGTACCACATGACAGAAACAGAGCTTTTTAAAGAAGGGTTAAACCTTATGTTTTCGGGGATGGGATTTGTAATTACATTTTTACTTATTCTTATCTGGGCAATTGGAATCGTTTCAAAACTAATCAATACATTCTTCCCGGAACCTATCCCGGTCGCACAAGCGAAAAAAACCGTTACCCCAACCCAATCCGCTGTAGTCGATGATATCGAGAGACTTCGTCCCGTTATCGTAGCGGCAATAGCACATCATCGCCGTACTCAAGGCTTAAATTAATTAGAAATATAGGATTTTGTTATGACTAAAAAAATTAAATTTACAGATGTTGTTCTTCGTGATGCACACCAATCTCTTTTTGCAACACGCTTACGTCTTGATGATATGCTCCCGATTGCCGCCGAGCTTGATAAAATCGGTTATTGGTCTTTAGAAGCCTGGGGAGGCGCAACTTTTGACTCCTGTATCCGTTTCTTAGGTGAAGATCCTTGGGTACGTTTGCGTGAGTTGAAAAAAGCAATGCCGAAAACTCCGCTGCAAATGTTATTACGCGGTCAAAACTTACTAGGTTATCGTCATTATGCCGATGACGTAGTGGATAAATTCGTAGAACGTTGCGTTGCAAACGGTATGAGCGTATTCCGCGTATTCGACGCCTTAAATGACCCCCGCAATATGCAACAAGCCTTAACCGCAGTGAAAAAACAAGGTGGTCACGCACAAGGTACCTTAAGTTATACAACAAGCCCCGTTCATACTTTAGATACGTGGTTAAACGTCACCGAGCAATTGCTTGAGATAGGTATTGACAGCTTAGTCATTAAAGACATGTCCGGTATTTTAAATCCAATGGCGGCCGGCGAATTGGTCGGTGCGATTAAAGGCAAATTCGGCGATGATGTTGAACTCCACTTACATTGCCACTCTACGACAGGTATGGCGGAAATGGCATTATTAAAAGCCATTGAAGCGGGTGCCGACGGTATTGATACTTCTATTTCTTCTATGTCCGGCACTTACGGTCATCCGGCAACCGAATCTTTAGTAGCGACATTGCAAGGTACCGAATACGATTCAGGTTTGGATATTCCTAGCCTTGAGAAAATTGCCGCATATTTCCGCGACGTGCGTAAAAAATATGCCAAATTCGAAGGTCAATTACGCGGTATCGACAGCCGTATTCTGGTCGCTCAAGTACCGGGCGGTATGCTGACTAATCTTGAAAGCCAATTAAAACAACAAAATGCGGCGGACAAGTTAGATGCGGTATTACAAGAAATTCCACGTGTTCGTGAAGATCTCGGTTATATTCCGTTGGTTACGCCAACCTCTCAAATCGTGGGTACTCAATCCGTTATCAACGTGTTAATGGGCGAACGTTACAAAACTATCGCAAAAGAAACCGCAGGTATTCTCAAAGGCGAATACGGTCGCACGCCGGCTCCGGTTAATGCCGAATTACAGGCCCGCGTATTGGAAGGTAATCAACCGATTACCGACCGCCCGGCTAATCATATTGCACCGGAAATGGATAAATTAGCGGCGGAAGTAAAACAACAAGCGGCGGAAAAAGGCATTAAATTGGCTGAAAATGAAATTGACGATGTATTAATCGTTGCTCTGTTCCCGCAAATCGGCCTTAAATTCTTAGAAAATCGCGGCAACCCGGCTGCATTCGAACCGGTTCCGACCGCTGAACAGGCTCCGGCTAAAGCTGCCGCTCCGGTCGCGCCAAAAGCACAATCCGGAGCGGCGGTTTATACCGTCGAACTTGAAGGTAAAGCCTTTGTGGTGAAAGTAAGCGAAGGCGGCGATATCACTAATATTGCGCCGACCCAAACATCTAACGCTGTTCCTGCACCGCAAGCGGCTCCGGTTGCGGCACCTGCATCAGGCGGCACACCGGTCACCGCGCCTATGGCGGGTAACATCTGGAAAGTGGTTGCTACCGAAGGTCAAAAAGTGGCGGAAGGCGATGTATTGTTAATTCTTGAAGCAATGAAAATGGAAACTGAAATTAAAGCGGCTCAAGCAGGTACGGTACAAGGTATCGCAGTCAAAGCAGGTGATGCTGTTGCAGTAGGCGATACATTAATGACTTTAGCTTAAGAAGGTGGTAAGTAGTATGGAAAGCATTATTTCTTTGCTGAAAGGTACGGGCGTTATGCACATGGAGTGGGGACAAGCGGTGATGATTCTCATCAGTTTGTTGTTACTCTGGCTTGCAATCGCACGTAAATTCGAGCCACTTTTACTCTTGCCTATCGGTTTTGGCGGATTACTGTCTAATATTCCTGAAGCGGGTCTTGCCATGACCGCTTTAGATAATTTATTACACTTAGGTTCTCCCGACCAAATTGCCGCTATCGCGGCAAAAGTGGGGGCGATTGCCGATCCTGCCGCCATAAAAGCGGCGGTAAGCGGCATCTCCGCCTCCGAACATGCACAACTTGAAGCAATGGCTGTGGATATGGGCTATAGCGCAGGTATATTGGCATTATTTTATAATGTCGCTATTGGTTACGGTGTTGCGCCACTCATCATTTTTATGGGTGTCGGCGCAATGACGGACTTCGGACCGTTAATTGCTAACCCGAAAACCTTGTTATTAGGAGCGGCGGCACAATTCGGTATTTTCTCTACCGTATTGGGAGCGCTCACCTTAAACTATTTCGGGTTAATCAGCTTCAATTTAGCTCAAGCGGCATCAATCGGTATTATCGGCGGTGCTGACGGTCCTACAGCCATTTACCTAACTAGCCGCTTAGCACCGGAATTATTAGGCGCTATTGCGGTAGCGGCTTATTCCTACATGGCGTTAGTGCCGTTAATCCAACCGCCGATTATGAAAGCCTTAACTACAGAACAGGAACGTAAAATCCGCATGGTTCAATTACGTACGGTAAGCAACCGTGAGAAAATTATTTTCCCGATCGTGTTATTGCTTTTAGTCGCTCTGTTACTTCCGGATGCGGCGCCGTTACTCGGTATGTTCTGCTTTGGTAACTTGATGAAAGTCAGCGGCGTGGTTGACCGTTTAAGCGACACCACACAAAACGCATTAATTAATATCGTCACTATTATTCTGGGTTTATCCGTAGGTTCTAAACTAATTGCAGACAAATTCCTGCAACCGCAAACTTTAGGGATTTTAATTCTGGGAGTTGTCGCTTTCTGTATCGGTACCGGCAGCGGTGTGTTAATGGCGAAATTGATGAACAAGTTCAGCAAACACAAAATTAACCCACTTATCGGTTCAGCCGGGGTTTCTGCCGTACCGATGGCTGCCCGTGTATCAAATAAAGTGGGCTTGGAAGCGGATAATCAAAACTTCCTGTTAATGCACGCAATGGGTCCGAATGTGGCGGGCGTAATCGGTTCGGCTATCGCCGCCGGTGTAATGCTGAAATATGTTAGTGCGATGATTAACTAGTTTCTAAAAATTATTCACAATCCGAATAAAGGATTTGTTCTCTCTTGCCAAGAACATTGGCAGAGTATTTTGAACTATTGATCAGTTTATAATAAAAACGTCCTCGTTTGAGGACGTTTTCTTTGCCGGATTAAAAGTGCGGTCATAAAATGATTATTTTTGAACATTGGCTTCAATAACAACCGGCTGTACTTAACATTGTATAAAAAAATTAAAGCGCCTTTTCAGACGCTTTAATCAGGAGGTTCCGTAATGGTTTAAAGAATATTTTCGTATTGTTCCATTACTGCTTTCGGCCATACGCTTGACTGTACTTCGCCGATATGGCGTTTTTGTAATAATAACATTGCTAAACGAGACTGACCGATGCCGCCACCGATTGAAAGCGGCATACGGCCGTTAATTAAATCCTGATGCCAATCGAATTTTAAGCGATCTTCATCACCGGTAATTGAAAGCTGTTTGCGTAACGCTGTTTCATCCACGCGAATACCCATGGAAGAAACCTCAAAAGCGCGGTTTAGAATCGGGTTCCAAACTAAAATATCGCCGTTCAATCCTTTATATTCGCCTTCCGATGTGGTTGTCCAGTCATCATAATCCGGCGCGCGACCGTCATGAGGTTTGCCGTCAGGCAATACTCCGCCGATACCGATTAAAAAAACCGCACCGTATTTTTTACAAAGTTCGTTTTCACGTTCTTTATCCGTCATACCCGGATAATCTTTAACTAAATCTTCGGAATGAATAAAAGTAATTTCTTTTGGTAAAAATGATTTCAAACCGTATTTTTTATCTACCGCCGCTTCCGTTTCTAAAATCGCCGCATAAATTTCACGCACGGTTTCTTTTAAATAATCCAAATTGCGGCGACCTTCAGGGATCACTTTTTCCCAGTCCCATTGATCCACATAAACGGAATGCGTTTGATCCAGGCTATCTTCATCCGGACGTAGCGCTTTCATATGTACGAATAAACCTTCGCCTTCCGCGAAACCAAAACGAGCCAAGGTGTGACGTTTCCATTTTGCTAAAGAGTGCACGACTTCAAAAGCCGCATCTGTGATCATCTTCACATTTACTTGAACAGCTTTCTCCGTTCCTGAAAGATTATCTTGAATACCATTACCTACTTGACTTAGGATAGGACCTTGAACTTCAACCAAACCTAAATGTTCGGCTAATTTTTCCGTAAACGTATTCTTTGTAAAGCTAATTTCTTGCTGCTGTAAAATGAATGATTTTTTCATCGAGTAAACCTTTTTTATATATTTTTTAATCTGTTATGCGTCCTGTCTACGCTTGTTGCATATTATTCAACATAAAAAGCATAAAATTCAATACTTTTAATTAAATATTCGTTATAATACAAACAAATCGCAAATAATTAATAATTTATTTAAATAAAATCTAAAACAGGATAAAATTATGTACGCAATTGATAGCTTAGATCAGCAAATTCTCCGAGTTCTTACCAAGGATGCAAGAACTCCCTATGCAGAAATGGCAAAGAATTTCGGCGTTAGCCCGGGAACAATCCATGTGCGTGTAGAAAAAATGCGTCAATCCGGCATTATTGAAGGGACAAAAGTACGAATTGACGAACGTAAACTGGGTTATGACGTATGTTGTTTTATCGGCATTATCTTAAAAAGCGCGAAAGATTATGACAAAGTCATAAAACAGCTTGAGGGCTTTGATGAAGTGGTTGAGGCTTATTATACGACTGGCAACTACTCTATTTTTATTAAAGTAATGACCCATACTATTGCCGAATTGCATTCCGTATTGGCAACAAAAATTCAATTGATTGAAGAAATTCAATCCACTGAAACCTTGATTTCGATGCAAAACCCGATTTTACGAGACATTAAACCTTAATCGGATTATCCCGTAGAACAATGCCTTTCATTAACGAAAGGCATTGTTTCACAACCGGGCGGTCTGCCTATTTTTTATTTCTTCGTAATGGCGCCCAGAATCCCGCGCAGAATCTGCTTGGTAACCTGGTTGCGTAAGTTCCGTCCTACTTGATGCGCGACGGAACTTACCATTTGTTCGGCAACAGTTTGCCGGCTTTTCTTTTTCGTACCGAAAATAGAAGAAATCATGCCGCTGAAAAAGTCGCTATTTTCTTCATCCTGCACCTGTTGTTGTACTTGAGCCTGAACCGCTTGGTCGTTCAATATTTCATAAGCGGACTCATTATCCACTAAATCGCGATAATGAGGATAAAGCTCATCGTCTTTCACCCAATCCGTACGCTGTTCATTCGTCAATGGCGTTAATTGGCTTTTCGGCGGGAAAATGCTTACGATTTCCACCGGTGTCGGCATACCTTTTTCATCTAAAAACGAAACCAAAGCCTGCCCTACCCCGAGAGTTGAAATGGTCTCAACCACATCCACCTGCGGATTGGCACGAAATGTTTCCGCAGCGGATTTTACGGCTTTTTGATCTCTAGGAGTAAAGGCGCGTAATGCGTGCTGTACCCGATTGCCAAGCTGACCTAACACCGTATCAGGCAAATCCAGCGGGTTTTGAGTGACAAAATAAATCCCTACGCCTTTTGAACGAATCAAACGCACAACCTGCTCGACTTTATCTACCAACGCGGAAGGCGCGCCGTCAAATAAAAGATGCGCTTCGTCAAAAAACATGACGAATTTCGGTTTTTCAGGATCGCCCACCTCAGGCAACCGCTCGAATAATTCCGCCATTAACCACAATAAAAACGCGCTATACATACGCGGCGAATTAATTAGTTTTTCTGAATTTAAAATATTAATTACCCCTCGCCCGTCCCGGGTTTGCAGCCAATCTTCAAGATTCAGTGCGGGCTCTCCGAATAAATTTGTCGCACCTTCGTTTTCCAGCGTTAATAACGCTCGTTGAACGGCGCCCACACTTGCCGCCGATACGTTGCCGTATTCCACCTGAAATTCTTTTGCATTTTCCGCCACAAATTTCAGCATGGCGCGCAAATCTTTCAGATCGATAAGCAACAGTCCTTTATCATCGGCAACACGGAAAACCAGATTGAGTAATCCTTCCTGCGTAGCGTTTAAATTTAATAAACGAGAAAGCAACATCGGCCCCATTTCCGAAATAGTGGTTCGAAGCGGAATGCCCGTTTCGCCGAACACATCCCAAAATGAAACGGGATAACCGCTCAAATAGTTCTCGCCGCCTAAATTAAACTGTTCGACGCGTTCGGCGATTTTGCCTTGCAGAGTGCCTTTCACCGTAAGCCCGGAAAGATCACCTTTTACATCAACTAAAAAAACGGGCACGCCGTCATCACTGAAAGCTTCGGCAAGTTTACGTAATGTCACGGTTTTACCGGTTCCCGTCGCACCTGCGATTAAACCGTGGCGGTTTGCCATTTTAGCCGTAATGCCTAATTGAACGCCTTTATTTGTTTGAGCAATGGTATATTGGGTCATAAGAGTCCTTAGAATGCAGAAAAATCCGCTTTTTTCCGTTAGAGGTTTATAGTTAAGCATAATAAGGAAAAATCAAAGTGCGGTCAAAAAATACAATAATTTATGTTATTCTTAAACAAAATATTAAGGAACAAAAAAATTGGAAAAACCGACCGCACTTTTAACACAACCCTGTCTTTGTCAATCCGGCAAACAATATGCGGATTGCTGTGCGCCTTTGCATACCCGTCAGGCCCTGCCGGCGAACGCCGAACAGCTTATGCGCTCCCGTTATTGCGCCTATGTGTTACAACTGATTGAGTACATAGTGGAAACAACCGTGCCGAGCCAGCAGCAGCTTTTAGATCGGACTGTATTGCAACAATGGGCGGAAACCACAAATTGGATTGGGCTGGAGATTGTTTCCCATCGGGAAAAACTGTCAAAAATTCATAGTGCGGTAGAATTTAACGCTTTTTTTGCCACGGATGAAGGTAAGCAAGTACATAACGAGCGTTCTTTATTTGTGCAAATTAACGGACGTTGGTATTTTGTTGATCCGACCGTGCCGCTGCCAAACAATAAACAGCCTTGTGTTTGCGGTTCGGGAAAGAAATTTAAAGCCTGTTGCGGAGGGTTGTTATGACACAACTAAAATTATTATTTGCCGTTTTCTATTGCCGCTTCCAACAGAACAAACTCACCCAGGCGGCAGGCGCGCTGACTTACAGTACAATGCTTGCCATTGTTCCCTTGGTGATGGTGGTCTTCGCTATTTTTTCCGCATTCCCGATGTTCAATGAGGCGGCTGCGGAATTAAAAACCTTTATTTTTGATAATTTCTCACCCTCTGCCGGCGACACTGTCGGGCAATATATTGATGAATTTGTCGTTAACTCAAAAAGCATGAGTGCGGTGGGTATTATCAGTTTAATCGCCGTGGCACTTTTACTTATAAATCAAATAGACAGAACAATTAACGATATTTGGAACAGTAAAAACCGTAATTTTATTTTTTCCATGACCATTTATTGGACGCTGCTTACCCTCGGTCCGATTTTTATCGGCATGAGCTTTGCCATCAATACCTATATCCGTTCTATTATCGCTTTTGAAGGTGATTTAGGGCTGCCTTTCGGCTTAAAATTATTAAGTTTTGTGCCGTTTTTACTGACATGGCTGAGTTTCAGTCTGATTTACACTTTGGTACCGAATACAAAAGTGAATTTCCGCTATGCCGCTGTCGGCGCATTAGTCGCCGCTATCTTTTTTACTCTGGGTAAAAAAGCCTTTGCCTGGTATATGGCGACTTTCCCTTCTTACCAGTTAATTTACGGCGCTATGGCGACCTTGCCAATTACCTTATTATGGATTCAATTAAGCTGGCTTTTTATCCTGTTAGGGGCGCAACTTACCGCCGTTTTAGGAGATATGCGCCTGATAAAATCAGGTGATCTGAATTTAACCGCTATTAAGGAAAAAACAGAATGATTGCATTGATCCAACGCGTCAGCCAAGCGAAAGTGGACGTAAACGGACAAACCGTCGGTCAAATTGGCGGCGGGCTATTGGTTTTACTTGGCGTCGAAAAAGAAGACTCAAAGGAAAAAGCCGATAAACTTGCCGAAAAAGTACTGAATTATCGCATTTTCGGCGATAAAAACGACAAAATGAATTTGAATGTACAACAAACCGACGGAGAATTATTGGTGGTGTCACAATTTACTTTAGCCGCCGATACGGGCCGGGGTTTGCGCCCTAGTTTCTCCAAAGGTGCACCGCCGGAGCTGGCGAATGAACTTTATCAATATTTTGTACAAAAATGCGGGGAAAAAGTGCGGGTTGAAACGGGTAAATTTGCGGAAAATATGCAAGTAAGCCTCACAAATGACGGACCGGTAACATTTTGGTTAAAGGTATAACCGCCTGAATCAAACTATTCCGCAAACGTTTTCCTTTCATAAAAAGCGGGTTTCCCTGGCGAAAAAACCGCTTTTCTGATAAATTATCGGACTTTCATTACATCAAATCAGCTATTAATTAAATAAAAAGAATGCAAATTTTCTCTCTCGATTTGATGTTTTTTGCATTTTTCAGCCTAGAGGATAATTATGACTTTTGATACTTACGAGACGTTAGCGCTCGCTTGTTTGGTTTTATTATTGGGTTATTTCTTAGTTAAACGCGTTAAATTGTTAAGTAATTTTAATATTCCCGAACCTGTTGTCGGCGGCTTTATTGTTGCAATTGTTTTAACCGTCGTGCATGAAATCTGGGGATTAAGTTTTAGTTTTGACAGCAACTTACAGCGTACTATGATGTTGGTATTCTTCAGTTCAATCGGACTAAGCGCAAACTTTGCCCGCTTAATCAAAGGCGGCAAACCCTTAGTGATGTTCTTAGTGGTGGCGGCAATGTTAATCGCCATTCAGGATACCGTGGGAATTTTCGGTTCAATGGCATTAGGTTTAGACCCGGCTTACGGTTTGATTGCTGGTTCGGTAACCTTAACCGGCGGTCATGGTACGGGTGCGGCTTGGGCGGAAACCTTAACCAATGATTTCGGCATTTCGGGCGCGATGGAATTAGCTATGGCGTGCGCCACTTTCGGTTTGGTATTCGGCGGTATTATCGGCGGCCCGGTGGCAAGATTTTTGTTAACCCGCTTACATAAAGAAGAGGTGCCGGAAGATGAAAACGTTGACGACGTACAAGAAGTATTTGAAAAACCGGTTTATCGCCGTAAAGTAAATTCCCGCGCTATTATCGAAACCATCAGCATGATGGCGGTTTGTTTGCTGGTGGGGCAATTTCTTGACGAATTGGCAAAAGGCACCGCATTCCAATTACCGACTTTCGTATGGTGTTTGTTTACCGGCGTAATTTTGCGTAATACCTTAACCTTAGTCTTTAAATTCACCGCGCCGGATCAAACTATCGACGTATTGGGTACGGTCGGTTTATCTATTTTCTTAGCCATTGCTTTAATGTCGTTAAAATTATGGGAACTGGCGGGCTTGGCATTACCGGTATTTGTGATTTTAACGCTTCAAGTGGTGGTAATGGCGACCTTTGCTATTTTAGTGACTTACAGAGTAATGGGCTCGGACTATGATGCGGTAGTGTTAAGTGCCGGTCACTGCGGATTCGGTTTAGGCGCGACACCAACCGCCGTTGCTAATATGCAGGCGGTCACCGCCCATTTCGGTCATTCTCATAAAGCGTTCTTAATCGTACCTATGGTCGGCGCGTTCTTTATTGATTTATTAAACGCCTCTTTATTAAAATTCTTCGTTGAAGTCGCCGCCTACTTTCATTAATTTTATATCATCAAATAAAATACCGCATAAAAGTGCGGTATTTTTTTCATAAATTTGCTCAAACACATAACAAAAGCTAAACTAACTGCAAAATAATCATAAGGATAATTTATGCAAAGTTTAAAACCCTTTCATACCTTCGCCGTTCCCGCTCAGGCAAAAAATATCGTCGAAATTACCGCACTTGAACAACTACAACAGGTTTGGGATGGTTGCCGACAAGAAAATCAGCCCGTTTTGTTCTTAGGACAAGGCAGCAATGTGTTATTTTTAAAAGATTTTGCCGGCACGGTATTAATCAACCGTTTAATGGGTATTGAACACAATGAAGATGAGCAATTTCATTATTTACATGTAAACGGCGGCGAAAACTGGCACAACTTGGTGGAATGGTCGTTATCTCAGGGTATCGGCGGTTTAGAAAATCTTGCGCTCATTCCAGGCTGCGCCGGCTCCGCTCCGGTACAAAATATCGGCGCTTACGGCGTTGAATTTAAAGATGTGTGCGATTATGTGGATGTTTTGGATTTAAATCAGGGCAAGCAATTCCGCCTGACCAATGAGGAATGCGAATTCGGTTATCGCGAAAGCGTATTCAAACACAAATACGCGCAAGGTTTTATTGTAACTGCGGTTGGATTAAAATTAGCCAAAGCATGGCAACCGGTATTAAAGTACGGCACGCTTGCCAATTTCGATAAAAGTGCGGTCGGTTTTCAGCAAATTTTCGACGAAGTTTGCGCCGTTCGCCGGGCTAAACTGCCGGATCCAAAAGAATTCGGCAATGCGGGCAGTTTCTTTAAAAATCCGGTGATTAGCGCTGGGCATTTCGCCTTACTGCAACAAAAATACCCGAATATACCGAATTTCCCGCAGGATGACGGCTCGGTGAAACTTGCGGCAGGCTGGCTCATCGATCAATGCCAATTAAAAGGCTATCAAATCGGTGGTGCGGCGGTCCATCAGAATCAGGCATTGGTACTGGTGAATAAAGGCGACGCCACCGCCTCCGACATCGTAGAATTAGCCCATCATGTACGCCAGTCTGTAGCGGCAAAATTCGATGTTTATTTATCACCTGAAGTTCGCTTTATCGGCGAGCTGGGCGAAGTGAACGCAGAACAGGCAATCAGTTAATTTTTGAGGTATTTATGGATTTCAAAACCAATTTAGACGCATTACCCGCCATCGACCGCTTATCGGGCTTGGATGTAATCAAAGATAACGAGGTAATTCATCACATTCCGGCAGTAGCGGGTAAATTAGGCTCATTGCGCGTTTATAATGCGCTTGCCGCACAATTTAACGGAAAATTAGACCGCACTTCCGCACAAAAAGGCGTGGAGATTTTTGCCGAACATAGTGCGGATGCAAAACAAAATCCGAATAAACATCCGAATATTGATTTGTTGTTTGACGTAATTAATAACGATCTGACTTATAAATTACAACCCATTGAAAAATAATGTCCGATACAAAACCGTTTCCGATTCCCGTTAACTATTTCAGCATGGTATTAGGATTGGCGGGGCTTGGGCTTGCCTGGCGTTATGCCGCTATAATTCTGCCTTTACCTGCGATCATCGGGGAGAGCGTTCTAACAGTCGCAACGGCAATCTGGCTTGCCTTAATCGTTATTTATATTTACAAATGGAAAGCTTATCCCGAACAGGCGAAAGCGGAATTATATCACCCGATTCTCGGTTGTTTTGTCAGCTTAATTCCTATTACTACGATTCTGGTTGCCATGGGCGCATTGCCTTACAGCCGCGAAACGGCGGTTGTATTAACCGCGTCCGGCATTATCGGGCAACTTGGTTTTGCTATGTTTCGTTCGGCGGGATTATGGCGCAGTGGTCATCCTCAGGAAGCCGCCACACCGGTTTTGTATCTTCCAACCGTCGCCACTAATTTTGTCAGCGCTAATGCGTTAGGTTCATTAGGTTATAGTGAAATCGGCGCATTGTTTTTAGGCGGCGGTATGCTTGCCTGGTTCTTTCTTGAACCCGCCGTACAGCAACGATTACGCAATTTAACCGCTTTGCCCGAAAATATTCGCCCGATTATCGGTATTCAACTGGCACCCGCTTTTGTTTGCTGTTCGGCTTATTTGGCGATTAACGACGGCGAAATCGATTTATTGGCGAAAGGATTAATCGGTTACGGATTATTGCAATTATTTTTCTTACTGCGCCTAATGCCCTGGATTGCTACAAAAGGTTTTACCATGCCGTTTTGGGCATTTTCATTCGGTTTAGCCTCCATGGCGGGAGTCGGCTTGCATACCGCTCATAGCAGTTCAAGCCCGTATCTTGAATTACTCGGTTTAGCCATGTTCGGTTTCGCCTCATGTTGCATTACGTTATTAACTTTGGGTACCTTAAGCTTAATAAGAAAAGAAAAATTTTTAATAAAAAACTGAGTAAAACAATCAGATTTATTGAACTTTATTTGGTAAAGTGCGGTCTTATTTAACATAAAATTGAAAGGAGTTGATCTTCTTTCGATTTATGCAATAATTAATCGGTAAACCTATTGTTTACTAAGAAGGAAGACAATGACTAAAGAAACACAAACTATGATGTTAGTTCCGCAAGGCAGTATCGAAGCGTACATTCGTGCCGCGAACGAATATCCTATGCTTAGCGCAGAGGAAGAAAAGGAATTGGCGGAACGTTTGTATTATCAAGAAGATTTAGAGGCGGCAAAAAAACTAATTTTGTCTCATCTTCGTTTTGTTATTCACGTAGCGCGCGGTTATTCCGGCTACGGGCTTCCGCAAGCGGATTTAATCCAGGAAGGCAATATCGGTTTAATGAAAGCGGTTAAACGTTTTAATCCGGAAGTCGGCGTACGTCTGGTTTCCTTCGCCGTACATTGGATTAAGGCTGAAATTCATGAATATGTGCTCCGCAACTGGCGTATCGTTAAAGTTGCTACTACCAAAGCACAACGTAAATTATTTTTCAATCTGCGCAAAACCAAACAACGTTTAGGCTGGTTCAGCGATAATGAACTGGATTTAGTCGCTAATGAATTAGGCGTAACCAAAGAAGACGTGATTGAAATGGAAAGCCGCATGACAGGCGCCGATGTCGGCTTTGATTTGCCGACGGATGACAGCGAAGAAGAAACTTTTGCACCTTCAATGTATCTTGAAGATAAAAGCTCCAACTTTGCGGCGGAACTTGAAAGCGAAAATTTTGAAACGCAAGCCATTGATCAGCTCAGCAATGCGATGGAAAACTTAGACGAACGCAGCAAAGATATTATTCAGGCTCGTTGGTTAGACGATACCAAAGCTACGTTGCACGAACTCGCGGCAAAATATAACATCTCCGCAGAACGTGTCCGTCAACTGGAAACCAATGCACTCAAAAAATTAAAAAGTGCGGTCAGTTTTTAGGAAATTTTATGGAACATTCCAAATAAAAACCTCCGGTTCAATGCCGGAGGTTTTTTTATCGGTAGAATTTCTGAAAATCACCCTTTATAACTAGCTTTTCAACACAATCAGGCACTACGCCAACATCACATCGATGCCTTTTTCTCGGAGCGTACGAATAAAATCCGGATCCGCTTCCTGCCCGGTAATAATAAGGTCAATATTTTTTAATTCGGTAAACAGCATTCCCACCGTTTTGTCCAACTTGCTACTATCCACTAACACAATCAGTTTTTGTGCTCGTTTCAGCAGCCGCTGTTCTGAAGAAGCGATAACCATATCGGTTTTATATAAACCTTGTGCGGTAAGCCCTTTTCCGCTGGTAAACATAATATCGGCGGCAAAAGCTTCATTGTGCTCACTTAACGAAAGCGTAATCGCCTGGCTTTTATTATATTGCCCGCCCATAATAACAACCCGTTCGTGATCGTTTTCAATAAGCTGATTTGCCAACGGAAGATAATTGGTAATGATTTGAACGTTACGATTGCACAACGCATTGCCCAGCAAAAGCATTGTAGAACCACAAGTTAAAATAGCGCTACTGTCATTCTGACACAGGCTTGCGGCAAGTGCCGCAATGCGTTGTTTTTCATCTAAGTTCTTTATTTCATTTTGTTTTTTTTGTGGCTGGAAGGTAGATTGAATAACCGCCTCGGCGCCGTTTCTTAATTTTTTCAGGCGGCCTTGCTCATTCAATTTGGTGATATCCCGACGTGCCGTTGCCGGTGAGATATTAAGTGCAGTCATAATTTCCTGCACAGAAAGAAATCCATTTTCTCCTAACAGAGTCAATAACTTATTGTGTCTGATTTGTTCATTCATTATATTACTCCGAACCAACTATGATTAACTCAAATATATAAAAATGAACATAAAACTACCGCACTTTTTATTAGTGCGGTAGTTATGCGTTTTATAAAATTGATTTAAACGGAACGTTTGGTTCTTGTTCAAAACAATCATCAAACCCGCGAGGATGATGATATTCAATTAAATCCTTATCACGCGGATAGACATATTTACCGCCGACTTCCCAAATAAACGGATGGAACTGATATTGTAAACGATCTTTACGCATGCGATAAAGCTCAAGAATTTCATTTGTGCTTGCCATAAAGTTAGTCCAAATATCATGATGAACCGGAATAACCACTTTGGCTCTTAAACATTCTGCCATACGAAGAATATCAATTGAAGTCATTTTATCCTGAATACCTAACGGATTTTCACCATAGCTGCCTAACGCGACATCAATATCGTAATCTTTACCGTGTTTTGCATAGTAAATTGAATAATGGGAATCGCCGGAGTGATAAATATTACCGCCCGGGGTTTTAATCAGGTAGTTAACCGCTTTCAGTCCCATTTCTTCGTCGCTCGGGCAGATACCGTTAAGTTCGCCGCCGTTGTCTTCCGCACCCCGTGCAGGCAATGTGACCAGACAAGTGCGGTCAAAAGAATCAAGGGCTACAAGTTCCAAGTCTTTGATTTTAACCGTATCGCCCGGTTTTACTACTACGCAGCGTTCAGCCGGTACGCCCCATTTGGTCCACATATCGACACAATATTGCGGCCCGATAAATTTAACATGATCAAGTTTAGGATTATTCACCACCGCCGCAGCAACGTTTACATCAATATGATCGTTATGATAA